>DASSHM010000264.1:0-2625 GCA_035692885.1 Occallatibacter sp.
TGACCCAGCGCAGGCCGAGGCCTATGCGCGGCAGCAGAGCACGGGCGGACGTCCGCCGGTGGACTTTGGCGGATTTGATTTTTCGGGCTTTGGCGGCGGCTCGGCGAGCGCGGGGAGCTCGGGCTGGGGCGGTTTCAAGGATATTTTTTCAGGGATATTTTCAGGTGCGCAGCAGCAGAACAAGCCGCATGGACCGCAGCCGGGCACGGACCTTGAATATCAGGCGACGGTGGATTTCTGGCTGGCGATTCGCGGCGGTCAGGCAAGGCTGATGGTGCACCGGCAGGAGACGTGTCCAACCTGTCACGGACAGGCGTACACGGGCGGCGCGACGCAGTGCCCGGAGTGCAACGGAACCGGACATGTGACACAGATGGGCGGGCGGATGAAGTTTGACATCACGTGCCCGCGGTGCAATGGCACGGGGCGCACCACGCGCGCATGCGGCACCTGTCATGGCGAGGGGCTGGTGAATCGGCCGGAGACGGTTGAATTCCGCATCAAACCCGGTACGCGCGACGGGCAGCGGATTCGCCTGCAGGGCAAGGGCAACGCGGGAGTGAACGGCGGCGCAGCCGGCGACCTGTACGTGATTGTGCGCACGGGATCGCATCCGGTCTTCACCCGGGTGGGAGATGACATCCAGATCACGGTGCCGGTGACGGTGCCCGAAGCGTCGCTGGGGACCAAGGTGGACGTACCCACGATTGACGGGCGCGCGCAACTGAAGATTCCGCCGGGAACGCAGAGCGGGCAGAAGCTGCGCATGCGCGAGCGGGGCGTGGAGAGCTCCCAGCAGCCGGGACAGCGCGGCGACCAGATAGTGACCATTTCCGTGGTGACGCCGCAGTTGCAGGACGAACGCAGCCGCGAGATTATGCGCGAGCTGGCGAAATTGAATGCGCAGGACCCGCGCGCGGGGCTGTATGACAAGCTGTAACAGGCATGTGCTGAGTGTTGATTTGCGCAAGGCGGGCGGCAGGTTGCCATGGTAGCGAGACGGAAGTCAAAAGGCGCGTACATGATTTCGGCGGTGGCCGAGATGTACGAGATTCACCCGCAGACGTTGCGCCTCTACGAGCGTGAAGGGCTGCTGAAGCCGTCGCGCACGGAAGGCAATACACGTCTTTACACGGACGAGGACCTGGAGCGGCTGGAGTTTATCCTGAACCTTGCGCGGGATCTGGGCGTGAACATTGCGGGAATCGCAATCATCCTGCAGATGCGCGAGCGCATGGAGGAGATGAACCGGCAGATGCAGAGCTTTGTAGAGTATGTGCGCGGCGAGATGCTGACGCGCTTTCAGCAGGCGGCACCCACTCAGCCGGGCGCGATTGTGCCGCTGCGCAAGCCGGTTGTCGAGCCGAAGTCCGCGCCCACACGCAAGCTTTGACGCCAGGCGAAGGACCATCGCGTTGCGCGGGGCCGCGAGTTTCTCCGGAGTAATCCCGCTTCTCTTCACTCAATAACGGGTATGCTGAATTCTGCATGCTCTACTTTTTGCTTGCTCTGGCCGGATTTGGCCTGCTCACCTCAACCGTGTTTGCGGCCATGGCGCTGTGGGCGGTGCCGGGCTATCTGCACGAGCGGCGCAGGGCTCTCGCGGCGCTCAAGGAACGGCCCGGGTTTGCTCCGCCGCTCACATTGCTGAAGCCTCTGCACGGGGCAGAGCCGGAGCTTGAGGCCAATCTAACCAGCTTTTTTGAGCAGGATTATCCCCGCTACGAAATTCTGTTTTGCGCGCGCACGGCAGACGATGCCGGCCTGGAGATTGCGCGCACGGTGGCGGCACGGTACCCGCAGGTTCCGGCGCGGTTTCTCTGGACCGGCGAGCCGCAGTACATCAATGCCAAGGTGGCTTCACTTGAGCTGATGGAGGCGGCGGCATCGCACGGGATTCTGGTGATCAGCGACAGCGACGTGCGGGTGACGCCCGACTATCTGCGCGCGGTGGCGCTGCCGTTCGCCAATGCGCAGGTTGGCGGCATGTGCTGCCCGTATCGCGGCGTGGCCGCCGGGGGCGGACTGTGGGCGAGGCTTGAGGCGGTGGGCATGAGCGTGGAGATGACCGCGGGCGTGCTGGTGGCGCGGATGATGGAAGGCATGCAGTTCACGCTGGGTCCAACCATGGCATTCCGGCGCGACACGGTGCGGGCGATGGGCGGATTCAAGGTGACGGCGGACTATTGCGCGGACGACTTTGTGCTGGGCAATGAGACGTGGAAGCTGGGCCAGAAGGTGGTGCTGAGCCATTTCGCCATCGAACACATGGTGATCAATACACGCTTTGCCGAGTCGATGAAGCATCAGGTGCGATGGATGAAGTCGACGCGGTTTTCACGGCCGAGGGGCCACTTTGGCACGGCGCTGACGTTCAGCATGCCCTTCGGCCTGCTGGCACTGGCCGCGGCGGCGGGGCTGGGCCATGCGGCGTGGGGCGCGGCGGCGCTGGGGTGGACGGTGATGACGCGGCTGGCGCTGTCGGTGGCGGTGGGCAGGCTGGCGGTAGGTGATCGCAGTTGGTTCGGTCTGCTGGTGCTGTATCCGATTCGCGACCTGATGGGATTTTGCTTCTGGGCGGCGAGCTACTCGTCCAGCAGGATCCTGTGGCGGGGGCAGGTGTTT
>DASSHM010000265.1:0-17196 GCA_035692885.1 Occallatibacter sp.
ATCGTGTGCAGAGTCGTACGAAGACTGCGGTTGACAGGAGGGGCCCATGAACCGCATTGCGATGGTACTGGTTTTTGCGTTTCCACTGGCTGCGCTTTGCCAGCAGCCTTCGAGGCAGGCTGTCGTTCGCGTACAGAAGACGTCCTTGTCGCGCGCCCAGGAGATCGAGATCGGCCAGCAATTTTCAAAGCAGGTCGAGCGCGAGATGGACGTGATTCACAACGCTAAGATTGAGAACTGGCTCAACCAGATTGGCGACAAGCTGGCCAGGACGCCGGAGGCGAACAACTATCCGTATCATTTCCAGCTTGTCAACGACAACTCCATCAACGCATTCGCCCTGCCCGGCGGACCCATGTTTGTGAATACTGGCCTGCTGAAGGCAGCCGACAACGAGGCCGAAGTGGCGGGTGTTCTGGCGCATGAAATGTCGCATGTGGCACTGCGCCACGGGGCCGCTCAAATCTCAAAGCAGCAGACGTGGGGATCGCTCTTTCAAATTATCGGCGTGGCCGCAGGCACGCTCACGCTGGATCAGAGCGGCCAATGCGGCATGCTCTGCCAGCTCACGCAGACAGGAACCGCGCTGGGGGCGAACTCGGTGCTGATGAAGTTCTCGCGCGACTACGAGCGCGACGCCGACTTGAATGGAGCACGGATGATGGCCGCGGCCGGATACGATCCCATGCAGCTCCCCCTCTTCTTTCAAAAATTGCAGAAATCGATGGGCACCAAAACCGAGCCGCGAGGCCTGGCGCTCTGGCTGGCTGACCACCCCGCCACCAGCAGCCGCATTCGATATGTGTCCCAGGACATTCGCTTCTATCCCAAGCGAGACTACGACGCCAGCACCGGCGAATTCCCCGAGATCAAGAAACTCGTGGCCACCCTGCCTCCGCCCAGGCCACAGCCAGGCATGCTGATTCTTGCCAAGGAAAATGCCACTCCGCGGCCGAACCTGCCGCAGGGATTCAAGGACTATGTTGCGAACGGCTTCTCAGTCGCCTATCCGGAGTCATGGGGGGTTGGTCAGCCGCAGCCCGGCAGCAGTCTTTATATTGTCCCGCAGGGCGGCCTGGTGAAAGGACAAAACAACAGCGAGGAGCTGATCGCCGGCGCAATGATCGACTATTACGTGCCCAAGGCCGGAACGTCCACCGTAAATCTTGAGGCCAGCACGCGCGAGTTCATCGACGCAATGCGCCAGGGCGACGCCAATCTGAAAGCCGACAGCCCGCAGCGTGCGCAGGTGGGGGGCAAGGCGGCGCTCAAGACGCGGCTCACCACCAGGACCTCTCTGCAACAGGACCCGGATCAGGTGGTTTATCTCTATACAGTTCCGCGCGAGTCGGGTCTCTGGTTTCTTGTGCTGGCCGCGCCGCACTCCCTGCTGTCCAACTTCGATCCCATCGCGAGTCAGATGGTGGGCACGGTGCAGTTCCCCAACTAGCGCTGGCTACTTCTCCGCGTTGCCGCTCTGCTTGTCCAGGTCCGCAGTTACAAAGCGGACCAGCGATTCAAGCAGCGCGGCCCGGGGATACCGTGCCTTGTCCATGCCGGAGCGGATGGCCGAATCGGGCGACTTGTCGAACGGCAGCGCGACGGCAAAGTGATCGGCCAGTGCCGCGCCAAGAAACGTCGCCCCGGGGATGACGGCATCGTCCTTTAACAGTTGGCCGTCTTCAATGCCGCCATAGGTGGCGAGCATGCGCCAGGTGGCCAGCAGCGACTTCGACGTGGTTGTCTCGCTTGAATGAGCCACCAGCGAGAATGTGGGCACACCGGTGTCTGGATGCGCTGCCATGAAGGCATGGCGAACGCTGCGCTTCAGGCTCTTGAATCCGGTGGAAAGATCACCCTGGCAACTCTTGAGCGGCACGACATTCATGTACTTCTCAGCCACCTGGGGCAACAGGTCGGCAATGGGCGAGCCGCCCACGGCGCCTGCGACCGTGACGAATGCCGCCACCTGGTTCTTGATGTCCGGATCTTGAGCCAGCGCCACCTGGATGTCTGGTGCGCCTTTGCTGTAACCCACCAGGATGAATTTTTTGTCATCGCCTGACTTGTGTTCGCGCAGATAGCGGGCGATGACCGCGGCATTCGATTCACTGGAGTCGTTGGGCACCGGCAACACCGCTGCATCCATGGAATACTGCATCTTCAGAGCCTCAATGCCCTCCTGAAATGCAGGTGAATCGGGCACGCAGGAGCTGAGAATGCCCGGAACGACCAATACGCGAAATTGATTGGAAAGCGGCGAGAGCGTTTCATCGTCGCGTCCCGGCGCGGAGATGTACTGCGAGCATGGCCCCCAATCACCACCGTCGGGATTTTTCTGCTTCAGCACTGAGCAGAAGATGTCACCGAATGCCGCCGACTCATCGCCTGACCCGGCCGAAAGATAAACCAGCAGCGTGCGCCCATCCGAAGTGAACTCTGATCCCGTTGCCGTCTGAGCCTTCAGCACCGGATCGGTTGGCGTGATGTAGTCAACCTTCGTCACCATCCCGGTCTGCAGCAGGCTATCGCGAATATAGTCACGCTCGCCATCGGTGTCGGGGTCGATTTTGTGCGTGATTCCGTTGTTGCGCTCGTCGCGGGCGAACCCAATGTCATGGGTGCCTGCACCGGCCCAGATCGTCATGCCGTCGAGTGTCTCGGGAGCCTTCCATATGCGGAAGTGGTGCCTCGATGCCACCACGCGCAATGGATCGGCCTGAGCGTAACCAAAATCCTGGGGACGCCCGAAGAGCTGCAGCGTGCTCATGGGCATGGTTACGTATGCCTCTTTTGAAAATGTCGCCAGCAATCCCCGCAGCACCGCATCCTTGTCACTGCGGTCAACCACCACCCAGCCTGCGGCCTTCAGCGCCGCCTGTACGCGATCCTGTGAACCAATCAGGATGAAGTTCACCCGGTCGCCAGCATTGCCTTCGGCGTCGTTCACCCGTCGCGGTATGGAGTCAATCAGCTTTTGCGGGAATGCAGGAACCTGCACCTCTGCAGCGGCCTGCACCTTTATGGCCGTGCGTTTCACAGTGACGTGGTAGCTTCCGGTTGCCTGGTCAAATGATGCCTGGTTGACGGCCAGAAATAGCCGCCCGGCGATGGGTGCGCGATAGTCAAACTTTCCGCCCACAAGGAATGAGCGCGCCGCCGTGCTGGAACCGATCCGGCCCACCAGCGCACCGCGACCGGCTTTGTTGAGGGGAAGATTGCGCAGCAGGTCGGCAAATCCTCGCGGCAGCCCTTCCGGTCCGCTGGCGCTGCTCTCGTTCACATACTGTACCTGCCCGGTGGCTGTAATCTGCACGCTATCGCCGGCGGTCAGGTCAATCCCGGTATCCACCCACCCGCTTCCCGCGGCCACATCCATCTGGCGGCTTTGCGCCCAAAGCGGCATGCACAACAGCAGACTCAGCAGAACAGCGCGCTTCATGGCAGCCTCCCCGCGGCGACATTGGTAATATAACTCTCCACCTGCCTCCAGACTGCGGGATCAAGCTCCATCTTCACGTGGCTGCCGCCTAACACGCGTCTCGGCCACGACGCATTCGACTCATCCACCGGCCGCGCAACATACGACTCCTCAAAGTTGCCGAGTATCCGCGTTTGCGTCGGATCCTGGGCACGAATCTCGCTGCGGCCCTGAATGGTGAGTGGGTCGTGCTGATAGAAGTTCACCGCCGCTCTCACATTCGGCGGAATCCACTGGTCACGGAGCCCGACGCTATCCACCTGGACCGTCAGCAGAACGGGGACCCCCATCTCACCCAGATCCCTGGCGGTCGAGATTGCGGCAGCGCCACCCCAGCTTTGCCCGAACAGGATGACGCGTGCCTGGGACCTTTCCTCGGCATCGAGTTTGCCGTCCCCGTTCCGGTCAAGCGCCCGGCGAAGCAGGCGAAGGGCAACCTTGCGCCGGTGGTTTTCAATTGACTCGGTGTAGATACCCGGCCTCTGGCGCAGCTTCAAAACCAGTCTGCGCACGCTCCGGTGCTCATCGTTCCAGCGTTCATACCCTCCCAGAAAGCCAATGACGAGAACTGATCCGCGCGGAAGAGGTGTCTGGGTGATCAGGTCGGATTGCCGCTGACCATAAATCGATGGGCAAAGCACCACCGCTGCAATGGCCAAGCACTCCCAGATGCGGCATAGACGTCTCATATCCTTGCCGACCAATCACATGCAGGCGACGACCATCCCGGCCATAGTGCCGAGACAGGCACGGCCTGCTTGCGGCATTGCGGCTCACGGCATAGCGGCGTTTGGGGCAAAACTGGAGCCATCACGCGCTGCATAGGGCATCTTAGCTCAATTTCCTCGACCGGACCTTTCGGACAAAGGCCCTCGACCGGTTCGCCGGAATCACCCTTGGGCAAACTGCGGCTTGAGTTGTGCTGCCTCGTGACACGCATCCAGCACGCCGCGCGCCATGCTTCCGGGCAACCCGTTCAGTCACGCCTGATGAGGCCGGGCGGCACGGTGGAACAAGGACCGAAATTTCTCTGCCACCACCTCTGGCGCATAGGATGTCTCAAATCGCTTTCGCGCATTCGTGGCCAGCGCGATGCGGAGATTGCCGTCGTCGAGTAACTCTTCCAGTTTCCGGGCAATTTCCAGCGGGTCACCGCTTGTCACGATTCCAGCCGCGCCGTAATCCACAATCTCTCTTTGCACCTCCCAATCGGGAACCACGGGAATGGCTGCCTGGGACATGGCTTCGAGGAAGATAATGCCGTAACTTTCAAAGAAGGACGGCATAAGGAGAACATCACTCTCGCGCAGCAGGTCCTGCACACGCGGAGATGGAAGCGCGCCGCAGACCCGCAGATTCGGCAGGGAAGGTGCCTCGATTTTGCCGTCGGTTTGTGCGGACACCACCGTTAGATGCAATCGCCTCTGAATACGCGGCGGCAAGCAGGAAAACGCAGCGTAAACACGCGCGAGTCCTTTTCTGCGGGCCTCGTGCCCCACAAAAAGGCATCGAAGTCCATCCTTAGGCGCGAACTTTTTTGATGCATCATCCTCTGCGATGGGCCTGACATCGGGAAGAAAGAAAGGCACCGCAACAAATTTATCCGCAAGCTCAGGAAACCATCGGCTCAACCGGACGCACTCTGCCTCGGTAGAGACCTGCACCCTGGCCGCCATTGCAAAACAAAGTTTTTTGGTAGCCGATTCCCTCCCAATATCCTCCTCCGAATCGCCGCGCGCCCTCTTCATCTCGGGGTCAAGTATCGAGTTCTGCCACACAATCGGGATCGAATCGGCATTCCCAGGGAAGCTGTCGTGGCAATAGACGAGGTCACAGCCACTACACAAAAACTCCTGCCGATCCAGATGAGATGCTGCATCAGGCTTGAATGGAATATGTAGCCTGTGGCGCAATATCCCCTTGAGGTAACGTGCGTTTGCGTCAAGGGCGACCGCCCGCGATCGCGAAAGATGGAACTCGCATTCAGGAATGAAGTTGCTGAGGCGGGGGATGTTGAAGCGCGTGTAACGCCAGTCGGTATTTCGCGGCCGGATGAACCAACTGGGAGTCTGAATGTAGACCTTGATGTGCTCTTTCGCCATCAGCTTACCTAATTAGACCGCCCGTTCGCGCGCCGGAGCGGGTGATCTCTGCGCCGCAGGTATCTGTATTGTATGCGGGTCGCGCCATCGGCGCACCGCCTCGGCAGGGCCCGGTAGCCTTGAGACACGGCGGAGCAGCATGGCCACGGCTCCATCCTCGACTGCGGCAATTGTAAGGGAACAAGCGCGACGCATCCGCTAAAAGGAATTTGGCTGTCGGGGCCGCAGCGTCTTGAATTTACTCTTAATCCGGTCTGGAAGATCGTTCGCAGCGCAGCTATACGAATTTCAAACGACGGAGAAGCTGGGCGTTGAGCGCGACAACAATCGTGGAGAGGCTCATGGCGATTGCGCCAATACTCATCGGCAGATCAACTCCCCAACGGATCAACAGCCCGGCCGCCACGGGAATCGCAATCAGGTTATAGGCAGTTGCCCACAACAGGTTCTGCACCATTTTTCGATACGTGGCCCGCGACAACTCAATGGCTCCCACAACGTCGCGCGGATCACTGCGCACGAGAACGATCCCCGCAGACTCTACAGCAACGTCGGTGCCGGCGCCAATCGCAATCCCGACATCCGCCGTCGCGAGTGCCGGCGCGTCGTTCACACCGTCGCCGACCATTGCCACCCGTTTACCGCCAGCCTTAAATCGTTCCATCGCCGATGCCTTATCGGCGGGCAGGACCTGCGCTGCTACTTCGTCGATCCCAAGCTGTTTCGCAACTGATTCTGCAACAGCCTGTGCATCCCCGGTAATCATCGCCACGCGCACACCAAGCTTGTGTAATGATTTGACTGCCTCGGCGGACTCCGGCCGAATCTCGTCCTCGACAGCCAGCACGCCAATTACATTGCTGTTTCGAACAACATAAAGAACGGTGCGTCCCTCGGTTGCCCATATATCCACTGCCCTCGCGAGCGCAGGTGAAACGGCGGCTTTTGCGTCCTCAATCAATCGCGGACCGCCGACAGCAACCTTCTGTCCGTTTAGGATTGCGCTTGCCCCACGTCCTGACAATGCCTCAAAGTTGGTCGTCTGTTGAGGAGCGACGCCGCGCTGCTCGGCGCCATTCACGATGGCTCTGGCAATGGGGTGTTCGGAGTCCGCTTCCACTCCAGAGGCAAGGCCGAGCAATTCGTATTCACTGGTACCAGTTGCAGCCGCCACTCCCGAAAGAATCGGGGTGCCTTTGGTCAGTGTTCCCGTCTTATCAAAGATCACGACGTCCAAATTGCGGGCCAGCTCGAGTGCCAGACGGTCCTTGACCAGCAGGCCATGTTTCGCGCCAAGCGAGGTTGAAATGGCAATCACGAGAGGAATTGCAAGGCCCAGAGCGTGTGGACAGGCGATAACCAGCACTGTGGCAGTTCGCACAAGTGCATGTTCCTTATCACCAGCCAGCCACCAGTAACCGAGTGTCAGAATTCCGGATGCAACCGCGACATAGAATAGAAGAGCTGCGGCGCGATCCGCCAGGGCCTGAGCACGGGAACCGGAAGCCTGCGCGGCGGCGACCAGCCGCATAATGCCTGAGAGCGCTGTCTGTTCCCCAACGGCTCTTACCTGCACGCGAAGACTCCCACCCGCTGCAACCGTCCCCGCCACCACGGCAGCGCCGGGCCCCTTCGAAATGGACTTCGACTCACCGGTCATCATGGACTCATCGACATCGGCGGTGCCCTCCCTCACCGTCCCATCAGCAGGCACACGCGATCCGGGACGCACGAGAACTAAATCGCCCACACTCAGTTCCGCAACCGGGATTATTTCGATGCCCGACTCCGTCAGGCGTTCTGCGCTGTCCGGCAACAACGCTGCAAGCGCGTCAAGAGCGCCGCGGGCTTGCGTAATGGCCTTCATCTCCAGCCAGTGGCCAAGAACCATGATGGTGATCAGCGTCGCGAGCTCCCACCAGACGTCCACTTCGAAATAGCCGAGAGTCGCTGCAAACGACGCTACAAACGCAACAATGATGGCCAGGCTGATCAAGGTCATCATGCCCGGCTGTCGATCGGAGAGCTCTCCCCGCGCGCCGCGCATGAACACACTTCCGCCGTACAGAAAAACGATGGTGCCCAGAATGGCCGGGATCCACGCTGACCCTGGAAAAACAGGGGCGCGGTAGCCCAGCCAGTGTTGTACCTCGCCGGACCAGAAAACCACGGGAAGCGTGAGGGTTAGACTGAGCCAGAATTTATCCCGGAACATTGCCACGGAGTGCCCAGCGTGCCGATCATGCCCCGAATGCTTCCCTCGGTTCGAGTGTCCGCCGTGCCCTTCATGCGTTTCGTGAGTTCGGTCGTGGCCCATGTGCTGCGAATGGTCGTGGCTCGGAATGTGTTCCATGGCTGGCTCCATCAGCATCACAGTTTTTGAGTTCCGGCTGGACAACGCCAAACAATATTGCCCGAACGACTGCTCAGGCATGATTCGGAGATACGCATGATGCCCCATAAGCTGGGGAATGGCAAAGGACACTATACTGCGAAGGGAACGCGGCGACTGCCTGAAAATCAGCACGATGCGGTAAGAGCGCTGGAGCCGGTCTACCGGTTGATTTGATTGGTTGCGGGGGCAGGATTTGAACCTGCGACCTTTGGGTTATGAGTGATGCAAGTAACGTATTTTCAACGAGTTGGGGAGTGTGGCTGGTAGCTTCAAAGAGTGCTTAAAAGCTGTAAAAATTGATCGCGATCTGGTATTTGGGGTTGATTTGGGGTTGAAGCTGAAGGGCGCCATTGGGGTTGTCCCCTTGGTTGACACAAACGGTTAAGACACTCATCGCCGTTCGCTGCAAAAATCTCGACCGGCAGAACCACTGTACAGCATTCTGAGCCCAGCCGGTGAAGCGGAGGCAGGCTCTGCGGGAGCGCAACCTGCCAAGGAATAACCGGCTGAGACTCATCCGTACCGATGAGTGCCGGGAGTGGCCGACAACCGCTCCCGGTTTTTCATTGCCCATCGGGTGGGTAGATCTCCGATGCCTGTGAAAACTCACGCAACAAGCTGCCGCGCAGCGGCCTCCAGGTGTTGTGCCGCCAGTTGCGCTTCGAACTCGACAGGAGGCAGATAGCCCAGCGCCGAGTGCAGACGTTTCTGGTTGTAAACCTTCTCGATGAACGCGTAGATCGAGGCCCGCGCTTCGGCCAGATCGCGGTATTCCTGGCGCAGCACTTCTTCGTACTTCAGCGTCTTCATGAACGACTCACAGGAGGCGTTGTCCCAGGGATTGCCCTTGCGGCTCATGCTGATCCGGATGTCATGCTCCTTCAGCAAGTCCGTGTAGTCGTAGCTGGCATATTGACTGCCGCGATCGGAGTGATGCACCAGCCCTGGTTGGATGTTGCGGTTCTTGATGGCCATGCGCAGAGCCGCTAAAGTCAAATCGCCTCCCATGGTGCGATCCAGCGCCCAGCCGATGACCTTGCGCGAAAACGCATCCAGGATCACCGCCAGGAAAACGAACTCCTCCTGCAGGCGGATATAGGTGATATCGGCCCGCCACAGCTGGTCCACACCCGTCAGCACCATGTCGCGAGCCAGGTTCGGATACACGCGCAGGCCATGATTGGAATTGGTGGTGACCACGAACCTGCGCTTGCGTACGCACAGCAAGTTGTCCTCGCGCAACAGACGGTACACCTTCTTGGCGTTCACCTTGAAGCCGCGCCGGCCGAGCTCCCGCGTGATGCGCGGGCGCCCGTAGCTGGGCCATTCCAGCGCAATCCGCTGGATGGTGTCGCGCAAATCCATGTCCGGATCGGGACCTGGCTCGGGCCTTGCCTGATGGCGATAGAATCCGCTCCGGCTCACCCCGCCCAGTTCCATCCTTTGCGTGATCGAGAGTCCACCGCCGGCCTTCACTTCTTCACCGACTTTCTGGTAGACCGCGGACTTCCACTCGTTGCCTGCAGCGCCCGCTGCTCCTCGATGTTCTGCAAGCACCCCTTTAAAAAATCTATTTCCATCGCCTGCTGGCCCACCTTGCGCTCCAGCTCGGCGATCTTGCCTTCGCTCCACCGCCGCTGCCCATGGCCCGGAAACGCGTTGCCCGGCGCCTGACGGAACTCCCGCACCCAGCGGTGCAACACATTCGGGCTAACCTCCAGCGCCCGTGCCACCTCGGCCATCGATACGCCGGCTTCCAATCGCCGTACCGCCGCCAACTTGAACTCCTTCGTGAACGTCCTCCGTGACACTCCCATGACTCATTCTCTCCATTCGCTGAGAATCGAGTCTTAACCGGTTGTGTCAAAATTGGGGACAAGTCCACATTCGTTCGTCGCCGCTGTCGCTACTGACTCTGCCCCACAAACCTTTGCCCCACCCGCTGCATACTCTCCCGACTAGGAGAGGATCTGCCAGTCAGGATGGGCTCTCATTGGCAGCTAAAATTGCTTGCGTCTTCCGTGTTCCCATGCCCCAGGTACTGGGCGTGTTTCGGATAGGCGCAAAGCGCTCGACTGCGGCCGGGATAGGCCGGCCGGTAGCAATCACCGAATCCGGAGCAATTCCCTTCTCGACCCAGTTCACCACTGCAGTCAGCATATCGAAATGATCAAGCGAAGGCCCGCCTCCGCAATGGGACATTCCGGGCACGAGGAAGAAACGGCTCCATTTTTCCATCTCAGCCGCGCCGCCGTTTGTCGCCTCCAGCGATTTGTAATAATTCAGCGTTTCGAGCGGTGAGAACCATGGATCTCTGTCGCCATGAAAGAAAATGAGCCTGCCACCGTCCCCTGAAAACGTGGTGAGATTCGTCGAGGCCGGCTCGACAAGCGGACCCGACGCGTGGAGCACTTCTTTGTCAACTTTGATGGTCGTGGCGTTGGTCTATGGACCGAAGAGACCGTTTTCGCTCGGATTCAGCAAACCGGGTATCGGGTGCTTCAGCGTGATGCCGGTGTCGTACAGGAAGCCGGGATATACCTGGGTCCCATAGGAGTTCTTCGGTCCCGCAAACGCCTTACTTCCGGCACTGTGTAGATCGAGACACTGCCGCGGGAGACATGTGCCTGCTGCATCATGCAATCTCCCGGCACGTGCTGGCTCAGATTGCACTGCCACTAGGTGAGATGCGATTTGGTAAACGAATGCGAGCGGGCTGGTAAAACACTCGCCGTAAGTTCTACATTTATCGCTGGACATCGTTGGGATCGAATCGACAACCTCTTCCATGTGACGAATCCTCAAACCGCACACGTCAGATGGTTTGGCGCGCATGCAACAGGAAAACCTGCAAAAACAGCCCATTCGGCGAGATGTGCGAAACGCATTGGGGACCGGGCAGTATCTGTTCGACAGCCACGGCTTCGGCGTGGCTATGTGTTTAGTTAGTTAGAATCGTCTCCTGCGTCCTGCGCCTTTGTCGGTACCCTTTGGAGCGGCAACCTTTTTGGGGCTGGGTGGCATCCTCTCGTCACTCAATGTCATCTCAACTCATGCGATACCGTGCATTGCGGCTCACCCGTTTCGTATCGCACTGTCGGTGAAGACTCAGAACTGGCCCGAGGAGGCGCTTCCCTCCACGCACGCGATGCCTCCCGATGGCATCCTCTCCAGCCGCTCGGAGCTGCATGATGGATGAGCCAGTGCCTACAATCGATAGAGTTCAGCAGTTGGAAGAAGCTTTGCACGAAAGCCAGGCCTTGGCTTTGGCCGGCCAATTCGCAGCGGCCACAATGCATGAGATCAACGGTCCACTCGCGGCCATTGCCAACCTGAACTATCTTCTTCAAACCAATTCCGATGATGGCGACCAAGTGCGCAATTACTCCGGCCTCCTCGATGAACAACTCTTGGTTCTCTCCACGATTTCGCGTCAAACGCTAAGCTTTTTCCACTCGAGAGAGACCGTGGAACCCATCCAGCTCGCAACTCTGATAGAAGCAGCTCTGCGGATCCACCGCCACAAAATCTTAGCCAAGGAGATCCGGCTGCTTAAGAAGCTGCCCGGCGATGTGACCGTGGAGAGTCATGCGGGATCAATGCTTCTGGTGTTCTCGAACCTGATCGGCAATGCTGTTGAGGCCCTACCCGACAAGGGCATCATGCAGATTCGCGTGCGGCGCACACAACGGGAAGCCCATATCCTTTTCGCAGATAACGGACACGGAATCCCTGCTTCAATCCTGCGCAGGATTTTCGAACCGTTTTTCAGTACCAAAAAAGCGCGCGGAACGGGGCTGGGGCTGGCGATCGCAAAAGCAATCGTGGAGCGGTATCGCGGCAGGATCAGAAGCCGGACCAGCACGCGTATCGGCAGGAGCGGAACTGCCTTCCGCATCTCCATGCCGTTACGGGATCAGTCTGCGACAACACCGATGTAACCGCGCGGCAGATGTAAGCGGAATCCTCATTGGCATCCTCGGCCGCCGCTTCCCCGTCATTTCCCAGAACCTAACGCCCCTTTCTCGAAGGCCCAAAACTTCGCACCTATGGTGCTATTGGTCTGATTTATGGATGGCATTGCCGGGACGTTCGAGCCTCCCGGCCGGGGCATTTCCCGCATCGAAAGATGCAGTTACCATGGTGAGGATCGCAATGATTTGCTGTCTTTTATCCCTCTGTACCAAACCCGCATCCTCTCCGAAAAGGCATCCCCAGCCGAAGGATTCTCGATCGCGAAAGGGCTATTTCCCGGTCGTAGCCATCGGGGCCTCCGCGGGCGGCCTCGAAGCCTATATGGACTTTTTCCATGCGCTGCCGTCCGATACCGGGATGGCTTTCGTGCTGATCTAACACCTGGAGCCCAGCCATGAAAGCATGCTGACGGAAATCATCGCCAAGACCACCACCATGCCGGTCGAGGAGGTCAAGTCCGGCGCTCCCATCCACCTGAACCACGGCTATGTCATTCCGCCCAATACGCTTATGGCCTTGGCGGATGGCATCTTTCAATTGTCGCCGCGCGGCAAAACGCCAGGTCAGCAACTGGCGGTCAATTTCTTCATGAATTCCCTTGCCCGGGAGCGTAAAAGCGGTGCAATTGCCATCGTCCTTTCCAGCACGGGAGCGGACGGCACCGCGGGCATGGAAGACATCAAGGCGGAAGGGGCATCACCTTCGCCCAGGACCCCGCTACGGCCAAATATGAAGGGATGCCGCACAGCATCATCGATTCCGGGTGCGCAGACTTCATTCTTGTGCCGAAGGACATGGCAAAAGAACTGCGGCGCATCCAGCATCATCCCTATGTCCGCGCGGAAAAACAAGATGTCGAGACTTCGGGTGCAGAGATACCAGATGAGGAGGAAGCAGGTGCGGGGGAACAAGGCAACGAGCTCAGCGCGGTAGCTCCATCGTCCCACGCGAGAGATTTCAGTGCGGTCCTCGCCCAGCTTCGCAAGTCCAGCGGCGTCGATTTCAGCCAATACAAACCGAACACCATTCACCGCCGCGCTCTGCGCCGCATGCTGCTGCTCAAGATCGACTCTCTTCGAGATTATGCTGGGTTTCTGAAAGATCATCCCGAAGAGGGGCAAAAGCTGGCCGCAATCGTCGAATGCTCTGATGAAGCCATCATCGCCAAGAACCTGGATGGAATGATTCAGTCGTGGAATCGTGCCGCAGAGCGCCTCTTCGGTTACTCAGCAGAGGAGGCTGTTGGACGGCCCGTCACGATGCTGATGCCCCCAGATCGGATCCATGAGGAATCAGCCATTCTGGAACGCATCCGCTGCGGAGAGCACATTGAACACCACGAAACGGTCCGCCGACGCAAGGACGGGAGCTTGTTCGATGTCTCATTGACTATTTCCCCGATTTCCGATCAGTCTGGCCGGAGTGTGGGCGCTTCGAAAATCGCACATGACATCACCGAGCGAAAACTCACGGAAGCGGCATTGATCAAATCGGAAAAATTGGCGGCGACGGGATGCCTGGCGTCTACACTGGCTCATGAGATCAATAATCCCCTGCAGGCTCTAGCGAACCTGGCGATCTGGGCACAATCCCCTGGACTGGATGCGCAAGGTCAGGCATGTGCAGCGATGGCGGAGAGCGAACTGCGCCGCGTCAGCCACCTTACCCAACAATCTCTAAGCTTTTACAGGGAATCCGCTATTCAAACTGCCGTTAACCTCGAAGAGACGATCGACAGCATCCTGAGCATATACGACAAGCGTCTTGAAGCTAAAAGGATTCATGTAACGAAACGATATCAATCAAACGGTGCCACGATCCGAACCTTTCCCGGCGAGCTGCGCCAGGTTTTTTCAACTCTTCTTCTGAATGCGATGGAGGCCGTCGACTTGGATGGCACCATTATTGTCCGCATTAGCAATGCGACTCATTGGAATAATCGGGCGATTGATGGTGTACGGGTCACGATCTTCGACAACGGAGTCGGCATTCCTCCATCCAACATTTCCCACATATTTGAGCCTTTTTTTACGACGAAAGGTGAGAATGGCACTGGGCTGGGTCTCTGGGTGGCGAGCGGAATTATAGGTCGCTCGGGCGGCTCCATTCTCACGCGAAGCAGTGTGGGTCCCGGCAAGCATGGAACTTGTTTCTGCGTCTTTCTGCCCTCCATGCGCTTGACGGGACAACCTGAGTCACCGGCTGCGAACACCCACGACCACCCGAACGGTTCTTGCCAGGAGCGCGATAATACTCAAAATGGGAGTTAGCCACCGTTTTGGTTCGCTTGTACGTATTTTGAACGGGGCTCTTGTACACGTCCTTTTTTGACCGGAGGAACGCCGATTCCCCTTGCGGTGAAACCCGCGATTCTAGGATCAATGAGCAACTCGCCAGCTGAAGCGGCGCATACGCGGCTTCAGGGTGATTGCATTTGATGTCGCTTAACCTGTTAAAGGATCAATGGTTTGTGAAGCTGGGCCGTCAAGCAGCAGGCGTAATCACCAGCAGATCGATCGGCGGAGGCGGCGTGATCTCAGGCAGCTCTCCATGGACGCGTGTGCCTCTGGCCACTTCGGCCAACACTCTGTTGACGGTGTCTTCGGTTCGCGTCGAGCTCACGTGCAGCTTCCTTGTTGCCTGCATCGCTGTTGTGGCTAAAAGGAAACGATTCTCGATCTTAAGTCCGGCTTCGTACACCAGTTGCGATCGCATATTCTGCCTCAATTTCCAGTGAGTGGAGTGTTGTATTGCAAAGGCAGAGCTCGCATTTGCACGCCCTGCGCACCAATCGAGGACGCTTTTTGTGCAGGACAGTTACGCCTGACTCAAGCAGCGCCGCGGATCGCAAAAGGTGCATTGCAGATCTCATCTTTATACAGGATACGCTGATCCAGTGACTTTTCCGAATTTGTCGCTGCCTGGCGCCTGAAAAGCCATGTAGTTTGGCCTTACATTCGGCAATCAAGGTGGTGTAAAGGTGCTATTCTTACGACTGATCGACGAATCCGACTTGGCGTTATTGCCTGTTCTGCCCTTCTGCTCTACTCGCAAACAATTCCACATTGAATTCTGCGATACGTAGGGCAACAAAAGGAGTGGTTATGGAGCAAGGAACAGTGAAATGGTTTAACGATGCCAAGGGCTTCGGATTCATCAGCCGTGCCAATGGCGACGACGTGTTCGTTCATCACTCGGCCATTAAGAGCGACGGATTCCGCTCCCTCAAAGAGGGGCAGGCGGTCCAGTTTGATGTTGTAAAGGGACCGAAAGGCTGGCAGGCGGAAAACGTACAGGTCGCCTAGAACCGAACGCGGAACGTGTTGTTCCATGGCGATCCTCCCGGCTGAAGCGATAAACCCAATTTTGAGGGTTCTATCCGAGTGTAGCGGCGCTGCGGTGAAGCTTGTCGCTTTGACTCAGCGTGTAACGAGGCACTCCTCAAACTAAACCACCACGAACATGCAGTTTGCCAGGAAAAGTTCCGGCAATATCAGCCAACGAGTAAACGAAAGGGTTTTATGACTGAAGATCTACTGATGACCTGTAACGACTGCGGGCAGGAATTCACGTTTTCAAGTGAAGATCAGGCGTTCTTCCAAGAGCGTGGCTATTCGGCTCCGAAACGCTGCAAAACGTGCCGCCAGGCGAAAAAGAATGAGCAAGCTGGAGGTGGAGGATTCCACCGGAGTGAATCACAAGGCACAACGGTCACATGTTCTGCGTGCGGAAAGCAGACGACAGTACCCTTTGAGCCTCGAGGCGACCGGCCTGTGTATTGCCAGGACTGTTACGGCGCCAGGAAAAGAGATAGCGGCGGCCGGGGAGGGTATCGCTCAAGACGGTAGGGATTCGGACGTGTAACAGCCGATCTGTTTTCGATGGTTTCGTCGCCGCAGAGCGAAGCAGGGACAGTAGTTCCAGCGTGACTATCTCAGGCCGACTTGCGGTCCTTATCTCTTCTCATCGACCGAATCGTGACTCGGAACTCCTCTAATTTCATGGCTGCGTTCAATGGCAGTGAGTTGTTGTGGTGATTGCGGCATCTGCACTTTCGCTGAGCAGGCAATGAAGGTGAACGACACGGTTCTAAAGAATGATTGTTCCCAAGGATTGGCACGGGCGGTAACGGGCTTTGATATCTACCGAACGGGACTCGCAGTCGAAGTGAGCGCGGAGGGTGTATGACTGAAACTACGCGAAAAATCCTCTTGCCCACAAAAGCATCTGCAAACTGGAGATGTTCTGATTGCGCGTGGTCGCAACCCTTTGTGCGGGGGCTGGAGATTGTTCCCAGCTTGCCATCGAAAGCGATAGAGGACGCCTTTATCCGGCACAAATGCAGCGAACATCGACCGCCCAAATGGAGCAGACCGCGCGATTGACGCGCCTCATAGAGTTTGCAATTGCGAAGCCTCCGCACGTGTCCAGAAAGATCGCGATCCTGCCAGAAACTCTTGGTTTTCACGATGCACTATTCCGCGCAACGCATTGCTGCTCTGCGCATGGGTGTATACTGAAAGAGATCGAAGAATCTGATCTGGTCTTTCTTTCTTGTTCCGTAAACCGCCACACGCAACCAATTCCAAATTGAGTTCGGCGGTACAACAGGAAAAGGAACAAGTTCAATGGAACAAGGAACAGTCAAGTGGTTTAACGACGCGAAGGGATTCGGCTTTCTGAGCCGCCCAAACGGCGAGGATGTCTTCGTACATTTCTCGGCAATTGAGAGTAACGGCTTCCGTAGCCTTCAAGAAGGCCAGGCTGTCGTTTTCAACGTCGTGAGAGGGCCTAAGGGATTTCAGGCCGAAAAAGTACAGATCGCCTGAGAGACAAACAGCATTTCGAGCGGGGCGGTTATCCAGACCGCCCTTTTCGTCATGGAAAGGAAAATGCATGAATAAGCCTGCTCTACGGCGCGATAAGTACTTCCTGCGAGACATCCATCAGGAGATCGACCTCTACGATCGCAAGCTTGCCTACCTCAAAGAGTATGTGGACTTTGCCACGCCCGCCGATCGTGAGGAAGCCTCGAAAAAAATGCTGGCCAAAAGGGCTCCCCTTGAAAGGACTGCAAGAGAACTGGCAGCATCTGGCGTCGAATTTGAGGACAAGGATCTTCCACGATCCTTCCGCATGGAGACTCTCAAGCAAGACGGTGCTCAATAAGATCTGTTCCAGATGGGACGATCCTGGAATGTCTGAGGCTATTCAAATGTTGGCGAGATGCGGTTTAGTTGAAT
>DASSHM010000266.1:0-4871 GCA_035692885.1 Occallatibacter sp.
ACACCCGCATGCTGCAGAAAGGGTGTAAAGTCCGAGCCGGAGCCGAGATCGCCCACCCGCACCACCTCGCCGGGTGCCAGCGGAGCATTACCATGTTCAGCGCTGCTGTTCTTCACACTGTTGATGCGCCACTGCTCATAGACAGTGCCGCCCAGGGGGCTCGGCACTGACCTGGTGACATCGCGGACGAATTGCTTGAGTGACGGCACGGCAGAGGCGCCGAAGTCCGGACCGGAGACGCCCACATCGGTGTTGAAGTAGGCAACGGCGTGATCCATCAGCTGCATGTTCTGCTCCACCCATTCCGTGGAGCCCATCAGCCCCTGCTCTTCACCGTCCCAACTACAGAAGATCAGCGTGCGCCGGGGTCGCCATCCTCCGCGCAGCAGCACCCCAATGCCGTGCACGGCTTCAAGTTGGGCGGCCGTACCGCTACCGGGATCGACCGCGCCATAGACCCACGCATCGCGGTGGTTGCCGCTGATGACGTACTCATCGGGGAACTCCGCGCCTCGTATCTTCCCAATCACATCCCAGATGGTGCGGCGTTCGTAGTCTTGTTTTGAAACCAGATGCGCCTTGACCAGGCCCGTGCCGCCGATGTGATACCGGAAGGGCAGTGCTCCCTGCCAGCCCTGGGGCACGTCGGGGCCTCCCAGAGCCTTCAGAATGGGCGCGGCGTCGTGATAGCTGAGCGGGATGGAAATAATGTGGGGCTGGCTGCCGAGAGGCGAGACCCGCGCCGAATCGGGCAGGCTGGGCGTCGAGGCCACCCCCGGGGTCTCAGGGTCGCCCGGGTAGTTGAACAGATATTGCACTGATCCGCGCTGCACGCCCGTTGCGGGCCGCCACGGACCCATCGGATACGGGTCGCCCTTGTAGTACCCGTCGTCCTGCGGGTCAGAGTAAATGATTACGCCCACGGCGCCGCGCATCTCGGCCAGACGAACCTTGACGCCGCGAAAGTTGGCTCCGTAGCGCACGATCACGATCTTGCCGTGCAGGTCGATATGGCGGGCATCGAGCTCCTTGAAGTCCTCCGGCCCGCCGTAGTTGGCATAGACCACCGGCGCGGTCACGTCGCCCGATCCTGAAGATCCGTTGAACGGCATCACGATATTCGGGTTGTTGTCGTATGGGTCGCCCTTCACGTGCTCGGGCGTCGGGCCGGTCATCAGCAGCCTGCCATCGGCGTCAAACGCTTCCACATGCACCTCTTTGGGCCAGTTGGTCAGCACGCGATAGGGCACAATTTCTGTTTCAAGGCCTGCTGCGCGAAACTTCGCCGCCACATACAGCGCGGTGCGATGGTCGGCCGGCGTGCCCGCCATGTGAGGCTCGGCGGTCAGCGTCTTGAGCTCCTCCCCGGCAAGCTCGGCGCTGGGAACGGCCATGAATTCTTCTTCAATTGAACTTTGCTGTTTGAAGTCGGCATAGCCGAAAATCCCGGTTGGCTCATGCTGAATCGCGGCGGGCGGCTGGTGATGGCCGGACGCAAGCGCGAGCAACAGCAACAGGACAGGCGATTTGCGGATGAGCATGATTGAGCCCCTGATGAATCCACACGCTGGACGGCCGGGACGCTGGCAGCGCCGCACGATAAACTATGCCGATAGCCACAGCGTACACCAGCCCCGGGGCAAAGCTGAGTTGCCCGGGAAGCGCGATTCAGTCACGCGGACTTGACCTGGGAACGCTCAGGCCGCTGGCTGGGCGCAGTGCGAGCAGCGCCGCGCGGCGGCGGGAATCTCGCTGAGGCACTCGGCGCACACCTTGGTTGCGGGCGGAGCTGGAGCCGGCTTATTGAACCGTGCCATCAGTCGATTCAACGGCAGCACAATGGCAAAGTAGACCACGAAGGCCACGATCAGGAAGGCAACGACGGCATTGAGGAAGTTGCCCACCTTGATGGCCCCTGTCCCGATGTGCAGCACCACCGCGCTGAAATCCGGTTTGCCGACGGTTGCGGCAATGAGCGGGTTCAGTACGTCGCTGACCAGCGAGCCCACCACGGCGTTGAAGGCTGCGCCGAGAATGACGGCAACGGCCAGATCAACAACATTCCCACGTAAAACGAAATCCCGGAATCCTTTCAGCATCGTTCCCTCCTACGAGCGTTGTGCCGCACTTGCCGTTGTGAGCTGGCCAAACGGCCAACTGAGACATCATCTTCAGTCCCTTCACCGGCAAGGTGGCGTCAGTTCACCCATACTACACGCAGGATGAACGGGTGGTCTGCCAAAATCACACCAAGCCGCGCCTCTGTCTGGTTTGAACCATGATCGAGGTCGTTCCGTGACGTTGCTCAGGGATAGGCGACCAGCACGCCAATCAGCATGAGAATCATCAGGTCGGTGGATAGAAGAATGAGGATGCCGGCCTGATAGAGGTTGAACTTGTGGCTCATGCAACGCGCCGTCTCAGCCATTCCCCACAGTGCGACCACCAGGACGGCAATCTGCCAATGCGTGCCATGAAGAGTTTGAATGTACGGAAAGCCTGCGAGGCGCAGGCTTACGACGAACGCGCCCAGCGTGAGCACGATGGCGCGCACCAGCGACTTTTGCCGCAGGCGGAATGGGGTCGGGCGGGGAAGCACGATTGCTACAGATAATGTAGCCTCAAATCCTACCTTGGGGCCATCTCCATCTCTTTAAGCGTTTCGGCATACGGTGCGCGTACCACGCCGCGCTCAGTGATTATGGCGGTGACAAGGCGGGCTGGGGTCACGTCGAATGCCGGATTGCGGATGCCTACGCCGTTTGGGGTGAGCTGCTTACCGCCATGATGCGTCACCTCCCGGACGGGCCGCTCCTCAATTGGAATGGCAGTGCCGGTGGGGGTTGCGGTGTCAATGGTGGACCAGGGAGCGGCGCAGTAGAACGGGATGCCATGTTCGCGCGCAAGAATCGCCACATTGTAGGTGCCAATCTTGTTGGCGAAGTCGCCATTGGCGGCGATGCGGTCAGCGCCCACCACTACGGCATGAATATCTCCGGCGCGCATCAGGCTGGCGGCCATGTTGTCACAGATGACGGTGGTGTCAATGCCATCCGCCATCAGCTCCCACGCGGTGAGCCGCGCGCCCTGCAGAAAGGGCCGGGTCTCATCGGCATACACGCGAATCTTCTTGCCCATCTCCACGGCCGAGCGGATTACCCCCAGCGCCGTGCCGTAGCCGCAGGTGGCCAGTGCACCGGCATTGCAATGGGTCAGCACGCCGCCCTCCCCGGGCAGCAACTCACCGCCAAAGGCGCCCATCGCCCTGCACGCGGCGATGTCCTCGTCGTACATGGCGTGCGCCTCAGACAAAAGCCTCTCCCGGATCTGCTCCATACCGGCATTGGCGGCGAGCAGGCCGGCAAAGACGCGCTTCATGCGGTCAATGGCCCAGAAGAGATTCACCGCCGTCGGCCGGGTGCCCGCCAGCCGAATGCAAATCATTCCGAACTCGGGAGCGAATTCCCGCGCCGTCGCGGCCGGGCTCCGGAGGGCGCCCAGCGCCACGCCGTAGGCGGCTGAAACCCCAATGGCCGGGGCCCCGCGCACCACCATGGTGACAATCACGTCAGCCACCTGTTCATACGTGGAGGCGAGCACATAGCTCTCGTCGAGCGGGAGCCTGGTCTGATCGATAAAACGGACGCCTTCAGGGGTCCATGACAGGGTGGGAATCATGCACTTTCAGTGTAAACCGGAGGCGATTGAAGTCATCCCCGGGTGAAATGAAAACATTTTCACTTTTTGCTGGACGCACCTCAGCCGCCCTGCGTAAAGTGGTCTCCATACCCACGGCGCCATCGGTTCTGGAACCCCTGTCCGCTGCCGCTTTACCCCCAGGCCTCGGCCCCGGTTCGAGAAGGAGCAGCCTTGAAACTCACGTCAGTCGATTGGCTGATCATGTTGTTGTATTTCGTCTTTGTGCTGGGCATCGGGTTTGCCCTCAAGCGCTATATGAAGACGAGCAAGGACTTCTTCCAGGCTGGCCGGGCGCTGCCGGCCTGGATATGCGGCCTGGCATTCATCAGCGCCAACCTGGGCGCGCAGGAAGTTATTGGAATGGGCGCCTCGGGAGCCAAATACGGCCTTGAGACCGCCCATTTCTACGGCATCGGCGCCATTCCCGCCATGATCTTTGTGGGCATCTTCATGATGCCCTTCTATTACGGCTCCAAGGCGCGCTCCGTGCCGGAGTTCCTGCGCCTGCGTTTTGACGAAAAAACCCGCGCGCTCAACGCCTGCTCCTTTGCCGTGATGACGGTCTTCAGCTCGGGCATCTCCATGTATGCCATGGCGCGGCTGATTCAGGTACTGCACGTCTTCGACGGGCTGTTCCGCGTGCTGGGCTGGAACCCCGACGGCATCTTCACCTTTTCCATCGTTCTCTCCGCCGTCATTGTCCTTCTCTACATCTTCCTCGGCGGGCTCACCAGCGCCATTTACAACGAGGTGCTGCAGTTCTTCCTCATCATCGCGGGGTTTCTGCCGCTGGTGCTGCTGGGGCTGAAGAACATCGGTGGCTGGGCCGGACTCAAGGCATCGGTGCCGGTGGCCTACATGCATGAGTGGAAGGGCGTGATGCACGCCAGCACCAATCCCATGGGCATCGACATTATCGGCCTCGGCATGGGCCTTGGGTTTGTGCTCGGCTCCGGCTACTGGTGCACTGACTTCCTGGTGATTCAAACCGCGATGGCATCGAAGGATATGGAGTCAGCGCGCCGCGTACCCCTGATTGCGGCCATCCCCAAGATGTTCTTCCCGTTCCTCGTGATTCTTCCCGGCCTGCTGGCCATCGGGCTGCCCACGCCGCGAACCACCACCGTCACGCACGTTGAGAACGGCGTCATCATTCACGAAACCCAGATTGT
>DASSHM010000267.1:0-3476 GCA_035692885.1 Occallatibacter sp.
GGCAGGCCGTTGAGCGATCCCCCGGAGAGCGCCGTCATTTTCAGGTCAAGCGAGAGGGCGACATCGCCATTGCGCAGCACCTTGGGCGTGGCTTTCAGGGTCAGGCCGAGATCCTGGTACTGCACCTGGGGAATCTCAACCGAAGCGCCGGCCAGCGAGGCCACCAGCGAGGACAGACTGCTCGAGGTGCCCGCCGAGGTGAGTCCCGGAATGTTGAGGGTATTCGCACCGAGATTAGAGTAGGAAGAGGTGGTGATGGGGTACCGCAAGCCGGACCGCAGGGTGCCCTCATCCCCATCGCCCAGGCGAAGCTGGATGTCGTCGAGCTCGCGAGAGATTGATGAGTTGATGCTCAGGTTGGCCGTGGCAGGACCGGGTGATAGCCCGGAGAGGGTGAGCCCGCCGCCGAAAAGAGCGATGCCGTTGGAAAAAATGGAGCTGGAGACCTGGCCCGAGGCGAGCAGGATGCCAAGAATGGCCAGCGTGTCGCCGGGTGCGGCCAGGCCTGAGGAGATAATCTGCTGCACGAGTTCCTGGTTGGCATTGAGGATGGCCTGCTCCTCGGCGTAGACGTTGAAGGCGGTCATCTGCTGGGGGGGCAGCAGGCCCGTGTTGCGCTGGCGCGTATGGCCGAGCTGGATGAGCCTCACATTCAACAGAACCTGGCTGCGGCCGTTGAACAACTGCCGCAGTGTGGTGTTGAAAGCGTCGAGTGTCTCGGCTGGGGCTCGAATCGTGAGCGTTCCCGAGCTTGGCTCCAGTGCAACCTGTCGTGCATCAAAGACGTTTTTAGCCAGGTTGACCACTTCGGTCCGGTCTTTTTCCGGCATGCCGGGCAGGTAGAAGGTTTCCATTTCCTGACGGGTGTACTCAGTGCGGTTTTGGCTGGTGTCACGGATCACGAAGGCGCGGTGGGCATCAAGCGGAACGGAGAAGGTGCCTGTGATGAGGTTCAGGGCGCGCTGGGCCTGCGCGAAGTCGGCGTGATCGATGTCGAGGCGTGCCGGGCGTGTGTCAACACTGCTATCAATGCTGGCCTGGATACCAAAGGCACGATACACGGCCTGGATAATCTGGTATGAGTCCTCGCGGAGGTGAAAGCTGCGCACGCCCGCGGCGGGGGCAAGCACCGGGACATCGGCAAGATCGCTTGTCCCTTGCGCATAGATGGGCTCCGGACGGTCAGCAACCGCCTCATCGGCGAGGCCCCGGATGTGCTCGGCCACCTGCGGATTGGCCGGGTCAAGCTGGAGGGCGCGCTCGAGAGCCGCGCGCGCGGAAGCCACGTCGCCAGTCAGCCGCGCCCGGGCTGCGGACTGGATGAAGGCCGTGACGGCGTGGCTGCGCGCAACGCGGGCGGCCATCGGATAGTCAGGCTTTGAGGGATCGAGCCGGGCAGCCTGCTCGTAGAGATCCATCGCCGCATCAAACTGGGCCTTTTCGAAGAGCCGGCTTGCATTGAGGAAGAGCCTGGCAGCCTGCCGCCTGTCCCTGGCGCTGACACTCCTGCCGGGCTCAGGCGCGGCTTGCGGTGAGGCGGCAGACTGCGCGCTGTCAGCAGCGTCCCGGCTCGTCTGGGATTCCGTCTGGGGCCGCGTGGCCGTTGTTTGTGCCCGGGCAGGGCTACACACAGGCGCGAGCATCACTGCAAGCAGGAGGCAGCGTACTGGCGGTGTCCCTCTCACTGCGTACTCCCGGACATGCTGAGCAGGTCCGCCAGGGTCGAGGCGCAGACCTCGGGCCGATGCTCCAGCAGAGCGTCAAAGCCGTAGTGCCCCGTAGCCACGGCGATGATGGGGAGCCCATTGGCGCGCGCGGCAGCGATATCGCGCGGCGTGTCGCCCACCACGCAGATGCTGCTGCCGCTTGCCCCAAGTTCACAGGCTTTGCGCGCGGCATGCGCAACCAGCTCAGAGCGGATGGGAAAGTGGTCGCTAAAGCCGCCAAAACGGAACCACTGACGCAGGCCGGCAGCCTCAATCTTGAGCCACCCGATCATTTCAAGGTTGCCGGTTGCCACGCCCAGCAGTGCGCCACTGGCGGCGAGATGGCTGAGCGTGCCGGTCACGCCCGGCATGAGATAGAGGTCAAGGTTGTGGCGCAGTTCCGCAACGTGCCGGCACATGGCTTCGCGAATGGCGGCCACCTGCGGCTCCAGAACGTCATCCGGGATGCCCGCGTGGGCACAGGCCTCGCGCACGATCGCCGTGTCCGTGCTCCCGTGGATGCTGACGCCCTCAAGCGAAACGTCAAACCCGGTTACGCGGCGTACCGCGGAGGCGACGGAATCAAAATGAGTGCGGTCGCGGCTGCGCAACAGGGTGCCGTCAATGTCAAAGAGGTAGGCCCCCTGCGCATCCCATCTGAATCCAGGCTGTATGACAACGCGCGCTTCGATTTTCCCGTTGGTGGTAGGCATGCCGCGGCTGATGCGTCAGCCCTGGCGAAAGCCCTGGCGAACGACTCCATACAATAGACGTTCGCTGCGCGGCGGACGCTTGAGCCCGGCCCGGACTTCAGCCAGGCTAAGGCCCAGCTCGGCCATGGCACGGCTCAGCGTATTGCGATGGATGCCCAGCTCATCGGCCGCCTTGCACTGGTTTCCCCGGTTGGCCACCAGCACCTCTCGCAGATATTGTTTCTTGAATTCGCGCACTGCATCCTCATAGCGGACACCGCTGGAATGCATCTGAGTCACCAGGCTTTCCAGTTCTCTTTTCACGTCGACCTCTTGACCTTTCTAGCGTGCCACATCGGCCCCTGATGATGTTTGCCCAAAATCATACTCCGCCTGATGGGGGATGCATCCACTCGGGCGAAGCTTTTTCGAGTGACTTCAGTTCCTGTCTTACGCGTTCCGAAAGTTTTTGCGGAGTCACGTGCGTGGTCAGATGGCATGCACCAAAAAAATACCGCGGCAGACGAGAGTTTGTCAGCCACTGGGCTTTTGGAAAGAATGCCACCGCAACCAGAATAACAAGCGTGACCAGCAGTGCGCCTTGAAAAAGTCCAAAGATTCCTCCGATGAGGCGGTCGAGGCAGCCCAGGCCAATCTTGTGGACCACTTTGGACAGAACCACGCCTGCGAGCGCCGCCAGCACCATGACCACCAGGGCGATGACGAGGAATCCGGTGGCGTCAGCCACCATCTCTGAGTGGATGAGTGGGCGTAGAAGGTGCGCGACACGGTCGTAGTTCCACGCCGCCAGAATCACGCCCAGCAGCAGCCCCGCAAGGGCGAAGACCGAACGCAGGAAACCCCGCATGATGCCAGAGAACGTCGATGCGATGAGGATGGCGACAATTACCCAGTCGACAATGGTCATGGATCGCCCAAAACTCCTTTTCAGCTAGAGTTGCAGGTCGCGCCCGGTGAGGCGGCGGAAGGCTTCAAGATACTTGGCGAGGGTGCTCTGGACAACGTCCGGCGGCAGGCCCGGGGCAGGCGCCTGCTTGTTCCAGCGGATGCTCTCCAG
>DASSHM010000268.1:0-2270 GCA_035692885.1 Occallatibacter sp.
TGCCGGGAACATGTGTGGAAAGGAACATGTCAAAGCCAAGATCGCCCATCCGCCAGGTAATCAGGTTGCGCGAGTCTTCAATCTGCATTGCATGAAAGCTCTCCAGCGCCAGGCCGCCGGGTTCGCTGCTCACCAGGCTTGCGGCACACCCATCCGCAAACAGCAAAAACGAGATCACCTCGCTCAACTCCTGTGTCTTTTGAAAGTGCAGCGTGCACAGTTCCAGGTTCACCACCAGCGCGCTCGCCCCGGGCTCTGATCGCACAATATGTCGCGCCAACTTCAGCGCATTGATGGCGGCATAGCAACCCATAAAACCCACCATCGTGCGCTCCGTTGACGCAGGCAGGCCAAGGTGGTCGAGAATGTCGAAGTCCATTCCAGGTGCATAAAAGCCCGTGCAGCACGTCACAATCACGTGCCGGACACGGCTCCTCTCCTCCGCGTTCAGTGACAGCTTGTCCAAGGCCCTGCGCAGCAACTCGGGTGCTGACTGTTCAAATGCCTGCATGCGCTGCGCCGTCGACGGCGGGTTCCCACAGCCGTAAAACGAGAACGCATCCCGCGCTCCATCGGCCAACGTCGGCTCCTCTCGTAGACAGGAGTAGCGATGATGAATCTCAGACTTCGCCGCCATCCTCTGGAAAATTGAGCGGGCACGCCTGTCCTGCAGCATATCTACGGCAAAGGCCACAAACTTCTCGTGAATATCGTGTGCTGGGACCGCCGTCCCGATGCGCCGTAAATATGCGCCTGCCATCAGAACCCTCCGGCGAAGTCACTTGAGCTTTCCGGCAACTATGCACGCGCCGCACAGCCCGCAACCCGATCTGAGCATTCGGGTCGCTGGCGCCCGGCCCAAGCCGTTAGGCTTTCAGACTCAATGAAGTCAATAAGGTTGGCAAGGGTTGGTTCCCGCGAATTTGACCGGACGAAAAACCCGGGTATAGGCCTCCTGCGCGTACATACGCGCACTCAATAAAGATGGATCGCCGGCTTACTCCGGATCACGCGTTAATGGCCATGCCGTACACGGATCCGTACGCGTCCAGCATCGACTCCGACAGCGTGGGATGCGCATGGATGGTGAACATCAGTTCATCCACCGTGCCTTCCAGCTCCATCACGGCAATAGCTTCGGCAATCAGCTCAGTGGCCTGCGGCCCGATGATGTGCACGCCAAGAATTTCGCCGTATTTTGCATCGGCCACAATCTTCACAAAGCCGTCGTGGCTGCCGACGATAGTGGCCTTGGAGTTGCCCGCAAACGGAAACTTGCCCACCCTGACCTCGTAGCCCTTCTCCTTGGCCTGCGCCTCGGTCAGGCCCGCGCTGCCAATCTGCGGCTCGCAATAGGTCGCGCCGGGAATGCGGTCGCGGCGCACCGGCCTGAAGGCACGCCCGGCAATCCTGCTGACGGCCACAATGCCGCTCATGGCGCCCACGTGCGCCAGTTGCGGCAATCCGTACACGATGTCGCCCACGGCATAAATGCCGGGCTCGGCGGTTTCCTGTGTCTCGCTCACCTTCACGAATCCGCGGTCAAGCTCAATGCGCGTGGTCTCGATGCCCACATTCTCCGTGCGCGGGGCGCGGCCCACCGCCACCAGCACCTTTTCAGCCTCTTTCTGCTGGGTTTTGCCATTGGCGTCAATCCAGGTCACCTTCACGCCCGCGGCGGTTTTCTCCACCTTCTCGACCTTGGCACCGGTATTTACGTCGATGCCGCGCTTTTTGAACAGGCGCGCCAGCTCCTTCGAAATTTCCTCGTCCTCCACCGGCACCATGCGCGGCAGAAACTCGGCGATAGTCACCTCGGTGCCAAAGCTGTTGAAGATGGAGGCAAACTCCACTCCAACCGCGCCCGCGCCAATGACGATGAGCGACTTGGGAGGCTGCGGCAGGGAAAGGATCTCAATGTTGGTGATGATGCGGTCATCGGGAGCGAGGCCGAGAATGGTTCTGGCTTCAGAGCCGGTGGCCAGCAGAATGTTCTTCGCCTTCACCTCGGTGGCTCCGCCCGTGGCCACGTCAGACATCGCCACCGTATGCACGCCGTTCCTTGCCGCACCGCTTAGCCGGCCGTAGCCGTTGATGACCGTGACCTTGTTGCGCTTCATGAGAAACTCAAGGCCCTTGGTGTGCTTGGTAACGATGGCGTCCTTGCGTTTGAGTACCGATGCCCAGTTGAGCGTGCGCCCTTCCACGCCCTCGATTCCGTAGTCGGCTGCGTGCTTCAGATGGTCCCACAACTCGGCGTTGAACAGCAG
>DASSHM010000269.1:0-4992 GCA_035692885.1 Occallatibacter sp.
CCCAGCTACGTCGTCGATACCGTGGATGCAATCATGCCCAACTGTTCCGCAAAGACCACCTATGCCGACATCAAGAAGGCTCTCGCGCCCCCTGAAGGGCCAATCGGTGGAGAAGTGGGCATGGGCTCCATGACGTTCCTTCCGGCCACAATCACCATCAACGCCGGAGAGCAGGTGGTTTGGAAGAACACCTCAACGTACTACCACAACGTTGTGAACGATCCCGCCAAGGCGCTCAACCGCGTGGACATCAGCCTCCCATCGGGCGCCGTTGCGTTCGGATCTGCGCTGCTGCAACCGGGCGCAACCTTTTATCACACCTTTGACAAGCCGGGAACGTATCGCTATGTATGCGTGGTACATGAAACCGGAGGGATGAAGGGAACGGTCATTGTGCGACCGGGCCCGCTACTCGCTTCACGAAAGTAGGAACGCCAGCCGGCCACACCGAAGCGCATATGTCCTGGTGTGGCCCGGTTGGAGTAGGCCCCCTGGCTTGGAGCCTCCGGACTTCAGATCAGGCGGCGTTGAAGGGCGTGCGTAACTGCCTCAAGCCGGTTGTGGGTTCTGAGCTTCTTGTTGATGTGGTGCAGGTGGTTGCGCAATGTCTGGGGGCTGATTCCCAGCGCCTTCGCAATCTTCGGCGCGTCCTTGCCGGATGCGAACATGCGCAGGATCTCGAGCTCCTGAGCGGATAGTGGCGTGACTGGCGCCGCCCCATGCACGGAATTCTCCAGACTGGCGACTTCATGGGAGATGGCAACCATCTTGTGGAATACATCTTCCCGGGTCTTCTGCTCACTGATATCGCGCACCAGATGGACGAGGAGAGTTCTTTGCGTCCTGCGGTTGAGATAGGGAATGGTTGAGATGTTGACCCATTTCCACTCACCTGTGCGCGTACTCACATTCAAGTCAAAATTCGGCATCGGCTTTGCCTTCAGCGTGCATTGCAGCTCCACGCAGCGCTCATGGCAAACCTGCGTTCCCAATGCATCCACCCCATGCAGAATCTTGGAGCAGGTCTTGCCAAGCACCTCATCCTCCGGATAACCAAACAACTCCTGCGCGGCCCGGTTCCAAAAGCAGATTTCACCTGATTCCCGAACCGCGAAGACGCCGTCGGAGGCTCCCTCAAGAAACGAGAACAATTCGGCTTCCAGCATATGCGAACTCCGGTATGAACTCTGTAAATCCCTTACTCATCTGAGAATTACGCATCCTCGAGAAACCCGCAGTGACTTTTGTCCCATGGTAAATTACAACCGCTTAAATGATTCGGGGGCGATGACCTGCCGCGGTCCAGCAATCGGCAACCAAGCCAAGCTGAATCAATCCTTTAGAGGTGCGACTGCACCACGGTTGTTCAGTCTCAGAATGCCGCAGCCGCCCGTTGGCGGTGTTGCATGAATTGCGGCCTCGACGTTCGCCTAGTGCTGCCTAGTGGTTCAGGGTACGTTCCATTGCGGCGACGATCTTCTCTACTGACAGGGTGCAGAAGTGCTCCAGTGATGCTGCCGCCGGCAGCAACGGAACATCAGGCGCTGTAACCCGGACAATGGGAGCATCCAGGCAATCGAACGCCTGCTCGGCGATGATGGCGGATACTTCCGCGCCTATGCCGAGCGTGCGGTTATCTTCGTGCACAACCACCGCGCGGTTGGTCTTGGCCACCGATTCGAGAAAGGTGTCTGCGTCCAGGGGGTACAGCGTTCGCAGATCAACAACCTCCACTTCAGCGCCGTGCTTTTGCCGCACCTGCTCTGCGGCCTGCAGCGTGAGTTGCAGCGTATACCCATAGGAGATTGCGGTCAGATCCGTTCCCTTGCGGCTAACCTTTGCCTTCAGAAGGGGTACGGTGTAATCCTCCTGCGGCACCTCCTCCTTGACTGACCGGTACAGCTTCTTGTGTTCGAAAAACATGACCGGGTCGTCGTTGCGGATTGCCGCCTTGAGCATGCCCTTTGCATCGTAGGGCGTCGAAGGCGCGGCAACGATGAGTCCGGGGCAATGGATGAACCAGCTTGTATTGCTTTGCGAGTGGTAGAGGCCCCCGCCCACGCCGCCGCCATAGCACACGCGCACAGTGATGGGACAGGTCTGCGTCCCTGCGCTGCGATAGCGCAGCTTGGCCGCCTGCTGGGTAATGGCGTCCATCGCCGGCGTAATAAAGTCGACAAACTGGATCTCCGGGACCGGCCTCATGCCGACCATCGCCGCTCCAATTGAGGAACTGATAATTGCGCCTTCAGCCAGTGGTGAATCAATGACCCTCTCGCTGCCGAACTTGTCCAGCAGCCCTTTGGTGGCTTTGAAGGCGCCGCCCATGGTGCCCACGTCTTCGCCGATGATGAACACGCTGGGATCGCGCTCCATCTCCTCGTGCAGCGCCGAGTTGATTGCGTCAATGTAGGTCATCACCGCCATGATTCTCCCCTTTCAGATTGCGGGCTCCAAGTCCTGCGCTCCAGCTCGCGGTCCCGGATGCTGAAGGAGTACACATGGTCGAGCGCTTCATCACCTTCCGGTTTCGGAGAAGCCTCGGCAAATGCAATTGCCTCGTCAATCTCCCGGTTGAATTCTACTGTCAGTTCCTGCTTCCACTGGTCGCTCCACAGCTCCCGCGAGGCGAGGTAGAGCTCCATCGCCGGTATCGGATCCCGTGATTTCCAGTATTCAAGCTCGGCGGGCTCACGATACTTGGCAGGATCAATCTCTGAATGGCCGTACCACCGGTAGGTCTTGCATTCCAGCAGCGTTGCACCGTCGCCTGAGCGTGCCCGCGCTATCGCCTCGCGCATTGCGGTATAAACGGCGACAACATCATTACCGTCCACTGTGACCCCAGGAATGCCATACCCCGCGGCCTTGATGCTGACGTTCTCCACGGCAGTCTGCAGCGACACTGGAACCGACTCAGCGTAGCCGTTATTCTCGACTACAAAAATAATAGGCAGCTTGTGCACACCGGCAAAGTTCACCGCTTCATGCCAGAAGCCGAGGCTGGTCGAGCCCTCGCCGGTGAGCGCCACCACCACGTTTGGCTTCCTCAGCATCTTGTATCCCAGGGCGATTCCCACACCGATATTCTGCTGGGCCGCTATCGTCGAGGACGGCGTGATGACATTCAATGGCGCATAGCCACAATGCGCGGGTGCCGAACGTCCCTGGTCGGGGCTCGTCTTCCGCCCATAAATGTGTGCGAACAAGAGGTTGAGAGGCGTCCCCTTCATGATGTTGGTCACAAAGTTGCGGTGCGACGGCCCCACTGCATCCTCCGGCAGCAGATCCAGCGTTGTACCCACCTCGGTTGCTTCCTGCCCCACGGCCGCAAAGTAATTTCCGGCGAACCGCCCCTGCCGGTAAAGTACGCGGATGCGCTCCTCGACCATCCGGCATTTGAGCATGTAGCTATACAGCCTGCGAAGTACTTCAGGATCAAGCTGTTGAGAGTTGCTTTGAGTCGTAGATTCCATAGATTGGCTGGCAGTGGCCATTTTACCGCTCCAGAGGTCAGCACCTTCAGGCGTTAGATGCTTGTCACATGTTCATGTTTGCTCTGCTCACGACGATCAACAATGAACCGCGCGTACTTGGCATCGCAACAGAAGTACCATCACGTTTCTATGTTCGGTGTATCAGAATGATCAAATGGAATGTAGGTATCGATGTCTGCCGTCAAACGCGGGTTGCATCGGCTCGATGGCTTCTCCGTGCGGGCGTTAAAATGGTCCTTCCGCCACTCTGCGGATATGTATGTCTCCGCAGGCGTTTCGTGTTAACCCAAACCTGCTGATTTCTTTGCTTGTGATGAGGTTGCTGCATGCCGACTGACGTTACGATGCCCCAGATGGGTGAGTCGATTTTTGAGGGTACGATTACCCGCTGGCTCAAAAAAGCCGGAGATCCAATCGAAAAGGATGAGCCCCTTTTTGAGATCTCCACTGACAAAGTGGATGCCGAGATTCCTTCGACCGCTTCCGGCGTCGTGAGGGAAATCCGTTTTCCAGAAGGCGCAACGGTGCAGGTGAACACAGTGGTGGCGGTGATTGCGGATTCAGTCGATGCATCTGCCGGGTCAACGGTCGCACCAAGTGCAGCATCTGTCCAAAGCCCTGTCTCGCAAGCGCCAGCTGAGTCGGCCTCAGTTCCAGCGGAGAAACCGGCTGATTCGAACGTCCGTCAACCGCGCTACTCGCCGTTGGTCCGTCGCCTTGCCAAGGACAATGAGCTTGACCTGGAGTCCATTGAGGGCACCGGAGTCGATGGGCGCATCACGAAAGAAGACGTCCTGCGCCACATGGAAGACCGCGAGGCACGCAGCGCTCAACCTGCAATTCCCACGTCATCAAAAGCACCCGCTTCAACCGCTGCGCCACGCCCTCCATCGGCCAAGTCCGACAGCACCCCGGCGGCTCAGCTCTCTGCGAGCGCTCCGCCGCCGCCTCTGCGCGGCGAGCTGGTGCCGCTCTCGAAGATGCGCGCGCTTATCGCACAGCGCATGACCGAAAGTTCGCAAAACGCCCCGCATGTGCACACCGTCTTCAAGGTGGACATGACGCATATCGTGCGGCTGCGCGAGCGTGAAAAGGCGGGTTTTGAGCAGCGCAATGGCGTCAAGCTGACGTACATGCCGTTTGTGGCGGTCGCCGCCATGGAGACGCTGCGAAAGTTCCCCATCGTCAACGCATCGATGGAGGGCACCGCCATCCGCTATCACGAGAGCATCAATCTGGGCATTGCGGTGGCGCTTGATTGGGGACTGATTGTGCCGGTCATCAAGCAGGCTGAAGAACGCAACTTCCTGGGCCTGGCGCGCGCCATCGCTGACCTGGCTGAGCGTGCGCGCGGAAAACGCCTCAAGCCGGATGAAGTCTCCGGATCTACTTTCACGCTCACCAATTCAGGCATCTTCGGCGAAGAGTTTGGTACGCCGATTATCAATCAGCCCGATTCGGCGATCCTGGCGATAGGAGGACTGAAGAAAGAGCC
>DASSHM010000270.1:0-11758 GCA_035692885.1 Occallatibacter sp.
CTTGGCGCGGGCATCCTCGCTTTTGGCCAGCGCCTGGTTCATCTCCTGCCGCACTTCCCGCCGTACAGGAGCGCTGTCGTCCAGACCCTCGTCATAGCCGCAGGCGTTGAGGGCCGCCGCCATGTAAAACACCGGCTCGGAACTGATGAGTGAAATCGTTGGTCCAGCCGAGTCGACCAGCGAAGGCGCCTGCTCCTGCTGCAGTTGCCGGACTCCCGAGGAAGATGAGCTGTCCTGCCCTGCGGGAGTGTTGCTGTCTGATTCCTGGGCCCGTGCCGCACAGGACCAGGAGGAGAGGAGAAAGCACACTCCAAGCGCTGCAAGGAGGGTGCAATGAGCTGAATAAGAATGATGCCTGCGGAACGACATGGGGTAGCCCTGCTGCAAGTCTACGGCATTTTCTGAGTAAGCGTGGCACTCCCTTTCAGAGTGCAAGGTCACTGCTTTCTGCCGGCCGCATTGACCTCAGTGGCCCGGCTTCGGGGCATTGCAACTCAAAAGCTGCGTTGGTGAGACGCGCAAGCAGGGTCAGACAGCGCTGGCAGGTCCAAAGCAGGTTCAGCCGCGTACCGAGACCCCGGAGAATGACAGCACGGCCAGGCCCCGCACCGGCCGTCCGAAGAAGCGTGCCGGCGCAAATACGCTGTACAGCAGCAGGTTCTCTACCTGGGCTCGCGTTGCGGCATCCGCAGGCCCGGAAACGATCCTGTAGTCGTAGACCTCGCCTTTGCCATTCACGTACGCCTCCACAATCACCGGGCTGGCCGAGGGCGAGATCTGGTCACTGCCAACCCCGCTGGAGAGATAGAGCAAGCGCGGGGCCGTCGCTGCTCCCAGCGGTGTATCTCCTTTGGCCTGCGCAACTTCAGGCTGTGTGAACATTCCCACCAGCAGGGTGACGGTTCCCAGCAGCAGCACGGCACTGGCAAATCCCGCTCCGGCTTGCATTAGAAAAGGCCCGATGGAATTCCGCCATGCCAGGTCAAGATCCTCAAACATGCCCCGGCGCTGACGGGCACGTTCGCGGCTCACCGAAACTCGAATTCGCAGAAGCAGGTCTTCCGGCTCAGGCACCGGCCCCAGTGTGGAGAGTGCGGACTGGGTCTGCTGCTGCGCGGCCCACTCTCCGGCACACTCACGGCACCGGTCGAGGTGCGCGGCGATACGCTGCATCTCGCGTCCGGTCAAGCGCCCGTCCAGATATTCTGAAAATCTAGCCTGCGTGGTGCTGCAACTGCTCATCGTGCCTCCTCTCCCAAAGGCAACCCAATCTCCGCGCCAGCCGGGGAATGACCCTCGCTTCCGGATGCGGCGAGCAATGTCCTGAGACACGCCCGTCCGCGCGCCAGCCGCGATTTCACCGTTCCCAGGTTCACACCCTGCATCTCTGCCACTTCCTCGTAGACAAATCCTTCAATGTCGCGCAGAATCAGCGTCGTTCTGAACGGCTCCGGAACCCTGCTGAGTGCCGCCTCCACCCGCGCCCGGTTTTCCGCATGCACCGCCAGGTCATAGGGTGACTCGGCGGAGTCGATCAAGGTGTCCATCAACCGCATGGACGAGCCGGGGTCGCCTCCCGTCAGCTCCTGCTCAATGGGAACCTCCTGCCGCTGGTGCCTCATCCACCAGCGCCGCTGGTTCGACGCCTCCCGCAGGGCAATCCGGTAGATCCATGTGCGTATGGACGACTCGCCGTGAAAGCCGCCAATTCCCCTGAAGATCTTCACAAAGACCTCCTGGGTCAAGTCCGCTGCATCAGCGCGATTCTGCACCGCGCGCGCCAGTAACGAGAAGATGGGTTGGTGGTAGCGCGCAATAAGCCACGCAAAAGCCTCCTCGGAGCCGGCTTGAAGTTCCTGAACGAGAGCCGCCTCTTCTGACTGGAGCGTGAGCGCGCTGGCAAGATTGCCCATGGTGAGATCCGCCTGCTAGGTGTTTCCTCCCACCTTAACGCAACAGATGCAGTGTTGGCATCTGCCCAACCACCGTCTGCCGGCCGTCCAAAGCGGGCACCAGCCGCCGGCGCTCCTTCGCCTCCCCGGTGTCCACCCTGCCCGATCACTTCGGACCAGAGCCGGGACACTTGGTCCTCGCCCCGATCCCGGTACCCTGATGCTTTAGACACCACCCACCCCTCCAAGGGTTCCCAAACCACAAAAAACCCTGCGATTTATCGGCAGGCAACTCCGCTTTGCCCGTGCAGAATGGCCGGACTCACACCGCTTTCCGGCTCGTAACACGCCTGAATGAGGAGTTTGACGAATCCCGGTTCAACGGAGACAATAAAGGAGTTGCATCCCGCTGGATGTGGGCCTGTGGCGCAGCTGGGAGCGCGCTTCCATGGCATGGAAGAGGTCGTCGGTTCGATCCCGACCAGGTCCACCAAATCATTTACATCTTGCAATTTAGGGCATAGTGATCGGCAATCTCAAACGTGAGGTTGACCGCTTCCAGGGAAGATTTATTCCGCCAATTTTCCCGCGAAAGACGATTTATGAGCTCGTTTCGCCATGCTCGGCAAGTATCCCCCGGCAAAGCGGAGTCTTCCTCTGTTAGCTGGCACAAAATTCTTGTCACTCATCCGCAAACGGGCTGACCCCCTTCAAGCACGAAAATTGCCTCGTGCGTGCTGTTGTGCCGGTGCAACGGCACTGTTGAGCCCTTTGCGCCAATCAGGACGACGCCTTCCATGAGCGGGCCCGAGGCCTATGTGTGACCGATGAATGCGGCAAGGAACGTGTCGAGGAAAAACTGCTGGCCTTTATCACTGTCGAGGAAGAAGTGTTGCCGCCAGCCGGGAAGAATGTTCCTGAATATCCCCGCCTCTCAACAGATGGATTGGACGGCGTGCCGATGGAGCCTGCATGGTAGCGCAATCGCGATCACAAATTCCCGCCGGAATTGTAATGCCGCGGACGCTACCCGGGGTGCGGCGGGTTCAGTCCGCCAGCGCGTATTTTCATCCTCCTCGCTGAGGCCGCGTTCGAGAGCTCCATTCATAGCTACCAAAGCGTCTCAGCGCCGGCGTGCAACACCGCGCATCCCGATTCTGAATGTTCCGCGCGGATAGTATCATTGCCCCCATGCCCGCTCGCCTGGTTAACGCCCTCGGATTGTTGCTGGCGCTCGGTTGTCTGCATGTCGCCACCATTCATGCCCAGGAAACCGGCCCGCAGATGAGCCTGAGGTCACTCCACGCTCAATTCGACACAGCACTCAAAGCGCATGGAGTTGTGGGTGGAGGCCTGGCCGTGATTCATTGGCGCGATACAGCCGCATACTTTTCATACGGCGCGGCAGACGTTCGTACCGGTAAGCCTGTCGATATCGACACCGCATATAACTGGGCGTCGATCACCAAAACTTTCACCGCGATTGCCATCCTCCAGTTGCGGGATCGCGGACTGCTCCAGCTCGACGACCCAGCCGTCCGGTATGTGCCCGAGCTGAGCCGGGTTCACGATGTCTGGGGCCCGGTTGACGTCATCACCATCCGGGAACTGCTCACGCACAGTGCCGGCTTCCGGAATCCCACCTGGCCATGGAGCTGCGACGACGCAGCCGATTGCAGTTGGCAGCCCTTCGAGCCCACCCGGTGGTCGCAGATTGTGGCCATGCTTCCCTACACCAATGTGGCCTTCAAGCCAGGCACGCGCTGGAGCTACTCGAACCTCGGATACGTCTTTCTCGGCCAGATTATCCAGCATCTCAGCGGTGACGATTTCGAAGCCTACGTCGATAAGAACATCCTCATGCCGCTGGGCATGACGGCCAGCTACTTTGACCGTGCTCCGTACTCACTTGAAGATCATGTCTCGGCCAGTTACCTGCGCATTGGCGGCAAACTGCAACCCCAGCCCTTCAACTTCGATACCGGCATCACGACTTCAAACAGCGGCCTCAAGGCTCCCATCGCAGACATGGTGAAGTACCTGCGCTTCCTCATCGGAGATTCCAGCAATCCGGTGTACGACACGGTGCTCCGACGCAGTTCTCTCCAGGAAGCGTGGAACGGCATCCTGGCGGCCAATGACCACCAGCCGGACACCATCTACACCACCGGGCCGCACGGCGCGCAGCCGATGATGGGGCTTGGATTTTTCGAGTTCTGGGTTACCGGCCATCAATACGTCTATCACGACGGTGACCAGGGAGGCTTCTCTTCCGAGATGATCGTCGACCCTGCCGGTCACAGCGCCGCCATCCTTGTGGTGAACACCACGGACACCGGCACTCCCCAAGCCGTGGCTGCCTCACATCCGCAGTCCAATACCGAGCCGGATGCGCGCACGGATCTCCGCCTGACGCTTCGCCACTTTCTCGTTGACAAGGTCTTCCCTGCCCTTGCGCAGCCCGGGAAATAGGAGCGGCCTGGGCTGGCACGTTTCAATTCTCTCTGGCTTTTCGCGGCATGCAATGCGGGTCTATAGGACCATCACGGTATACTGTGTGCCGCAACGCGGGTTCGGTGAATGACCACATCGATGTTTACGCTGGCTGTCGGAACCATCGCCATGCTTGCCGGGTTTCTTGGCGCGTTAACCGGACTTGGCGGTGGAGTCGTAATTGTTCCAGTTCTCTCCCTTGCGCTCGGCGTTGACATCAAGTACGCCATTGGAGCCTCGCTGGTCTCTGTCATCGCCACCTCCTCAGGGGCCGCCGCGGCCTACGTAAAAGAGGGGTTCTCCAACATCCGCATCGGCATGCTGCTTGAGATCGCCACTACATTTGGCGCTGTCATCGGGGCCTACATTGCCGCATACATCAGCACCCACGTCATCGCAGTCATCTTTGGAGTGGTGCTCATCCAGGCCGCCTTGCAGTCGTTGAAGCGGGGTCCGTCCGAGGGCGGCCAGCCGATCAAGTCTGACTCTCTCGCCCGCAGACTGCGCCTGGACGGAACGTACCCGGTGGATGGCAACGAGCAGGGATACGGCGTGCAGAATGTGCCCACCGGCTTCAGCCTCATGCTCGGCGCGGGAGCACTCTCGGGATTGCTCGGCATCGGCTCGGGGGCGGTCAAAGTGATGGCCATGGACCGCGCCATGAAGATACCCTTCAAGGTGTCCACCACTACGAGCAACTTCATGATCGGCGTGACCGCCGCGGCCAGCGCAGGCGTCTATCTGAGTCGCGGCTACATCGACCCGCGCGTCGCCATGCCCGTCATGCTCGGCGTGCTGGCTGGAGCTTTTCTGGGAACCAAGGTGCTGGTCCGCGCGCGCGTTCGCACGCTGCGACTCATCTTTGGCTCAGTGATCCTGCTGCTCGCCGTCGAGATGATTGTGAATGGCATCCTGGGGAGGGTTTAGTCCGATGGATGACAAGCGCCTGCAATCCTTTATTGGAAATCTGCTGCGCGCCGGTGTCTTGCTGGCGGCCGCGATCGTCTTCGCTGGCGCCGTGCTGTATCTGTTTCAGCATCATGCCGACAAGGTCGCCTATGAGAACTTCCACGCTGAGTCACCCAGCCTGAGCACTCTCGCCGGCATCGTGAACTCAGCTTTTCACCTGGACAGCGCTGGGCTGATGCAATTTGGCCTGCTCCTGCTCATCGCCACTCCTGTGGCCCGCGTTGTTCTGGCCGCGGTTGGATTCTATCTGGAGCGGGATTACCTCTACGTGACCGTCAGCCTTATCGTGCTCGGGATACTTCTCTTCAGCATGTTGAACGCAACATGAGCTCTTCAGAAACCTGCCTCTACGCCTTCAAGCCGCCGCCCTTGCCGATGTCCATCGAAGCCGGGATTGGATTGCTCTCGTCGATGTAGGCTTCGATGGCCTGATGCAGCAGTCCCTTGGCTTCGAGGATGAACTCTACAGCATCCCGCCCCGCGCCGTATCCCCCCGCATTTGGAGTCACGTAGTGCGCTTCGGCCTTCACCTGCGCGCGCGCGTTGGCCACGGCGATTGCCAGACCGCATTGCCGCATCACCGGAAGGTCGATTACGTCGTCTCCCACATACGCAATCTCCTCCAGAGTCAGGCCCTCCTGCGCCATGATCTCGCGTACCGGCTTCATCTTGAAGGCCTGGCCCATATAGACGAACTCCAGCTTCAGATCGCGGGCGCGCGCCGCCACGGCTTCGCTGATCCGCTTGGTGATGACTCCACACTTCAACCCGCCCAGCCGGGCCAGCGAGATCGCCGTTCCATCATGCGCGTTGTAGCCCTTTGCCTCCACCATGGCCGTGGACTGGATGCCCACTCCCATCTCGCCCCTGCGCTTTGCCAACTCATCCTGCGCCGCCGTTCCCCCGCCGGTGCCCACTGCCACCGGCACCAGCCAGATACTCCCGTCGGTCAGAACGCCATCCACGTCGAAAAGGATGATTTTGATGCGGCGGGCTCGATCCTGCGCGGTCAGTGTCATGCCACGATTTTACCCGCTGCATGCCCGGTCAATCCGCGACAATAAGGGGATGGACTCCTGCCGCCCGCATGATGCGCGCCCCTCCGCACGGTCGCTTGAGCCCGAAGACTTCTACATGGAGGGCGCCAACATCGTTTTCACCGCGGCGTATCACCTCAAGCGGGGATATTGCTGCAACTCGGGCTGCCGCCATTGCCCCTATCAGCCTCCTGACGGCTGCACACCCGACCCTCCTCCCAATCCCGGCGGCCAATAAAGCAGCCATCCGCAGTCTTTGAGGTTCGGCTGAACCGCTCAGCGCATCCGCGCACGCCGCGCACGGCCCACCACACGAGCGTTGCGCGGTTGAACCTTCCGAGGAAACAAGATTTCTCTTGAATTTCCACTCCGCGCATGTTAACTATTGAGCCAATAACTCTCTGGTAGCTATCTGCATGGTTAACGAGGGATGGCTGCGGTCAGGATGCGCCCATGATGAAGATTGGCACCACCATTCGCGCGCAACGGCTCCAGAAGGGGCTCTCGCAAGGCGATATCGAGAAGAAGACAGGCCTGTTGCGCTGCTATCTCTCCCGCGTTGAAAACGGCCACACCGTACCTTCGCTCGATACGCTGTCGAAAATTGCGCTGGCGCTTGATGTGCCCATCTCGCAGTTCTTCTCCGAGGACGCTCTGGGCCGCCAGCTCAACACACAGCGCCTCTCCGACGACGAGCTGCGCTTTCTCACCCAGATTCGCCGCTACTCATCCAACCTGAACGAAAGCGACCGCAAGCTGCTGCTGGCCATGGTCAAAAAGTTCGCCGCCACCGCCGTCCGCTGACTGCAGGTTGAGACACGCAGGCCTCTGTGCCAGGCAAGCGCACCACGGCCTCTGCGCCGCGGTTCTTCAATCCGGGTTGGGCGTTTGGAAAGCGCCGATCGCCCAGGTTCGCGCCTAGCCGGGAAGCTGATCCAGATAAAAGCTGAAGAGAACCAGCAGGCCGCCAATCAAGAGGATGGCGTTGCGCAAACGCGCTTTGAAGATCGGCCGGGGCGATCCCAGCCTCGGCACCATGGGCACCGCAAACAGCAGCCCGGAGAGAAAGCCGCCCAGGTGGGCCATGTTGTCGATGCCGAGTCCGGCATGCGCCACCGACGCGCCCACGTTGATCCCGAATCCCAGCACCAGATTGATGGCTGCGAAGTAGATGACCGACTTGCGCAACCGGCGCAGTTCCATGGGCGGAACAGGCAGCCGCGGCGACTTCAGCAGCACAATCAGCGCGCCGGCAATTCCGAACACGGCGCCCGAGGCGCCAGCCCCCAGCGGAAACACGCCGATGTCGTGATACCGGGCGAGGTCTGGATAGTATCTCCACCAGTTCACGCAGGTTGACAGCAGATTTCCCGCCGCGCCGGTGAGCAGATAGACAGCGAACACGCCGAACGAGCCCATCAGCGGCTCGGCCAGCAGGGCCAGGTTCCACAGACACCACATGTTCACCAGGATGTGCAGAAGCCCCACATGGACAAACATGGCGGTGACAATGCGCCACCACTCGCCATAGATCAGCACCAGGCCGGCATTATCCGCGCCCCACTGCACCAGTTGTCGCGTGCTCGGCCCGGTCAGGCCAAGCTGCTGCATGTTCATTCCCAGAAACACAAGGCAGTTGATTCCGACCAGGGCAACCGTGGCCGGCGACATGGCCCACAGAGGGCGTCGACGCCGCGCCGGCTGCGGGGCTGGCGCGTACCCCGGCTTCGGCGGCAGAATTTCGGGCTCGTAGCCTGAACCTCCGCGGGAGCCCTGCTGAGCATCGCGCGGGGGAACCGGGGGATAGCTTCCCATGCGTCAATCGTAATTCATTTTGCGATGCGAAACCGCGCGGCGCGAGTTCGTTCCGCGACGTGAAATCCACATCCGGCGTCACCTGACCCCGGGTTGTAGTCTGGTGTTTGGCCCGCGTAGCGAAGCACTGAACCGGGTCATTCCTGCCAACCATCCCCAAAGGAGCCACCAGTGAGCGCGGAAAAGAAGATTCGTCGGGCGTTGTTGAGCGTAACGGACAAGACAGGACTGGTGGAGTTCGCCCGGGCCCTGGCGGGGTTCGGAACTGAATTGATTTCCACGGGAGGAACGGCGCGCGCCCTGCGCGAAGCTGGCCTTGCCGTAAGGGATATCAGTGACCTGACCGGATTTCCCGAGATGCTCGACGGCCGCGTAAAGACCCTGCATCCGCGCGTTCACGGCGGCCTGCTCTACATCCGGGGAAACAGGGCTCACGAGGAGGCCGTTGCCGCTCATGGAATCCAGCCCATTGACATGGTGGTGGTCAACCTTTACGCCTTCGAGAAGACCTCTGCGCAGCCCGGCGTTGCATTTGGCCACCTTATCGAAAACATTGACATTGGCGGTCCGTCCATGGTGCGCTCCGCCGCCAAGAACTTTGAGGACGTGGCCATCGTCACCCGCGTGGACGACTACCCTGCCCTCATGCAGGAACTGGAGTCGCATCATGGCTCCCTGAGCCGTGAGACACGCTGGCAGCTTGCCCGCAAGGCATTTTCGCTCACCGCCGCCTATGACAGCGCCATCGCCGGCACGCTGGATCGAATCACCGCCGCGCCTGCCCCCGGGTCGCCTGCTGACGTTGATCAGCAGGCATTTCCTTCCACCCTGCGCATCAACTTTCCGCTGGCTCAGTCTCTGCGTTACGGCGAGAACCCCCACCAGCGCGCTGCCCTTTACTCCGATGGCTCGGGCCTCGGCGTGGCCGGCGCGCGGCAGTTGCAAGGCAAGGAACTCAGCTTTAACAACCTTGTGGACCTTGAAGCCTGCTGGGAACTGGCACAGGAGCTGAGTCCAACCGCAGCCGACGAACCCGCTGTCGCCCTCATCAAACACACCAATCCCTGCGGCGCGGCCACCGGCTCGACCATTCTCGAAGCGTACAAAAAGGCCCTCGCCTGCGACCCGGTCTCGGCCTTCGGTTCAGTCATTGGCATCAATCAGGCGGTGGACGGCGAAGCCGCCGAGGAAATTGCCCGGCTCTTCGTCGAGGCCATCGCTGCGCCAGGCTTCACGGCCGAGGCGCTCGAACGCTTCGCAGCCAGGAAAAATCTACGCCTGATTGAAGTGCATGCCGCTCCTGTCCGCCCCGTGGTCAAGCATATTTCCGGCGGGCTGCTTCTGCAGGATGCCGATACCGGCCGGGTTGACGAATCAGATTTGAGAGTGGTCACCTGGCGTCCGCCTACTCCTGATGAGTTGCGCAGCCTCCTCTTCGCGTGGCGCGTTTGCAAGCATGTCAAGTCCAACGCCATCGTCTATGCCCGCGACGGCCAGACGATCGGCGTTGGAGCGGGTCAGATGAGCCGCGTGGATGCAGCGCGCTTCGGCGCGCAGAAAGCCGTTTTACCGCTTCAGGGCACGGTGGCTGCATCGGACGCGTTCTTTCCCTTCCCCGACGGCCTTGAAGCCATCGCGGCCGCCGGGGCAACCGCGGTCATTCAACCGGGAGGCTCGATGAAGGATCAGGACGTAATCGACACCGCCGACAAACTGGGCATGGCGATGGTCTTCACTGGGATGCGCCACTTCCGCCATTAGATCTGGCCCTGAAAATCAGAACCCGTAAATCCAAGCCTCGTTAATTCAGGCCCGCTTATCCGGGCCAGACCCCGCGAGGTACATTGCCGGAGTGACCCTGCTCTGTGGCAAGCCAACCGCAGTTCCTCGGCCTTTGGCCGGTACAATCCATCTGGTGGCGGCCACCCGGCACCCAGCATCCGACGCCAGGGATTCGCTGCATCGTCATCGGGCAAGCCTCGCCGATCCTTAAGCCTGCGCGTATTTTGAGTTGGAACCCTGTTCCAGTTGCGGGTTCACTCTGACGAAAGTGCCTCAATCTTCCTTCGGGCGGCGACCAAACACGGGTAAAATCGTCTTAAAGTAATGGCATCGTGGCGAAAGCCGGCTGCCAACTGGTCCATTGGTCTGGCCGCAGGAAATAGCACACCATCCGGCGTTGAATCGGGTCAATGGGTTGGGGTCCCCGGAAATCATGAGATCTAAAGATAGTTTGTCACTCCTCTGGCTCGCCCTGGTCGCCGCCTTCTGTCTCTTTTCACCGCTCAGCGCCGCTTATGCGCAGACCACTGTCGCAAAAAGCAGTGCCGACGTTGCCGCCAAAGCCGCCTCGGCCCCGCCTGCGGAGCAGCCCCGGGAAAAAGTTGACCGCTCCAAGGCCTACTTTCATGCCGCCATGGCCAATTACTACGAGGAACAGGCCATGTCCACAGGCCGTCCCGAGTTTGTGAGCGACGCCATCGAGGAGTTCAAGAATGCCCTGAATGCCGACCCGGACTCGGCTGATCTGAGCAATGCGCTGGCCGACCTCTATATGCGCACCGGCCAGATGAGCCAGGCGGAGGCCACGGCGAAGGGATTGCTCAAAACGCATCCCGACAACATCGATGCCCACAAGATGCTTGGCCGGATTTATCTGCGTCAGCTTGGGCAGTCCCAGAACTCGGTCTCTTCCTCTTCGCCCAGCGGCAATGTGCTCGACAAAACCATCGCCGAATACGAAAAGATTGTCGCGCTTGAGCCGAAGAACGTTGAAGACCACATGATGCTGGGGCAGCTTTACTCGGTCAAGCACGACACCAGGAAGGCTGAGGAACAGTTCAAGTTAGCCCAGTCGATTGAGCCGGATTCAGAAGGCGTGGTCCTCAATCTTGCCCGGCTCTACGCCGAGGCAGATGACATGCAGCATGCGGTCGCGGTTATCCAGGCCGTTCCGGAGCCGGATCGTACCGCGCGGATGGAGCTGGCGCTGGGCGCGGCCTACGACCAGCTCAAGCAGACCAAGGACGCGATCGCGGCCTACAAGCGCGCGGCCGATCTGGAGCCGGATGACGTGCGCACCCTGGGGGCTCTGGCTCAGGCCCTGCTGAATGACAACCAGTACGAAGAAGCGCTGAAGGCCTATCGCAAGCTGAATGAGATCAATCCCGACGATGCCGGCACGCTCATTCATATCGCTGAGATTCAACGCCGCATGGGCAAGTATCAGGAAGCGCTGGACACCACGCAAAAGGCGCTCAAGAAGGATCCTGATTCGCTTGAAGGCGGCTTTAACGAGGGCCTGTTGCTCGATGTGCTCGGAAGGTACGACGAGGCGGCCAAGGTCTTCGCCCACATGATTGACCTTACCTCGCATGCCAACGGCGCCTACACCGACGAGGAAAAGAACAACCGCGGCATCTTTCTTGAGAGGCTGGGATCGGTTTATCACGAGCAGAACAAGGTTGACCTGGCCATCGCCACCTATCAGAAGATGATTGACCTCGGCGGGGATCTGGCGGTACGCGGCTACCAGGGGCAGGTGGATACCTA
>DASSHM010000271.1:0-4303 GCA_035692885.1 Occallatibacter sp.
CACCCTGACACCACCGGCCCCTATCCCTTCTCCCGATTCGAGAACGACTGGAGTCCCTCAAGCCCCAATAACGATTACGGGGCAATCCGCAGCCACAAGATTGCCGTGGCGCGGATCGTGGGTAATGTGCTCATTGTGGGAATTCGCATCAACGGGCTCAAGAGCAACGCACTTTTCCTGGATTATGACCCACACACGCACTCGCTCGGCTTTGCGCCGGTTCAGCTCTATCTGGGGCCTTAGCGAATCGTACAGGCATTCTACGGCAGCGTGGATTCAAAGGCCTGCCAGGGTCTTCTCAAGGCTGGAAGCGTCTTCGACGTTGAGTGCATTCTGTTCCGAATCAATTTGCCGCAGCAGCCCGCACAGCACCTTGCCGGGACCCACCTCCACGAACGTCGTGGCTCCCGCCTCCACCAGTGACTGCACGCACGCCATCCAGCGCACGGCGCCTGTCACCTGGCGAATCAGCGCGTCGCGCGCGCCGACAGCGGTTGTTACCAGCCCGCCCGTAACATTGGCCGCCACAGGAATCCGCGGCTCGGCCATTCTCAAGGTGCCCAGCACACGCGCCACCTCCTCCTGCGCAGGTTGCATCAGCGTGCAATGGAATGGCGCGCTTACCGGCAGCATCACGGCACGGCGCGCGCCTCTGGCTTTTGCCAGCGCCGCCGCCCTTTCAACCGCCGCCAGCGCTCCTGAAATTACGGTCTGACCCGGCGAATTCAGATTTGCCGCAGCGACCGTGAGTCCCGTCTCTGCCTCCGCTTCGGCGCAGGCGGCCGCAACTTCCTCTGCGCTGAGCGCAAGCACGGCGGCCATGCCGCCCTGGCCTGCCGGAACGGCCTGCTGCATCGCCCGGCCGCGCGCCTTGACCGCCCGCACCGCATCGGCGAAGCTCAGCGTGCCGGCAGCCACGTGGGCCGACCACTCGCCCAGTGAGTGACCCGCGGCCAAGCCCGGTTCAATTCCGTTTTCGGCCAGAACGCGCAGAGCCGCAACGCTGACGGTCAGTATTGCAGGCTGCGTATTCTCGGTGAGTTTTAACTCCGCGTCAGGCCCTTCAAAGCACAAACGCGAAAGCGCAAATCCACAGGCGTCATCCGCCTCTGTGAAGGTTTGAGCCGCCACAGGGAAGCGCTCGGCAAGCTCACGGCCCATGCCAACCGATTGTGAACCCTGCCCGGGAAAGAGAAACGCAATCTTTCTGGTCATTTCATGGAGGATTGTATCTCACCGCCGGGGCACATCCTCCGCTCGACGCACTCAGTTCCAGTTCTTCTTGTCATCGTCGTCAAGCTGACGCCCGCTGCCGTCAAAATGCATGGTGCGACCCTGCTTGCGCATGTACACCTCGAACTTCTTCGCCGCCTTGCGGCGCTTCCAGCGATAGTAGCGGTTACGCAGGCCATACAGGCTTTCGCTCAGCAGAAATGTAAATCCGCGCCGCGGAGCGCTGCGGATGTAGAGCCATCCGGCGAGAGCACCACCAAGTTCCGCAAAGGCATACATCCGTTGCGCGCCGAACAGCATCGCGATCGCAACCAGCCCGTAGATCACGGCGATGTACCGCGCCTTGATGCCGATGGTAAAGAACAGCAAAAACTCCATCTCGCCGTAGAGCAGCCCGATTGCGACAAGCAGGCCGAAGATGCCCCCGAAGCAGCCGGTGAGCAAAGCTGGCGCGGCGTCGATGCCCATCGCCCGCCCGCCAAAGAGGAGTGCCACCGCAGCCAGCGCCGTTCCCAGCACGGAGACGGCATAGAGGCCAATCACCCAGTTCCGCCCGTGCATCTCCTCCAGAAACCCGGCCAGAAACCATAGCGACAGCAACTCGAGCAGCGTGCCCAGAAGCGTGAGATGAATGAAGCTGTAGGTGATGGGCTGCCAGATTGCGCCGTGGAGAAAGACAATGGGGTCAAAGGCCAGGATGGCAGCCCACCGGCGCGCCGTGGACGGCGAAACGAGCAGGCCGATTGCCAGCACGAAGTAGGCAACCAGGTTCCAGATAATCAACTGCCGAGTCGCGCCACGAAACTCGGGGAAGGCAAACGGGGTGGTACCAATCCTGCGCATCGCCCCTTCAGGTTAACGTGTTCCGTGCTCGGGTGTCATCGCCGGGTCATGGTTCCAGCGTCCGGCTCGGCCCTGTTACGGGACCACCGCCAGTCCGCGATGCCCGGACGCGTCCACGGCCCGCACCCCAAAGATGACATTGTCCTTTGAGATGGGCAGGGTCACCGTGATGCGGCCGCCTGCCTTTTCCGGTTCCACGGTCTTCGTGTACTGCCAGTCCGGTGCCGTGGTCTCGCGCCACAGCACCTCGTAGCGGGTGCCGGCAGGGGCCCCCGCGGGCGCCTCCCAGCTCAAGGTACTCCAGTTTTCCAGGTCCTCGGTTGCAAGCGTCAACTGCTCTACCTCGCCGGGAGCCGCAGCCAGGGTGGCCAACGTGGCGGCATTCAGCCGGGCTACATTGGCCACGTAATCGTAGTCCACAAACTGGGGCAGGTCGCCCATAACCGGTCTGGCGCTGCCCGCCGGAGGAACGACAACAGTCTGGTGCTGATGATTGAAGTTTTCACGCCACTCAGTGAAGCGCGCAGCTGCGAATCCCTGTTGATTGAATGGCAGGTGATCACCTCCACGCAGATAACGATCAGGCCGCGCCACCAGAAAGGCCATGAACGGTGGTCGTCTTGCCTTGGCGGGAAAGTAGGTGCGCCCGATGTTGGCAATGGCACGAGCCAGTTCACGGCTCGGCGAGTCGCTCACCTTGCCGAGCGCCAGAATTCGATGTATCTCCTCGGGAGTGGCCGTTGCCGGTACCGCCTCGGAGAATACGCGCACGCGGTCCTTCAGTTGCAGCGTGTCGCCCGGCGTGGTGTCTCCGCCCACGATGTCGTTGTTCAGTACTGCTTCCAGATGCCAGCCCTCATCGTGCGCCAGCTTCGCCAGGTGGGTCGATCCCACCAGTCCCTGCTCCTCGCCGGCCACCGCCGCAAACACGACTGTTCCATGCAGGCGCAGCTTGCTCAGAGCCCGGGCGCATTCGATTGATACCGCCACGCCCGATGCGTCGTCGTTTGCTCCGGGCGCCGCTCCGTGATCGTCAAAGACGTTGGAGTTGCGCGAATCGTAATGCCCCGTGACCAGCACCATCCGGTCGGCCTGTGCGGGGTCTGACCCACGGAGAATTGCGTAGACATTCGTGACTTTCGTGGGCCGCTGGATGCGGTGATGCCACGACGATGCCGGGTCGGCCATGAAAACGTCTCTCCGCACTTCCAGGCACCCTCCGCATTGCTGCGAAATTTGTTCAAACTGGCCGTAAATCCAATCCGCAGCGGCCTGAACTCCTCTGCCTTGAGGCAAATCCGTCTCCATGCTCGAAAGTGTGTTCCGGGTACCGAAACTAACCAGCGTTTTTATCGTCTGTTGTATGTGTGCGGGTTGGATGGCTTCAACCGCATGCAGAATTGCAGGGTCCGGCCGGGCCGGGCCCGCGGGTGTGGCATCACGCTGGTAGTCCGGCTGCGCAGGGCAGGCGGGGACAGCCAGCAACAGCCCACATGCAAGAATGACGCGAGGATAGAGCATGGTTCATCTCCGCAGGGGAACTCTCGGGTACAGGGGCCGCATACCCTCTTGACCTTTTCCCGGGTACTCCCTATAACTAGCGGAGTCGTACCTCGAGGTACCGCCATCCTACAACACGGAACGCGTAAAGAGGAGGCTGCCATGCCGACCTGCCCTGAATGTGAGAACGAACTGGATATTGATGTTGACGAACTGGATGAAGGCGATGTGGTCGCCTGTGATGAATGCGGGACCGAATTCGAGGTCGTCGGGGTGGAGCCGCTGGAGTTGACGCGCGTGGAGGATGACTACGACGATGAAGAAGCCAACTACTACGAAGAAGAGGAGGATGAGTGAAGCTGAATAGTACAACCGTGGTGGCCTGGGCGGCCTTTACGGCTCTTGCCCTGGGAGTTACGCCGCTCGCATCGCACAGCATCCTGCTGGGCGTACCCGCTGCGCAGGCACAGAACCTGGGGCAGCGCGTCGTCACAGGCAGCGTCGTTGACGGCGATTCACGTCCCATCAGCGGAGCCACCGTCTTTCTCAAGAACATCAAGTCCCGGGTTATCCGCAGCTATACCTCCACCGCGGATGGCCGCTTCCACTTTGCACAGGTCAACATGGCCGAGGACTATGACCTGTGGGCGGAGAAGAGCGGCAAAAAGAGCGGCACCAAAACCGTCAGCTCATGGGATGCGCGCAAGCGATTCGAGGTGGAACTGAA
>DASSHM010000272.1:0-12696 GCA_035692885.1 Occallatibacter sp.
GGCGCGCTGGCTCTACGACTGCATGCAGCGCTGCCTTTTCTGGATGCAACGCTGGCCAGTTACAGCCTGGTCGCGAGCTGGTGGCAGGCACGCAAACACACCGCCAACTGGTGGTTGTGGATCATTGTGAACATCCTTTACGTTGGCGAATACATTTACAAGGACTTGTGGCCCACCGCGCTTCTGTATACCGTGCTGGTGGGCCTGGCAATGATGGGCTTGCGTGATTGGCGGCGCGCCGCCGCTGTGGCCGAGGTCCATGCCGCCTAGGTGGCTGGCCGCACCACGTTCCTGAGCGGCTCGCCATTTATGTAGCGTTGCAGTTCCTCAGCTGCGACCTGGAGAGAGCGGCGGGCAAACTGCGGGCTCGACCCGCCAATATGCGGCGTCAACAACAGGTTTGGACAGCTCCACAGCGGATGACCTGCAGGAAGCGGCTCAGGGTCGGTGACGTCGACCGCAGCGCGAATCCTGCCTGATTGCAAGGCGGCCACCAGCGCATCCGTATCCAAAACCGGACCGCGAGCCGCGTTCACCAGGATGGCGCCCTGGCGCAGGATCGCCAACTGCTTCGCGCCAATCAACTGATGAGACTCCGCAGTGGAGGGCAGAATCAGAATGACCACGTCGGCATGCGGCAGCAAAGTGTCAAGTTCGCTGACCGAGCGGACCGTCGGATTGCTTTTCGCACTACGGGCGACGCGAATCATCTCCACATTGAACGGGGCGAGCATCCGCTCAATTTCCTTGCCAATCTCGCCGTAGCCGACCAGCAGAACTGCCTTCCCGGTAAGCTCCTCCAGCATCACCGGCGGATAAAGCGAGCGCGTATCTCCGGTAATCCGCTCGTAGTGCCCGGTAGCCCTGAAACGCTGCTTCCACTCGCCCGCGTGCTGTACCTCCATGTACAGAGGCAGGTACTTGAGTAGCGCAAGAATCGCTGTAACCGTCCACTCCGCCGTGGAAATGTTGTGAGCGCCCCGCGCGTTGCAGATCGTCACGTGAGGTCCGACAGCATCAGGAATCCACTCGGTGCCTGCCATCATCGACAGCACCAGCCGGATGCCATGCAGATGTTGAAGCACGCGCTTTGCCTTTGTAGGGTACGGATCAGGAATCCATACATCGATTTCGACGTCGTGGTCCAGGCCGTCTGGCAAGGGAATCATTTCAACCCCGTCAGGGAAGCCGGAGAGAAGCCCATCCGCGAGAACTGCGGGGTATCCAACTCGTAGCATACAGGTCGCTCGACTCAGGTTGCTCTGATGATTTGTTTCCATGCTACACGTTGACATGCAGCCTGCGCGGCCAAAGATGCGGTTGTGTTGCTGTACCGGGACGGAGTTGCCGCTCGCCGCCTGCTCAGAGTACCGGCTTTCGCATGCCTTGAGCCAGGTGTCCGAGAGTGATTGAAATTCGACTAAACCGACAGCAGATTTGTATACACAGCCATCCCAACTACGGCGTCCACTCCCATCGCATCGAGCGTATCTACTTCCTGCTGGCTACGGATGCCGCCTGCCACGACGAGTTGCCTCCCGGTCAAGGCGCGCAGGCGGCCTGCGACTTCCACTGGAAAGCCCCGCATAAGCCCTTCGCCATCGACGTGGGTGTAAAGGAACGCCGCTACATGCGGCTCCAGTTGCGGAATCGTCTCGTCTGGCGTGAGAGACACACGGTCCTTCCAGCCCTTTACGGCGATGCTGCCATTTTTTGTATCGATTCCAGCCACCACGCGATCAGCGCCAACGTCCGAGGCCAGGTTGGCCGCGTATTCCACATTGACGCTTCCCTGACTGGAGAACAAAGCTGAGCCCACAATGATTCGTCTTGCTCCCGCATCCAGAACCTGCCGTGCCCGCGCGATGGTGTGGATTCCGCCACCGGCCTGACACGGCAGCCGTCGAGCGATCTGTGCCATCAGCGCAGAGTTGTCACCCTGCCGCAATGCGGCGTCCAGGTCGATGAGCTGTACCAGCGGGAAGCGGGAAAACTTTTCAATCCAGTATTCAAAATCATCAAAGGCAAGGCGTAGCTTCTCGCCCTGCGCCAGTTGGACGATGCGGCCACCCATCAGGTCAATGGACGGTATCAGCATGGCAGCCTCACTGGAACATCGGCGCGTGCCAGTTCCTGTTTGAGCGCGCAAGCGCTGGCCACTCCAAAATGGAAGATGCTTGCGGCCAGCGCGGCATCGGCTTGCCCGCTGCTGAACACCTCGACAAAATGGGCCACCGTGCCCGCGCCGCCTGAAGCGATAACAGGAATGCCCACTGCCCGGCTGACTGCGGCGGTCAACTCACAGTCGAATCCCGCACGGGTTCCGTCCGCATCCATCGAGGTGAGCAGGATTTCCCCGGCGCCGCGATCTTCGGCCTCCCGGGCCCACTCCACTGCGCGCCGCCCGGCCAGCTTGCGGCCGCCCTGCACGAACACCTGCGCATCCCGGATGGGATCGGCGGCAGCAGGATCGCGACGGGCATCGATTGCCACCACAACCGCCTGCGCGCCAAAGCTGCGGCCGATGTCGTCAATCAATGCCGGATTCGCAATCGCTGCGGAGTTCACGCTCACCTTGTCGGCGCCTGCGTCGAAGACCTGCTCTGCATCGCGTGCGTCGCGAATGCCACCGCCCACGCAGAATGGCACGAACAGCTCGCTGGCCGCGCGGCGCACCGTGTCAAGAAGGGTCTGTCGTCCCTCGTGCGTTGCGGTGATATCAAGCAGCACAATCTCATCGGCGCCTTCGCGCGCGTGCCGCGCCGCCAGCTCCGCCGGATCCCCGGCATCGACAATATCAACGAACTGCACACCCTTGACCACGCGCCCGGAATGCACGTCAAGGCAGGCGATAATGCGCTTGGTCAGCATGCTTCCGCCTCTGGCTGCCATTCAAGAAAATTGCGAAGAATCTTCAATCCTGCCCCGGAAGATTTCTCCGGATGGAACTGCACGCCCATCACGTTTCCCCTTTCCACCGCTGACGCAAACAGGTCAATGTATTTCGTGGTGGCGGCAGTATCTGCCGTCACGGGAGCCTTGAACGAATGGGTAAAGTACACATACTCTCCCGGATTGATGTCTGCCAGCAGGCGGGACCCGGCGCGAGTGGCCAGCGAATTCCACCCGACATGAGGAACCTTCTCATCACCGTCCGCAAAGCGGGTACACTGCCCGTCAAAGTGTCCCAGTCCCGGCTGATCCGGCTCCTCGCTCGAACCCGCAAAGAGCCACTGCATGCCCACACAAATGCCCAAAAATGGCGTGCCACGCTTGATGGCCACGCGCACGGCGGGTGTAAGGCCGGTCGCGTCAAGCCGCCTTGTGGCTGCGAAGTGCCCTACCCCTGGCAGCACAATTCGCTCCGCTCTCTCCGCAGGGCCGGCCGTGTCTGTCACTTCAGTCTCGGCTCCCAGATGGCGCAGCGCCTTGAGCACGGAGGTGAGGTTGCCGGCCTTGTAGTCGATGACCGTGACCCGCATTAGAGCAGCCCTTTTGTGGATGGCAGCATCTTTCCCAGTTGCCTGTCGCGGGCGCAGGCCACGCGCAAAGCGCGCGCAAACGCCTTGAAGAGGGCCTCAATCTTGTGATGATTCGAACGCCCATACATCGTCTTCACATGAATGTTGGCGCGTGCGCCACGCGCGAAGCCCTCAAAGAAGTCCGTGACCAGCTCGGATTGCAGATCGCCCACCAGCCGCGTGCGTACCCTGGTGTCCACCGCAAAGGCGGAGCGTCCGCTCAGATCCACCGCAGCAATCGCCAGCGTTTCGTCCATCGGCATCAGAAAGTATCCCGCGCGAAGGATGCCGCGCTTGTCTCCGAGTGCGCGATCGAAGGCCTCGCCGAGCGCGATCCCCACATCTTCAACCGTGTGATGTTGATCAACGTCGAGATCGCCCTTGCATGTGAGTTGAAGATCAAAGGCGCCGTGGCGGGCAAACAACTCAAGCATGTGATCGAAGAACCGGATGCCCGTTGATACGTTGTACCGGCCACTACCCTCGACGGTGAGCCTGATTTGTATCCTGGTCTCGGTGGTATTGCGCTCAAAGTCTGCCGTGCGCCGGCGCTGGACTGCCGGCTTTTTCATGCTTCTGGTCATTTTCCTCCACCCCCAGTCCGCAGTTCTGCCATCGTTTCATGCAGGGCCTTTGCCGCCTGCCGCATCTGCTCACGGGTTCCCACAGTGATGCGCACGCGTCCATCGCAACCCGGATCGGCGGAGCGATCACGAACCAGAACTCCGGCCTCACGCATGCGCGTGGTAAAGGCCTGATGCCGTGCGCCGATCTCAACCAAAACAAAGTTGGCGCGGCTTGGCCAGCGGCGGAGCTTTGCCGCATCCACCGCACCTTCAAACTCGGCTCGCGCAGTCAGTACCTCTCCGGCATACCAGTCGAGGTAGGACTGGTCTTCCAGAGCCGGCACGAGGCAGGCCAGCGCCAGCGAATTGACGCTGTAGGGTGAGAGGACGCGGCGGACCCAGCGCATCAGTTCTTTGGGCGCGGCCAGCAGACCGAGCCGCAGCCCTGCCAGCCCGTACGCCTTCGAAAAGGTGCGCGCCACCATCAGGTTCGGCAATTTGCCCACCAGGTCCATCACCGTTTCCCCAAAAAAGTGAAAATATGCCTCGTCCACCATGACAATCGCCTGCGGAGCGCGTCGCGCAATCTCCAGAATCTGAGTCCGAGTGGAAACCGAACCCGAAGGACTGTTCGGGTTGGCAATGGCAATCATTTTTGTCCGCGGTGTAAGAGCCGCCATGAGTCTCTCAAAGGGAAACTGTAGATCATCCGCGGCCTGAACAGTGACAACGCGCGCGTCAGTCGCGGACGCGTACACCTCATACATGGTGTAGGTCGGCACGGGCAGCAGGAGTTCATCTCCGGCATCAAGAAATGCCTCACACACCACGTGGATGGCTTCGTCGACTCCATTGGTCAGCGCAACCTGACTCGCCTCCAATCCCAGATGAGCTGCGGCCCGCGCCTCCATCGGCTCGCGTTCGGGATAACGCGTCAACTCTCCTGCAGAGATTCGGCTCAGCACCTCGCGTACCTTGGGCGAACAGGCATATGTGTTCTCATTGAAGTCCAGCCGCAACGCATCGCGGTTGCCCAGCGGAGGATGGTACTCCTTCATGGCCTGAACGCGAGCGCGTGGTGATGGATATGGGGTCGACTTCTCCGCCATGGGCTACCTGTTTCCTCTCAAGCGCGCGCGGATGGCCTCGGCATGGCCGGTGAGGCCCTCCGCCTCGGCCAGCAGCACCGCCAGCGGTCCCAATCCGCGCAGGCCCTTTGCCGCATACTCCTGCACCGTGATCAACTTCACAAAATCATTCACACTGAGGCCGCCACGCACGCGCGCCATGCCGCCCGTGGGCAGGGTGTGATTCGGCCCTGAGATATAGTCGCCCATCGGCTGCGCAGACCAGCGCCCGATAAATACCGAGCCCGCATTGCGCACCCAACTCAGGTCAGCTTTGGAATCCACGGTCAGGTGCTCCGGAGCCAGGCGATTTGTGATGTCGTGAGCCTGCTCCAGGTCCCCGGCCACAATCGCCAAACCGTGGCGATCCAGCGACTGGCGCGCGACAGTATTCCCGCGGCTCTGCCGCCGCGCCTCGGCAATTACACTCCCAGCCAGATCCGCGCGCGTGGTAACAAACACCGCCAGCGCCTCAGGATCATGCTCGGCCTGCGCCACCAGGTCTGATGCGATGTCAGCCGGCCTTCCGCGTTCGCTGGCGACCACAATCTCCGTGGGGCCGGCAAGCATATCAATCGCACAGTCGAAGGCCACCAGTCGCTTGGCAGCGGTGACATAAAGATTCCCCGGCCCGACGATTTTGTCAACGCTCGCAATGCTCTCGGTGCCATAGGCGAGCGCCGCCACCGCATGCGCTCCCCCCAGGCGATAGAACTCCCGGATTCCCAGAAGGTGAGCCGCTGCCAGCGTCTCCACGGCGGGCCGGGCCGAGACAATCACAATACGCTTGACGCCCGCTACCTGAGCGGGTATCGCCGTCATCAGGAGAGTGGAGGGCAGAGGATGGCGTCCGCTGGGAACATAGCAGCCCACCGAACCGAGTGGCCTTACAAGCTGGCCCGTCACCAGACCGTCCAGATTCGATCGCTGCCATGAGGCGGGAAGCTGACGGCGCGCGAACGCGCGGATTTGGCCGGCAGCCGTGGTGAGAGCCTGCCGCAACGAGAGATTAATCGTCTGCCACGCGGCGGCCATTTCCCGCGGCGTTACACGCAATTCGTCCATGCCGGCAAGCGAGTCGAAACGAGCCGCGTAACCGAGCAAGGCGCGGTCGCCCCTTCTCCGCACCGCAGCCACGATGCGCTGCACAGAAGGCATGACCGCATCCAGAGCGGCGGCGCCGCGGTGTTCCAGCGCGGCAATTTGCGCGGCTGCGCGCCCTGCTCCCCGCCCATTCATCCGGATCAGCTTCATCGGTCTCCTCTGGCTACAGGACCACCTTGTTGAGTGGATATTCCACAATACCTGTGGCGCCCGCCGCCTTGAGCCGCGGAATCACATCGCGCGCGATGCACTCTTCCACGATGGTGTTCACTGCCACCCACTCAGCGTCACTCAACTGCGACACCGTGGGCGAGTTTAGCGCCGGAAGCACCGCAAGCACCGCCTCAAGATCGGCCTGCCTGACGTTAAGCATCAGCCCCACCTGCGATTGAGCATCGATTGCGCCTCGCAGCATCAGCGCAATCTGGTCAATCTTCTCGCGTTTCCATGGGTCGGCGAGCGCCGACTTGCTGGCAATGATGTGCGTCTCGCTCTCCATGACCGTATCAATAATCTTGAGGTGATTCGCCTTGAGTGAGCTGCCCGTCTCTGTGACTTCGACAATGGCGTCGGCAAGCGTGGGCGGCTTCACCTCGGTGGCTCCCCAACTAAACTCCACCTTCACGTTTACGCCCTTGCTTGTAAAGTACCGTCTGGTTACCTCGACAAGTTCCGTGGCGATAATCCTCCCCTCGAGGTCCTCGGCCCTCTCAATGCCGCTGGCTTCCGGCACGGCGAGCACCCAGCGTACCTTGCGGCGGCTCTGCTTGGCATAGGTGAGAGTAGTAACGCTGGTCACGTCGAGTCCGCTTTCCACCACCCAGTCGATTCCAGTGAGACCCACGTCAATGACCCCGTGGTCAACATATCGGGCCATCTCCTGCGCGCGGATGAGCATGCAGTCGATCTCATTGTCGTCAATTGAAGGAAAATAGGACCGACCATCGGCATAGATGTTCCACCCCGCGCGGCGAAACAGCGCGATGGTGGCGTCCTGCAAGCTGCCCTTGGGAAGACCAAGACGAAGTTTATTCGCCACGGGCGGCCTCCTTTCGCTCATCAACACCCAGTGGCGCGAGCGGCCGGGTGAAGCAACTGATAGTCCCTTCGTGGCAAACCAGTCCGTCGCCCTCCACCTCAACGCGAAAAAGGAGGGTGTCACTGTCGCAATCCGTCGTGGCCGAAATCACGCGCAAACGGTTGCCGCTTGACTCGCCTTTCATCCACAGCTTCTGGCGTGTCCGGCTCCAGAAGGTCACAAATCCCGACTCGACGGTCCGCGCGTAGCTCGTCTCGTTGAGAAAGCCCAGCATCAGCACCTCGCCGGTGTGCGCATCCTGCACAATACCCGGGACGAGGCCATCCATCTTCCCAAAATCAATCAACGCTCTTTCGTTACCCATCTCTGATCTTCCTGATTCTTGTTGGTCGTTGCGTATTGCACCCGCGCGACGGCATAAAAAAACCGTCGGCTTGGATGCCGGCGGGCTTTGTGCTATCCGATCTCTCTGGCCGTCTACATCAGGCCATGGCAGTCCGCCGGCATGGGAATCCCATGATGATGGCGATGACCGTGATGGCGGTGAATCTGCATCTGAACTAAAGCTAATGGCAAGGGCCGGGCAGTGTCAACTGCTGTCTCAAGCGAGCTTCCAACGGGTCCGGTTTAGTTTGCTGCATCTCCTGCTGCCGGCGCACCCCCCATCCCGGGCCGGTCAGCCGCGCGCAGCAGGTCAACCACGCGCTCATAGAGCCGATTACGCATCTCGAACCGGTGCGTTGCGCGCGTCACATAGCGCACTTCGATTTTGATGTCGTCTCCGGAGGGCCGAACATGGACCTCCGGTGAAGTGCTGAACCGGCTGAGGCTGTCGCCCGGCGCGCCATGCCTCCACTCCTTCTCGGCGATGCGCGAATCTGCCGCTGTTTCCTGCTGGACGACCCGGTTGATCTGCTCCACCGTGGTCTGGAGATTGCCTGAAGCAGGGACCGTAACAGCAATTTCGTCCCACATCCACTGGCCCGATGTTGAGAAATTGAAGAACTGACCGCGAATTGCAAAACTGTTGATAAAGGTGATGCGACGGCCGGTGGGATGCCCGGTATCTGCCAGCTTCCCGGTTTCAAGCAGTGTGGTGCTGATGATTCCGATATCCGTCACCTCGCCGCCTACTCCGTTGATTTCCACCCAGTCTCCAACCCGGATGCCATTTTTGCCCATCAGAACGAACCAGCCAAAGAAGGCGAGGATAAAGTCCTGCATCACGATTGTGATGCCCGCAGTGGCGATACCCAAAATGGTGGGCGTCTGCTTCGGTGCGCCAAAAATCACCAGCAGAATAAGCAATGCGCCGACCACCTGAATGCCCAGTTCGAGCATGGTCCTGAGGGTTTGAAATTGCCTTCGTTCAAGGCCGAGCCGCGACATCAGACTCCCAACCAGGGAGGTGCACACAAACGTGCAGATCACGATGAAGAGAATGAGGGTAATGGAGCGAAGCATCAGGTGGAGCACAATCCGGTGTTGCAGCGTAACCTGGGCGGACCATTTATCGTAAACGGTGGCAAGCTGCCGCTCGGTCTCGATTCGATCATCGTAGATTCCAAGAATTTGACGCATTGCACGCCGGCTACGGATCTCATCCAGATTCTCAGTGGGTCCCGCGGAGGAAGCTGCGGCGTTGGCTTTCGCCTCAAGAGCATTGTGCGCATCCGTCAGATTCTTCTCATCGGTCTGGGCTTGCTCCATGGCCTGCTCAATGAGTTGATTGCGGCTGCGCTGATTGAACCATGATGTCATCCGGCCAGCGAGAGTGCCATGCTGCCGGGTGGAAATGGCGGCCACCTGCACGCCGGTGCGCACCTCGTTGTCATACTGGCGCATCGCCTCTTCGTGAGCGGCGAGCTCCTGTTGAATTTGGACCGTCTGATCCCCGGAGGCTCGCGCCATGTCCTGCTGCGCGTCTGCAAGCTGGTCGGAATCCAGCCCCAGCTGGGCTTTGGCCACATCCAGTTCAGTGCTGTCGGTGGACGAATCTCCGCCTCCATCAGTACTTGAAGATGTGCGGCCCGCTTTGGCGCTCAGGCGCTGTACCTGTATCTGGTCTTCTTTGATAAGTTCCTGAAGTTGCGCGATCCTCTGCGAGAGCTGCAGCGCTCTTCCGGTGGGATTCTGATGCTGTGCACTCAAGGTGGCGAGGCGCAGCGACGAGGCAAACGCCTGGTCCACTTCGTGATCTGCCAGATGCTCGGCCCGCCGGGCATAGTCATTCTCCTCCGCGGTCACGGCCATCTGCGCAAGAATGCGTGCCGTCTTCCAGGGGGTCGTGTCGACGAGAGTTCCTTGGTCTCGGCCAACCCCATGGGAGTTCCTACTGTAACGCAGGAAGGACGCTTGCTGCATCGCATCGCGAGTGATCAAGGCAAACGTCAGGCTGAGCGCAAGCAGCACCAGCAATACGATGAGAATGATGTATCTTGCCCTGCCAAGAATTGGAGAGCCGCGATCGGCGCCGGGAGCGGAACCAGCCGGGGGAATTGCCATACAGGAATTCTTACAGTATCTATCCCGCCGTGGGGCGACTGTAGGTGAAAATTTTGGCTCTATTTGTAACTTTCGGGGATTGCGTATGACTCCACGCACGATTGACAATTAGGTGGTGCTCAATCGCCGCACAGTCGTGGCTGCCGTGGCGGCCCTATGTTTTGCGGGTCTCAGTCTGCCCTGCCCTGCAGCCTACGGTTCATCCCACGCCGCGCCGAGGACGCGCTCCGACTCGCCGCACAAGACGCTGGTCGATATCAACCACGCCACGCTCGACGAACTGCTCGGGGTTCCTGGAATGACGCGTACATGGGCCGGCCGCATTATCCGCTTCCGGCCATATCACGCCAAAAATGATCTCATCCTGCGCGGCGTGGTCACCAGCGAGGTATATGCGCGCATCAGGGACTTCGTGATAGCCCACCGCGATGCACGAAGGTGAGGCTGCACGCCTCGCCTACATGACACTCGGCTCAGCAATATCGCCGCGCTTGAGCAGGCGGCTGAGCAGAACATACAGCACCGGGATAAAGATCAGATTGAGCACCGTGGAGAGAAACATGCCGCCCACGATGGTGGTGCCCACCGATTGCCGGCCTATCGAACCGGCACCCGAGGCAAAGTAGAGTGGAAGCACGCCCATGATGAAAGCGAATGAGGTCATCAGAATCGGCCGCAGGCGCAGTTCCGCCGCCTCGATGGCCGCTTCAGAGATGGTTCGGCCCTTGCGCCGCAACTGCTCGGCAAACTCCACAATCAGAATTGAGTTCTTGGCCGCAAGGCCAATGAGCATCACCAGTCCAATCTGACAATACACGTCGTTGGAAAGCCCGCGGATATAGACCAGGCCCAATGCGCCCAGAACCGCCATGGGAACCGCGAGCAGGATGATGAACGGCAACGCGAAGCTCTCATACTGGGCTGACAGGGTCAGGTAGACAACCAGGATCCCAAGCCCGAAGATGATCAGGGCCTTGCCGCTCGATTCAATTTCATCCAGCGTCAACCCTGTCCACTCATATTGCATGCCCGGCATCATCTGGCTCTTCGCCAGGTCTTCCATGCTCTGGATGGCCGCTCCAGAACTGTAGCCCGGCGCCGGCGAACCATCGATCTCGACCGCGCGGAAGAGGTTGTAGTGCGTGATCACCGGGGGTCCCGCGCTCTGCGCAACCGTCACAAGGCTGTCCAGCGGAATCATCTGGCCGGAGTCGGAGCGCACATAGAAATTGTGCAGATCGCTCGCCGACATGCGGAACGGCTGGTCCGCCTGCACGTACACGCGGTACGTGCGGTTGTTAAAGTCGAAATCGTTCACATACCGCGATCCCATAAAGACGCTGAGCGTGGAGGTGACCTGCGACAGCGGTACACCCATGGCCTTGGCCTTCTCGCGGTTGATGGTGACCAGAACCTGCGGGTCGTTCGCAGAGAACGTCGTCAGCAGGCCCGAGAGATCCTTGCGGGACATGCTTGCATTCACAATCTGGTGCGCAACCCGTGACAGATCGGCAAGCGTATTGCCCCCCGTATCCTGCAGCATGAACTGGAATCCGCCGTAGCTGCCCACGCCCTGCACGGCGGGCGGCTGAATCACGGCCACCATGCCGCCGTTCGGCTGGAACATAAGGCTTCGCAGCTTGGGTTGAAGATCGGCCACGATGTCGGCTGCTGAGTGGCCCTTCTCTCGGCGCTCATCGGCGGGCTTCGTGCTGATGAACATCATGCCGGAGTTCGATGCACCGCCTGAAAATCCGAACCCCATAACAGAGAATGCTCCCGAAATATCCTTGTTACTGTAAATGATGGCCTGGGCCCGATCGGCCAGCGCGGTCGTATAGGCCAGTGAAGATCCCGGCGGCGCCTGCACAATACCCATCAGAAAGCTCTGATCCTCCTGCGGAATGAAACCCGTCGGCACCGTGCGGTAGATCCAGACCGTGGCGCCCAGGCCCAGGAAGAAGACCAGCAGGAGAATGTAGCGGATCCGCAGGGCCACGTGAATCAGCCGCGCATACGAACGGTTCATCCAGTTGATGATCCCGTCGGCCCCATGAATAAATGCGGCGAACGCTTTCGATACCACGCCAATATGCAGAAAATCCATCTGACGCGGACGGGCTTCCTCTCCGCGCAGGAACATGGCCGACAGCGCGGGAGAGAGCGTGAGCGCGTTAAAGGCCGAGATGGCGATGGAAAACGCAATCGTCAGAGAGAACTGACGGTAGAGAATTCCGGTCGTTCCGGGGAAAAACGAGACAGGCACGAACACGGCAATCAACACCAGTGAGGTCGCGATGACGGCGCTGGTCACCTCGCTCATGGCGCGCGACGTGGCCTCGTGCGGATCGGAATGCTCCATGGAGATGTGGCGTTGCACGTTTTCGATAACGACAATTGCGTCATCCACCACCAGTCCGGTGGCCAGGGTGATGCCGAATAGCGTGAGCGAGTTGATTGAAAATCCGAATATCTTAATAAATGCAAACGTGCCAATCAGTGACACAGGGATGGTGACAGACGGAATGATGGTTGCCCGCCAGTCCAGCAGAAAGAGAAAGATGATGAGAATGACAATGCCGATGGCCTCGGCCAGTGTCACCAGTACCTCGCGAATCGAGTCTCCCACCACGGTCGTGGAGTCAAACGCAATGGCATATTCCAGCCCCGGAGGAAAGCTCTTCGACAATCGCGCCAGGGCTGCCTTTGCCTGCTTATCCACCGCCAGTGCATTTGCGCTGGAGAGTTGCATCACGCCCACGCCCTGTGCCTGATGTCCGTTGTATTCCAGGCTGGAGCTGTAGTCTTCCGCGCCGATCTCCGCATGGCCCACA
>DASSHM010000273.1:0-2082 GCA_035692885.1 Occallatibacter sp.
CGGACCTGGCACTCGCCGGTGGCGGATGTGGAATTTCGCAGCGCCGGACAAGGCAGGGTGGAACTGGCTTCCATCACCGGTGTGGGTGGCGTGGTGGTGACCAGCGCGAGCCGCCGAGGCAAGGGCCGGCCGGCTGAGTCGCGGATGACCGCGGATACCTTGATGGGAACGTTCGGACCGGATTCGGCGTTGAACACGATGACCGGCACGGGGCACGCCAGCATTGAGCAGACTACCGCGACAGGAGCACGACAGACCACGAGCGGCGATCAAATCGTGGCGCGGTTTGGCGCCGGCCGTGCAGGCCGCGGGAGCGGCAATCATGCTGATTCAGTTGAAATTCAGTCGGCGACCGTGGAAGGACACGTGGTGTTGACCGAGCAGCCGGAGAAGCAGAGCGGGCTGCGCGGCGGGCCGCCGCTGCGTGCCACGGCGGAGAAAGCAGTGTATGAGAGAGCTGGCGAGTGGCTGCATCTGACCGGGAGCCCACGTATCGATGACGGCCCGCTGCAACTCTCGGCCGCGAAGATTGATCTGTCACAGGCTACCGGAGACGCCGTGGCACACGGCAACGTGAAGGGCACCTTATTGGAGTCCCGCAATGACGGCAGCGGAGCCGAAGCTGGGGCGGGGCCACTGGAGTTTGGCGGCCAGGGGCCGGCGCATGTGGTGGCCGACGAGGCACAACTGCACCAGGCCACCGGCGAGGCGGAGTTTCACGGGCAGGCGCGACTCTGGCAGCAGGGCAATTCCATCTCAGCTCCCGTAATCGTGCTGGACCGGACCCGGCAGACACTGGTGGCGCGAACGCGGAATGAAGCCGAGCCTGTACGGGTGGTGCTTGTGAGCGCGGGTGCGATTGCACCGGCAAAGAAGGGACAACTGACCACTCCCCCGGTGGTGAGGCTGCGCGGGGGGAACCTGAAGTACTCCGCCGCAGAGCGCAAGGCAACCATGCGCGGAGGAGTGGACCACATCGTGGTGGCTGAGACGGCTGAAGCCACCACACAGGCAGACCAGGTTGAACTGGTTCTGCTGCCTCCTGGCAATCACGCCGGCAGGGATGGAGGACCCGCGCAGGTGGACAGAATGACTGCTAGCGGGCATGTTCTTATCTCGCTGAACGGCCGGAGGGCTACGGGTGAAAAGCTGACGTATACCAACGACAGCGGCGAGTATGTGATGACGGGAAGCGCCGCGCAGCCTCCGCAACTGAGCGATCCTGCCCGGGGAACGGTGTCAGGCGAGACTTTGATTTTCAACAGTCGCGATGATAGCGTCAGAGTCGAAGGCGGAGCGGGCAAGACACTAACCGAGACCACTGCGCCGCGATGACGGTTGCAAGCGAGCCTGAACGTTCATGCAGACACTGATCGCCGATGGAATCGGCAAATCCTATAAAGGCCGGCAGGTTGTGCGCGGTGTGCATCTGCAGATCTCACGCGGCGAAGTGGTGGGGCTGCTGGGACCCAACGGTGCGGGGAAAACGACCAGCTTCTACATGATTGTGGGGCTGGTGCCGCCGGAATCGGGCCGCGTGCTGGTGGATGACCAGGACATTACGCGGACGCCCATGTACCTGCGGGCGCGGAACTTCGGAATCAGCTATCTGCCGCAGGAGCCGTCGGTCTTTCGCAAGCTCACGGTTGAAGAGAACATCATGGCGGTGCTGGAGGCGCAGCCACTTGACCTGAAGGAGCGGCGGACGCGCACCGAACGGCTGATTCAACAGCTCAACCTGGCTCATATCCGGACCACCCGCGGATATGCGCTCTCTGGAGGCGAGCGACGCCGAGTGGAAATCGCGCGAAGCCTCTGTATTCAGCCGAACTTCATTCTGCTCGACGAGCCGTTCAGCGGGATTGACCCAATCGCGGTGCTCGAATTGCAGAAGATTATCTTTGACCTCAAGGCCAGCGGAATCGGGGTGCTGATCACCGACCACAACGTACGCGAAACGCTGAGCGTGACCGACCGGGCCTACATTATTGCCGAGGGCCGCATTTTCTTTACGGGCACGCCCCATGAGCTGGGCAACAATGTCGAGGTTCGGCGTCTTTACCTGGGCGAGGGGTTCTCACT
>DASSHM010000274.1:0-13450 GCA_035692885.1 Occallatibacter sp.
CGATCAGCCGGTGCCCTTCAGTCACAAGCACCATGTGCAGGGCCTGGGACTGCAGTGCCAGTACTGCCACACCACGGTGGAGGAGTCGAGCTACGCGGGAATTCCTCCGACGCGGACGTGCATGAACTGTCATGCCCAGATCTGGACCAATGCCGAGCTACTGCAACCGGTGCGCGACAGTTGGGCAACGGGCCAGTCGCTGGTGTGGACCAAGGTGCATGACCTGCCGGACTACGTCTACTTCAACCACGAGATTCATGTGAACAAGGGGATCGGCTGCGCGTCGTGCCACGGCCGCGTGGACGAGATGCCGCTGATGTACGCGCAGAACTCGCTGCAGATGGAGTGGTGTCTGAACTGCCATCGAGACCCGGCCAAGAACCTGCGTCCGACCAGCGAGATCTACAACATGAACTGGGAGAAGCCGACGGAGAACCATCCTGTGTGGTGTTCGGTGAGTAATGAGAAGGTCGGGGTGCCGACCGCGGATAGCGTGAACTGCGTAACCCGGGATCCTGCGACGGCGGGGCCGGAGGTGGCTTCACTGGAGATGCCCGCAGGCGGGGCAAAGGGTCTGACGGCCGGGATGGCTACGGCCGGGCTGCCCACGGTGCCGATCTATCACAAATTCACCAGCCAGGATGGGCTGGGACACTTTCTGTTGAAGAACTACAACATTCGCACGCCGCGAGATCTGACGAGCTGCGAGGTTTGCCACCGATGAGCGGGGACTGGATGAAAGAGACCGCAAACCAGACGGGGAGCGACGTGAACAACGACACGAACAGGCCGGCCCATAACGCCGCGGACAAGGCGATGAGCCTTGCCCAGGTGCGCGCGGAGCTGAAAGGCATGAAGGGCAAGCGCCTGTGGAGATCGATTGACGAGCTTGCCAATACGCCGGAGTTTCAGGAGGCGGTGGAGCGGGAGTTTCCGGCAGCCGCGCAGGAGTGGGTGGACCCGGTATCGCGGCGCGGATTCCTGAAGCTGATGGGCGCCTCGATGGCGCTGGCGGGTCTGGCCGGCTGCACCAAGCAGCCTGACGAGCCCATCTATCCCTACGTGAATCCCCCGGATGACATTGTGCTGGGCAAGCCGATGTACTTTGCCACCGCGCACCCGTTCGTGACCGGCGGCATTCCCCTGCTGGTGAAGAGCAGTGAATTCCGGCCGATCAAGGTGGACGGCAATCCCGAGCATGCATACAACCGCGGATCGTCCGACGTGTATTCGCAGGGGACGCTGCTCGGCATGTACGACCCGGACCGTTCGCAGCATGTAACCTTCGAAGGAGAGAATCGCGAGTGGGCTGAGTTTGCCCAGGCTCTGCGGCTGAAGATGGCCTCGACCAAGGACGGCTCGGGAATGTACTTTCTGAGCTCGACCATCATGTCGCCCACGCTGGCCCGACAGTGGAAGGCGGCGCAGGCGGCATGGCCCAAGGCCCGGCTGGTGCAGTATGACCCGGCGATCGCGGGCACATCGCTGGAGCGCGGCGAGAATGTGCAGTATGCGCTGAGCGGCGCGGACGTGCTGGTTTCATTGGATGCGAACTTCCTTTCGGGCGCCGACTATCCGGGCTTCCACAAGCTGGTGCGTGACTATACCGAGCGCCGCAAAACGCCCGAGAAGGGCATGAACCGCCTGTATGCGGTGGAGAGCACCACCACCACCACGGGCATGAAGGCCGAGCACCGCCTCAAGCTGCGGGCGAGCGAGATTCCGGCATTTGCCGCGGAACTGGCAAAGGCCGTGGGCGTGACGGGAGTGAATGCCCCCGCGTATGCGTGGACCGCGGAGCAACAGAAGTTTCTGGCGGCGCTGGCCCAGGATCTGAAGGCGAGCGCGGGCCGGAGCGCGGTGATACCAGGGCTGTATCACGATGCCTCGCTGGCGGCGCTGGCCCTGGCGATCAACAGCGCCCTGGGCAATGTGGGCAAGACGGTGCTGGTGGCGAGTGAGCCGTCGATCCCGATACCGGGCGACCAGTTGGCCGGAATGAAGGCGCTGGTCGATGACATGAACGCCGGCAAGGTGGACTGGCTGGTGATTCTGAATGTGAATCCCATTTACACGGCTCCGGCGGATCTGAACTTTACCGCGGCGTTTAACCGGGTCAAGCTTGTGGCGCACCTGGGCTCGCACGTGGACGAGACGGGACAGATTGCGCACTGGCACATTCCATCGGCGCATTACCTTGAGTCGTGGTCGGATGCGCGGGCCTACGACGGCACGGTGTCGATTGTGCAGCCGCTGATCGAGCCGCTTTATGGCGGGCGGTCGTCGCACGATGTGTTTCAGGCGCTGCTGAACGAGCCGATGACGAGCGCCTACGAGGCGGTGCGGACGACGTGGAAGCCGGTCATCAAGGGCGACTTTGAAACCGGATGGCGCAAGGCTCTGCATGACGGATGGATAGAGGACACGGCGTATAAGACCGGGGGCGCGGCGAAGGCCGCCCTGCCCAACGTGCCCGCGCCGACACCGAGGGAATCGGTCGAGATTATCTTCCGTCCGGATCCGAATATCTATGACGGCCGCTGGTCCAACGTGGGCTGGCTGCAGGAGCTGCCCAAGCCGGTGACGAGTTTGAGCTGGGACAACGCCGCCATTGTCTCCGGCGCAACCCTGACCAGCCTGGGCGTGGAGGAAGACGACATCCTGGAGCTGAGCGTGGGCAATGGCCGCGTAAAGGCTCCGGTCGTTGTCGCGCCGGGACACCCGGACAACTCCGTGACGGTGTACCTGGGCTACGGGCGCGAGTATGCCGGCCGCGCCGGGTCGGGAGCGGGATTCAATGCCTACCTGATTCGCAATACCTGGGCGCCGTTCCACGCGACGGGCGCGCTCAAGCACATCGACGGCAAATGGGGCGTCGCGATTACCAAGAGCCACTACCAGGATCATCGCAGCTCGGTGTTTGGCGGCGAGGGCAGCGGCAACAACTCGCTGGAAGGCAATGAGGCGCTGGGGCCGCGCGGCATCATCCGCTACGCCACGCTGGAGGAGTTCAAGGCCAATCCGAACTTCGCGCACGAGGGCGAAGGGCACGACACTCCGCGGCTCGACACAACCCTGTTCCCCAACTGGCAGTACAACGCCAACAAGTGGGGCATGTCGATCGACATGAACAGCTGCGTGGGCTGCAACGCCTGCATCGTAAGCTGCTACGCTGAAAACAATATCGCCGTGGTGGGCAAGCAGCAGGTGCGCATCGGCCGCAACATGCAGTGGCTGCGCATCGACACCTACTTTGAGGGCGATCTTTCCTCTCCGCGGGCCCATTTTCAGCCCATGACCTGCCAGCAGTGCGAAAACGCGCCCTGTGAGGAGGTCTGCCCGGTGGGTGCGACGGTGCACACGCCGGAAGGCCTGAACATGATGGTCTACAACCGCTGCGTAGGCACCCGCTACTGCTCGAATAACTGCCCCTACAAGGTGAGGCGCTTTAATTTCCTGCTCTTCTCTGACTACGAGACGGAGAGCCTGAAGCTGATGCGCAACCCGGAGGTTACGGTGCGCTCGCGCGGCGTGATGGAGAAGTGCAGCTACTGCGTGCAGCGGATCGAAGCGGCGAAGATCGAGGCCGACAAGGACAATCGCCCCATCCGCGACGGAGAGATTATCACCGCGTGCCAGCAGGCATGCCCGGCCTCGGCGATTACGTTTGGCAATCTTAACGACACCACCAGCCGGGTGGCCAAACTGCGCGCGAAGGAGCGCAGCTACCAGGTAATTGCAGATCAGAACACCCGTCCGCGGACGACATACCTCGCCGAGGTATTCAATCCGAATCCCGAACTAGAAGAAGTGCCGGTGGAACATGCGCCGGCAAAGGGTTAAGGCACGATGGCGACCAGCGAAATCAAAAAGAACGATCCGGGTATCGATCCCGCAACCGGGGAATTCCGGGTAATTGCGCAGGGGGAGACCTTCCGGTCGGTCACTGAGAAGATCACGAGCATTGTGCTGACGCCGCACACGCCGCTGGGATGGTTTGCCATCTTCGCCATCGCCGGCGCCGGCACCACCATGCTCCTGGTGGCTCTGGTCTGGCTCTTTCTCAAGGGCGTGGGCATCTGGGCCATTACGCAGCCCGTGGCCTGGGGCTTTGCCATCATCAACTTTGTGTGGTGGATCGGCATTGGCCACGCGGGCACGCTGATCTCGGCCATTCTGCTCCTGTTCAAGCAGAGCTGGCGCAACTCGATCAGCCGCTTCGCCGAGGCCATGACCATCTTCGCGGTCATATGCGCGGCGTTGTTCCCGCTCATCCACGTGGGGCGTCCGTGGCTGGGTTACTGGCTGCTGCCGCTGCCGTTCACCATGGAAGTATGGCCGCAGTTCCGGTCGCCGCTGATGTGGGACACCTTCGCGGTTTCAACCTACGCCACCATCTCAGTGGTCTTCTGGTACATCGGGATGATTCCGGATTTCGGCACCTTCAGGGACCGCGCGGAATCGAAGGTTGCGCAGTATTTCTACGGCATTCTCTCCTGGGGCTGGCGCGGCTCGGTGCGCCACTGGATGCGCTATGAGACGGCATCACTGCTGCTGGCCGGACTGGCCACCCCGCTGGTGCTCTCGGTGCACACGGTCATCAGCTTCGACTTTGCCGTGGCCATCCTTCCCGGCTGGCACACCACCATCTTCCCGCCCTATTTCGTTGCCGGCGCCATCTACTCCGGGTTCGCCATGGTGCTCTCGCTGGCGATTCCGTTGCGCAAGTTCTATCACCTTGAGGCTCTGGTTACAGATCGCCACATCGACAACTGCGGCAAGGTGATGCTGCTGACCGGATTCATCGTCGCCTACGGCTATGGAATGGAAGCCTTCATGGCCTGGTACTCCGCCGATCACTGGGAGGCATTCACCTTCTGGAATCGCGCCTTCGGGCCGATGGGCTGGTCCTACTGGACGCTGATTACCTGCAACCTGCTCATCCCGCTGACCACGCTCTGGTCGCGCAAGCTGCGCACCAACATGACCTACATGTTCATTCTCTCCATCATTGTGAACACGGGCATGTGGTTTGAGCGCTTCGTCATTATCGTGACCAGCCTGACCCGCGACTTTCTGCCGTCGGCATGGGGCACCTATCGCGCGACGAAGTGGGACTACATGACCTTCTTCGGAACGGTCGCCTTCTTCGTGTTCATGTTCCTGCTGTTTGTCAGGTTCCTGCCCATGATTCCGATGAACGAGGTCCGCCTGCTGCTGCCGGCGTCCAAACCCAAACCCAAGGTATTGAAGGAGGCTGGTGACTAATGCCCCCACGCGAAGGAACCTACGGCCTATTGGCTGAATTTGAGACGGCGGGCGATCTGGTCCGGGCCGCGCGGCAGGCTCGCCAGGATGGCTGGCGGCGCCTGGATTGCTACTCGCCCTATCCCTTGGAGGAGGCGGCGGAGGCCATCGGCTTCCACCGCAACAAGGTGCCGCTGCTGACCCTGATCGGCGGCCTGCTGGGCGGCGCAGCCATGTTCGGGCTCGAGACCTGGATTTCCGTCCTTGCCTTTCCCATCAATGTCGCGGGGCGGCCGCTCTATTCCTGGCCCGCGTTTGTGGTGCCTGCATATGAGTGGACGATCTTGTGGGCGGGGCTGTCGGCGGGGTTTGGCATGCTGGCGTTGAACGGCCTGCCGGCGCTGTATCACCCGCTGTTCAATGCCCCCAACTTCCGTGACGGGGCGACCACGGACAAGTTCTTTTTGTGCCTGGAGTCGCTGGATCCCAAGTTCAACCTGTCAGACACGAAGGCTTATCTCACGAGCTTCCAGCCGACCTCGGTGGTGGAGGTGGAGTACTGATGCACGCGAACCTCCTCAATAGAACGGGCAGCATTCTGGGGCGCGCCGCGGCGGCCGCGGGAGTGGCTGCTCTGCTGCTGGCGACCGGCTGCCGCCAGGACATGCACAACGAGCCCAAAATGATTCCGCAGCGCGGGTCAGCCATGTTTGCCGATCATCGCGGGGCGCGGCCGCAGGTGGTGAATACGGTGGCGCGCGGTCAACTGCACGAGGACACCTACTTCTACACCGGCGTGGTGCGCGGGGCGAACGGCTACCGCGAAGAGCAGAACCTGATGCCGTTTCCGGTGACCATGACGGTGCTGCGGCGCGGGCAGGAGCGGTTCAACATCTATTGCACTCCTTGCCACTCGCGGGTGGGCAACGGGTTGGGCGAGATTGTGCAGCGGGGCTACAAGCCGGCGGCCAATTTCCACGACCAGGTGCGGATGTCGCAGCCCATCTCCCACTACTTCTATGTAATGACCAACGGCTATGGCGCTATGCCCAGCTATGCAGCGCAGTTGGCGCCGGTGGACCGCTGGGCGGTGGCGGCCTACATACGCGCCCTGCAATTGAGCCAGGCGGCGACCCTGCAGGATGTTCCGGCGGGGATTGAGGTGAAGAGCCTGAAGGAAGAGGCGGCAGAGCAGAATCTGCCCGCATCGTACGCCCAGCCCTGGTCACTGCCAACGACGGCGGTTCAGGCGTATCCGCCCCAGACGCAAGAGGGGGCACCGGCGATGGCTCCGGCCAACCCGGCTGACCCGAAGATTTCCATCCCTGTAAGCAAACCGGCTGCTGCGGCCGCGAAGTAAGGATTGACGGAATGGCTAACGAAACACACACCAGGGCGCTCCCCGCCGAGCTGAACGCACCGGCCTTTGTCGACGGCTGGAAGTCGCGCGCGCTGATGGTGGGAGCTGTCTTCTCGGTAATCGCCGCCGCGCTGGCCTTTGCCGAAGGGTCAATGGAACATTTTCTGCGCGCCTGGGTGCTGGGAATGACGCTGACTGCCGGCTTCTCGGTGGGCGGTCTTTGTCTGCTGATGATGCAGTACTGCTCCGGCGGCAAGTGGGGCCTGCTGCTGCGGCGTCCGCTGGAGGCCATGAGCCGCACGTTGCCGCTGGTGTTTCTCTACTGGCTGGTGGTGGCCGTGGAGATGAAAAAGCTCTACCTGTGGGCGCAGGTGACGGATGTGGCCGCGGCGCTGAAGTCAGGCATGATCAACGAGATTCAGGCGCATTCAATCTCGTTCAAGCGGCCCATGCTGAATGAGTTTGCCTTCTGGTGGGTGAGCCTGCTGTGTTTTGCCATCTGGTGGTTCTACACGTGGCATCTATGCAGGCTGGGCGCCCGCCGCGATACCGATTCGGCAGCGAACACGCCGTATTGGATCAAGAAGATGGAGAACATCAGCGGGCCCGGCATCCTGGTGTATTCAATCACCATGACCGTGGCCACCCTCTACTGGGTGATGTCAATGGACCCCACCTGGTACTCGTCGGTGTATGGGCTGCTGTTCCTCGTGGGGCAGGTCTACTCGGTGCTGGCGCTGGCGATTATCGTGGCGATCTCGCTCTCGAAGGCCGAGCCGTTCAAGACCCTGCTGAGGCAGACTGAGCAGCACGACCTGGGCAAATTCACGTTTGCGTTTGTGATGCTGAACATCTATCTCGCCTTCGGGCAGTTCCTGATCATCTGGTCGGGCAACCTGCCCAACGAGATTCCGTGGTACCTGGACCGCATTCGCGGTCATTGGGGCGTTATCGTCACCCTGGACTTCATCTTCCACTGGTTGATTCCGTTCACGCTTCTGCTGTCGCGCGACCTGAAGCGCAACAAGAAGAGGCTGGTGCGGGTGTGCCAATGGATGGTCTTCGCCAAGGCGTTTGACCTGTTCTGGCTGATTGAGCCGAACTACAAGGATGCCGCGCGCAATCTCCACTTCAGCTGGGGCATTCTGCAGTATGCGGCGGTGCCGGTGGCGATGACGGCGTTCTGGATCGCCTTCTTCTGCACGCGGTTGAAGACGCTGCCCGTGGTACAGACCAACGATCCGCATCTGGCGGAGATTCTGGAGCCTGAGCATGCCCACATCTAATCCGCACCAGCCGGGAGACCACAAGCCGGAGAAGATTGACCTTTCGCAGGGCTACGAGCAGACCGATGTCCGGGCGACGGGGATCGTGGTGTTCATGGTGGCGCTGGCCATCCTTGTCGCCGTGGTGGGAGTGGTGGCGTATGGGGTGGGCAAGGTAGCCGACCTGCGCATGGCGAAGGAGGACGGCCCGACCAGCAAATGGTCAAAGACCGTGGATGTGCGCGAACTGGGTGATTTGCCTTCGAACCCTCAACTCCAGAAAAAGATGGAGGAGATCACGCAGCAGTTTCCTACGCCGCGGCTGCAGGAGGACGATGGCTTCCAGGATGTGGCCGACCTGCACAGGCGGGAGGATCTGCTGCTGGACCACTACACATGGGTTAATCGCGCGCAGGGGCAGGTGAGGATTCCGATTGAGAGGGCGATGGAGCTGATTGCCCAGCGCGGCCTGCCTGTGGCGCCTGCGGTGCAGGAGCAGCCCCTGATGACCGGGGACCATCGGCCGACCGTCCAGGTGCCGCTGACGGATGGATTCGCGCGCACGACCTACGAGCAGCAGGAAGCCGAGGCGGAAAGCCTTCACGCGAGACAGGCCGAGGTGGAGAAGTAGCAGGCCGACGAGGATCAAACAGCGGGGTTCTTCAATCCCGCCAGAGTTGAAGCAGGAGCTGGAGCAGTGCGGTGCATCATCACAATCCGGAGACAGTGGCGTAGTGGGGCGGGAGCCGCGGCAGCCGTAATTGTGCTGTGCATGGTGTGCACGGGCCTTCCGTCGCAGGCGCAACAGCAGCCTGTGCAGGTCTCGCAGCAGAATCCAGCTCAAGGAATGTCGAGCTACGGGAGCGCGCGGCGGACGGTGCAGGAAAGCACCGAGGGGGCGGCCAACACCAAGCCGGCGATTCTGACCCAGGTGGGCATCGACCAGCATCTGAACACCCAGTTGCCGCTGAATCTGACCTTTACCGACGATACGGGCAGGCAGGTGCATTTGGGCGACTATCTGGGCAAGCGGCCGGCTATCCTGGCCCTAGTGTATTACCGGTGCCCGATGCTGTGCTCGGAAGAGATGCAGGGGCTGGCCAGCGCGCTGAAGATGGTGCGGTTTGTTCCCGGCAAGGACTTCAACATCATCTTTGTGAGTATCGACCCCACGGAAGGCACGGATCTGGCTGCAGCCAAGAAGGCGACTTATCTGAAGCAGTACGGGCATCCGGAGACGGCCGATGGATGGCACTTTCTGACCGGGACCCAGCCCAACATCGATGCACTGACCAAGGCGGTGGGATTCCGCTATGTGAAGCTGAAAGTTCCGGGCAGCAACCTGATGCAGTTTGCCCATGCCAGCTCGATTCAGATTGTGACTCCGGAGGGGAAGCTGGCCCAGTACTACATGGGAGTGCAGTATTCGCCCAAGGACCTGTTGCTGGGTCTGAATGAAGCCTCGTCCAACCGGATTGGCTCGCCGGTGGACAACATTCTTACATACTGCTATCACTACGACCCGCAGACCAATACCCACACGCTGGTGATTTCGCGCGTGCTGCAACTGGGCGCGCTGCTTACGTTGATCCTGCTGGGTGGCTTTATGGTGCTGATGCTTCGCCGGGATTACCGGCATGACCAGGCCCCAAAGAAAGATTCAAAGGTGAACGGATAACCGAATGTCTCACATCAGTCCAGTACTTTGGCAATTTCTCGTCAAATGGCTGACGAACTCCGCGCTGTTTCCGCCGGAGGCGTCGAAGATTGCGCCTCAGATGGATGCGCTGTTTTTTTTCATGGTCCTTGTGAGCCTTATTGGACTGACGATTGTGATCCTGTTGGTCGTCGGCTTCTCGGTGCTCTATAGCAGAAAGCGGCATCCCGAGGCGGAGCAGATCGAGGGGTCCACGCTGCTGGAGGCCACGTGGACAATCATTCCTCTCGGCCTGTTTCTGGTCATGTTTGTATGGGGCGCGCTGCTCTACTTCCGCATTTATACGCCGCCCGCCAATGCCATGAACATCTACGTGGTCGGCAAGCAGTGGATGTGGAAGATCGAGCAGCCCGGGGGCCAGCACGAAATCAACTCGCTTCACGTTCCCGTGGACCAGCCGGTTCAACTCACGCTTATCTCCGCGGACGTCTTTCACAGTTTTTCGATTCCGGCATTTCGCGTGAAGCGCGAGGCAATTCCCGGCCGCTACACGACGGTGTGGTTTGAGGCGACCCAGACCGGCACCTATCATCTTTTCTGCACCCAGTACTGCGGCACCGACCACTCGCACATGATTGGCGAAGTGGTGGTGATGACGCCGGACGACTACAAGAAGTGGCTGGCGAGCTCAACCAGCGGCTATTCGCTGGCGCAGAACGGCGAGCGGCTGTTTGCCAGCCTGAGCTGCAACGCCTGCCATAATGCGGGGCCGGATGCCCGCGGGCCGAGCCTGGTGAACGTATACGGCTCCAAGCTCAACCTGGCCAACGGCAGCCAGGTGCTGGTGGACGAAGCCTATCTGCGGCAGGCAATTCTGAACCCCTCGCAGCACATTACCCAGGGCTATGAGCCGATCATGCCGACTTACCAGGGCCAGATCAGTGAGGAAGGCGTAATCGCGCTGGTGGAATACATCAAAAACCTCAACTCCAACTATCGCGTGCAGCAGACGACGACCACGACGACTCTGCCCGCCGAGAGCGTTGGGAATGCGGGGTCCGGCACCGGCAGGAGCGCGGGCCGGGTTTCCCCGGGACAAGGGATGGTGAAGCAATGAGCGAGACAATCGTTAGTCTTCCCGACCAGTCAACGGCCAGGATTCCGAAGGTGAACTATCTATCCAAGGAGAATGGCCTGCTGAGCTGGCTGCTGACCGCGGATCACAAGCGGATCGCCATGCTCTATCTGATCTCGATCAGCTTCTTTTTCTTTGTTGGCGGAGCGCTGGCAGGACTCATCCGCCTGGAACTGCTGACGCCACAGTCCGACCTGCTGGCGACCGACACCTATAACAAGGTGTTCAGCATGCACGGCCTCATCATGGTCTTCTTCTTCCTGGTGCCGTCCGTTCCCGCCACGCTGGGCAACTTTCTGATGCCGATGATGGTGGGGGCCAAGGATCTGGCGCTGCCGAAGATCAACCTGCTGAGCTGGTATCTCTACATCGCGGCGGGCATCCTGATGCTTTACACCATGGCCGCGGGAGGCGTGGACACGGGCTGGACCTTCACTACGCCGCTGTCAACGCACTATCTCAACACGCACGTGCTTTCGGCCGGCGTCGCGGTGTTCGTGGCCGGATTCAGTTCGATCTTCACCGGGTTGAACTTTATTGTGACCATCCACAAGATGCGGGCGCCGGGCATGACCTGGTTCAGGTTGCCGCTGTTTGTCTGGTCAAACTACGCGGCCAGCATCCTCATGGTGCTGGGTACGCCGGTTCTGGCCATCTCCCTGGTTCTCATCATCCTCGAGCGGACGGTGGGCATCGGCGTATTTGACCCGGCCAAGGGCGGCGATCCGCTGCTGTTCCAGCATCTGTTCTGGTTCTATTCGCACCCAGCCGTGTACATCATGATTCTGCCGGGCATGGGCGTGATTTCAGAGGTCATCTCCACCTTCAGTCGAAAGCGCGTGTTCGGCTACACCGCCGTGGCGTTCTCGTCGGTGGCCATCGCCGTATTCGGATTTTTCGTGTGGGCCCACCACATGTTCATCATGGGCATCTCGAACTATGCGGTGCTTGTGTTCTCGCTGCTGACCATGCTCGTGGCGGTGCCCTCGGCCATCAAGATATTCAACTGGTCCTTCACGCTGTACAAGGGCTCCATCACCTTTGAGACGCCCATGCTGTATTCATTCGGGTTCCTGGGCCTGTTCACCATCGGCGGCATGACGGGCGTCTTCCTTGGCGCGTCGGGAACCGACATTCATCTCACCGAGACGTACTTCATCGTGGCGCACTTCCACTTTGTGATGGTGGGCGGTATGCTGATGGCGTTCCTGTCGGGGCTGCACTTCTGGTGGCCCAAAATGACCGGGCGCATGTACCCGGAGAAAATTTCGCAGTTTGCGGCCGTGGTCACATTCCTCGGGTTCAACCTGACCTTCTTCCCGCAGTTCATTCTGGGCGTGCTGGGCATGCCCCGCCGCTATGCCTCTTATCCGCCGGAGTTCCAGGTGCTGAACGTGTTTTCAACCGCCGGCGCGACGATTCTGGGAGTGGGATACATGCTGCCCGTGCTTTATCTCCTCTGGTCGCTCAAATATGGCGAGATTGCCGGCAGCAATCCGTGGCAGGCAACCGGCCTGGAGTGGCAGACCCAGTCTCCTCCGCTGACGGAGAACTTCCCGGAGATCCCGATCATGGATCACGAGGCTTATGACTACGACTGGCTTGAGCGCCAGAGACAGAAAGAGGTAGCCAGTGTCGGATAGCTCAACGACAGCGAGTGGCGCTCTGGAGGCGGTGCACGAGCACCCGCCCTATCAGCGCCATCAGTTCGAAACCATGGGGCAGCAGAATGACGCCACAAATTTTGCCATGTGGATATTTCTGCTGACCGAGATCATGTTTTTCGGAGGCCTCTTTACCTCCTACCTGATCATGCGCAACTGGTACTACAACGCCTTCGTGGAGGGCTCCCACCAGTTGAGCATCTATTGGGGCACGGCGAACACCGCGGTGCTCATTACCTCAAGCTTCACGATGGCCATGGCCGTCTGGAGCGCGGAGACGCGGCGCAAGACGGCGCTGATTACCTTCCTTTGCCTGACGTATGCGCTCGGCGTGGTGTTCCTCGGCATCAAGGGCATTGAGTATCACGAGAAGTGGGTCAAGCACCACGTGCCCGGCTTTCACTACAGCGTGGAGTCGTTCACGCATCCTTCCTCGGATGCTGAAGTGTACAAGGAGTACCATGACAGACCGCTGCCGATGGACGAGGCGCAAAACACGGAGCAGTACTTCTTTCTGTACTTTGCAATGACGGGCATGCACGCTCTGCACATGATCATCGGAATCGGGATTCTGACGTTCATGATCTTTCGCGCCAAGGCCGGGGCCTATACCACCGGGCATGTCACGTTTGTTGAGAACTTTGGCCTGTACTGGCACTTTGTCGATATCATCTGGATATTTTTATTCCCGCTGTTATATCTGGTGAGTAGACACGCGTAGTCTGGCTGGGAGAGCAGCGGTTTCTGGAGGAAGGAACACGGTTATGTCGGAATTGCACGAACAGGAGCACCATATCGTCAGCCCCAAGACGTATGTGTCAATTTTTCTTGTGCTGCTGGCGCTTACGGCGCTGACGGTGGCTGCCTCCTATGTGGAGATGTATGTCTTTAACGCCGTTGTCGCGCTGGCGATTGCGGTCGTGAAGGCGGTGCTGGTGGTGCTCTTCTTCATGCACGTGAAGTACAGCTCAAAACTGACCAAGCTGACTGTGACCTCCGGCATATTCGTCTTTCTGGCACTGATTTTCATGACGCTGGCGGACTACATCAGCCGCGCATGGGGTACCTGGTAGGCACAAGCGATTGGATGAAATGCAGAGGGGCCGCCGCGGAGGCGGCCCT
>DASSHM010000275.1:0-3642 GCA_035692885.1 Occallatibacter sp.
CCGATCGCCAACTAGGCCTTGGCCTCTGCCGCGGCTGTCTCGGCGACGCCGTTCTTCTTCTTCCAGTCGCCAATGGCGGCGCGAATCGCGTCCTCGGCCAGAACCGAGCAGTGAATCTTCACCGGCGGCAGAGACAGCTCCTTCACGATGTCGGTGTTCTTGATGGAGAGCGCATCGTCCACCGTCCGGCCCTTGATCCACTCCGTGGCCAGCGACGAGCTGGCTATGGCAGATCCGCAGCCGAAGGTTTTGAACTTCGCCTCCTCAATCACCTGCGTCTCGGGATTCACTCGAATCTGGAGCCGCATCACGTCGCCGCACTCCGGCGCGCCTACCAGGCCAGTGCCGACTTCGGCTGAGCTCTTGTCGAGCGTACCCACATTGCGCGGATTGTTGTAATGGTCGACAACCTTGTCACTGTACGACATATTCTGTGTCCCTCCTGCGGTGAACGCCCGCGGTCATTTGGTTAGATTCGGCGGGCGCACCCACCGATGCTTCAGTCCAGCCTCAGCGTCAGTGCGCCTGCCACTCAATCTTGGTCAGGTCAATACCTTCCTTCACCATCTCGTAAAGCGGTGACAGCTCACGCAGCTTCTGCACCACGTCAATCACCTTGGCCGCCACATAGTCCACTTCCTGCTGGGTGTTGAAGCGCCCCAGCCCGAAGCGAATGGAACTGTGGGCAACGTCGTCGCCCAAACCCAGCGCCTTGAGGACATAGGAGGGCTCCAGGGTTGCCGACGTGCAGGCCGAACCGCTTGAGACCGCCACGTCATTGATGCCCATCAGCAGCGACTCGCCCTCGACATACACAAAACTCATGTTCAGGTTGCCCGGCAGGCGGTGCTCCATTGAGCCGTTCACATGGATGTAGTCGAGCGATGACTCAAGCTTCTCCTTCAGCCGGGTGCGCAGTCCGCGCAGATAGGCCGCCTCCGAATCCATCTCCTGCAGCGCAATCTCACAGGCCTTGCCCAGGCCCGCAATTCCCGGTACGTTCAGCGTGCCGGAACGCATGCCGCGCTCGTGGCCTCCGCCATCAATCTGCGCCGCAATCTGCACGCGCGGGTTGCGCCGGCGAACATAGAGCGCGCCCACGCCCTTGGGGCCGTACAACTTGTGACCGGAGAGGGAAAGGACGTCAATATTGTCTGCCACCACATTCACCGGGACCTTGCCTACGGCCTGCACGGCGTCGGTGTGGAAGATCACACCCTTCTCGTGACAGATTTTGCCTATCTCCCTGATGGGCTGGAGCACGCCAATCTCGTTGTTGGCCGCCATGATGGTGACCAGAATGGTCTTGTCGTCGATGGCGCGCTGCAAATCTTCAAGATCGATGATTCCGTCTGCCTTGACCGGAAGATAGGTGACCCGGTAGCCGTACTTTTCCAGGCGTTTGCAGGTGTCAAGCACGGCCTTGTGCTCGGTAACCTGCGTGATGATGTGATTGCCGCGCTCGCGGTACATCTCGGCGATGCCTTTGATGGCGAGGTTGTCTGACTCCGTGGCGCCGGAGGTGAAGATGATCTCCTTCGCGTTGGAGCCAATCAGCTTTGCAATCTGCTCGCGCGCTGCCTCAACAGCCTGCTCCGCCTCCCAGCCGAACGAGTGGTTGCGGCTGGCGGCGTTGCCAAACTTGCTGGTGAAGTAGGGCAGCATCGCCTCCAGCACCCTGGGGTCGAGAGGGCTGGTGGCGTGATTATCCATATAGATGGGCAGGGTCACTCCCGCTGGCACATCAATCTGGCTGGCAACTGTTTTCATCGGCTCTCTCCATCCTCGGTTCGCCTCCGCTCGCCGCGGAGTACATCATTCCTTATTGAAGCGTTAATGAGATCAAAACATTTGTGTCCGGGCCGGAGCCGTGCGGATGCTCATGCTCGGCCAGATCCTGGATGCTGATGCTCTTCAGCACGCCCGCAATCGTGTCGTTCACCCGCGCCAGAGGCTCCTTGATGGTGCAGCTCGGTGTAAGTTCGCATCCGTTTGCGCCCTTGGTGCACGAGGTGATAAAAAACGGGCCGTCAATGGCGTGGATGACCTCATAGGCCGAAATCGCCCTGGCTTCCCGCGCCAGCGCATAGCCGCCATTCATGCCCGCATGCGACTTGAGCAGTCCCGACCTGGTTAACTGCTGAAGAATCTTGGCCAGCAACTGAGCCGGTATCCCGTATGCTTCCGAAATATCCTTCGCGCTCAAGGCGGCAGTCTCAGGGTGCTCGGCGAGGTACTTGAGCGCCATCAAGCCGTAGTCCGCCTTTTTGGTGAGCTTGAGCATAGCAGGGATATCCGACTGCTTCAGTCCTTATTAAGTGTACGACCGTTTCTGTCCGCAATTCAACCCCGCGCGGAAATGCAATGAAACCGGGTACCAGAAGTCCCATGCCCGTGGGGTGGCAAATCGTCAAATTGACGCTTGAAAAACCCCAAAAGCTGGCTACAATCTGCGGAAAGAGCACCTATTCCAACCGATCAAGAAGACATGGCAACTGCCTGCAAACATCCCAGGGTCCGTATTGTCTCCCGGCACGAAGACACCGAATACGTCGAATGCCTCGAGTGTGGCGAAGTCTTTGATTCTGATGAATTTCAAGACATGGCGCTGGAGGAGTCCAACGAGGAGAAGGAGGACCTCGCAGACAAGGGCTAGACAGCCTGTACGCAGCCGCTGGAACGGGTTTCTGAGACCGGTCAGCCCATGCTGGAAGGGCTTGGCGCTGGACTGCAGGATCGGCCCATGGGCCGCCAAGCGCCGGCCGGAGCTACGTGACTTTTGGAGCGGGCGGCGAAGCACTGGTCTTATGAGATGCCAGCCATGCGTAATGCAGCCCTGATACAACGGTGAGCGCCATGGTGAGATCAAGCGCAACCAGGCGGAGGGCAACCACCCAGGTGGCGCCGTTGAACTGGTGGAGCAGGACAACCGCCACCGCAGTCACCTGAGCCAGAGTATTCGCCTTGCCGAGCATGCTCGGCGGGAACTCGCGACGCCCCACCGCGGCATAGAGAATCGCGGCCACCAGCACAATGCCCACGTCCCTGCCAAAAACAAGAACGGTGACCCGCGCGGGAATCATTCCTTTATAGGTAAGCACCAGAAAGAGCGTGCTCAGCAGCAGCTTATCCGCCACCGGGTCGAGGTACTGCCCCAAAACGGTACGCTGCTTGAGCCAGCGAGCCAGCAGGCCGTCAAGAGCGTCCGTGAATCCTGCGGCCAGAAACAGGACGAAGCTCAGCTCAAAGCGGCTGTCAAGAATGGCTGAGACGAGGAATGGCGCAATACAGATGCGCAAAATGGTAAGCAGGTTCGGTGCAGATCGGAGCGGGTTGACCCGCGTACTGGCATCGTCGGTCATAGGCAAGCTCAACAGGCACCAGCGCGAACCGGGTTCGGAGGGCGGGAGGCGTGAACCCGTGCCACCCACGCTTCTTCAAGACGGTAGGGGCTGGCGCCGGGACATCGGCATCGCCGCGGGTCAGAGTCCAGACCCATCTGCAAGGGCCTTTTCATCCCGATGGTACAGCACGGAACAGTTGCCGAACAGGTGGTTGCTTTTCCCGTCTACCTGATCCTGATAGACTACGCTTGGCGCGGTTTTCTGATGGTGAGGCCGATATCCGCCTTGCCCGGACCAA
>DASSHM010000276.1:0-5496 GCA_035692885.1 Occallatibacter sp.
CAGCGCCTGGTTGCATCGGATGCTCTGACACAGCTCCCCAGCTTTTTTGAGACGTTAACCGCGATGGCGTTTCTCCATTTTGCAGAGAGCGGCGTGGAGATTGCCGTGCTTGAAGTGGGCATGGGCGGCCGCCTGGACGCGACCAACGTGGTCCATCCCCTGCTCTCAATCGTTACCGACATCTCGCTCGATCACACGGAGTGGCTCGGCTCAACCATCAAGGCAATCGCACACGAGAAGGCCGGCATCCTGCGCCGCAACGGCACACTGATTACATTGCCCCAGCATCCTGAGGCGAATCAGGTGCTCGGTGAGGTGGCGGCCGAACTCGACGTGCGCGGCGTGAGCGCCGTGCCCTGCATGCCGCCCGTGTCAACGGCGGCCGGTGAGCCCTATCCCATCCAGGCTTTGGGTGAAACCATCAGCGTCGATTCGCCGCTGGCTGGCGCGCACCAGCATCGCAACGTCGCCCTGGCCATCGCCGCCGCGGTGGAGCTGGCCACGCGCCATGCCTTCCCCATCACGCCGTCGTCGCTCGCTGCCGGCATTCGCGGCACCCGCTGGCCCGGACGCCTGGAGCGGATCAGAAGCGGCGGATGCGAATGGATACTGGACGTGGCGCACAACCCGGCCGGCGCCTGGGCCCTGCGCGCCGGGCTGCGCGATGCCTTGGCCACCACTGGGCCCCACACCCTCATCTTCAGTTGCCTGCGAGACAAGCCGGCTGAGGAGATGGCGCAAATCCTCTTCCCGATGTTCGATGAAGTGATCCTTGCGCCCATCCACAGCGTGCGCGCCACGCCAATGGGCGACCTGCTGGCAGCGGCCCGTACCACCGGCATCCCCGCGGCTGCCGCGGAGTCCACCGGCGCGGCCCTTGAGCAGGCGCTGTCCCGGGGCGCGGGCGGAGTGACCGTGATTGCGGGGTCAGCCTATCTGGTTGGCGACGCCCGCAGCCTGCTCTTGGATGAGTCGCGGCAGCCGGTGAGTGCGCAGCCGTGAGCCCTCGTCCCAACCCTCTGCCGCGCTTCCAGCGCTGGCGCTCCAATCTCGTTCAGGCGCCGTTCTTCTTTGCGGCCACGGCGCTTTACGGCAGTTGCGCGCTGCTGGTGTCGCTGGTTGAGAAAAGCGGACGGGTGCAGCATCGCATCGCCCAGGCATGGGCGCGCACCTGCGTCAGGTTGTCCGGCTCGCGCCTGATTGTGCGCGGCGCTGGAAATCTCGGCGGGCATCCGGTGGCTGTCTACGCGGCCAATCACACTTCATATATGGATACTCCGGTGGTCTTTGCCTCGCTGCCCTTTCAGTTCCGCATACTCGCCAAGCGGGAGCTGTGGACGATGCCGTTCATCGGCTGGTATCTCAACCGCTCCGGGCAGATTCCCATCGACACCGACAATCCGCATTCAACCCTGTCCAGCCTGGGCGCGGGCGTGAAGGCGCTGCGGGCCGGCATGCCCCTCTTCGTATTTCCTGAGGGCTCGCGCACGCCCGACGGCGAGATGCAGACCTTTCTCTCCGGCGCGGCCTTTCTGGCCATCCGCGCGCAGGTGCCTCTGGTGCCCATCGCCCTCAGCGGAGTCTACGACTTGTTGCCCATTCACACTCACCACTTTTATTCCGGCGAGCTGACCATGACCGTCGGCCAGCCCATCCCGACCGCGGGCATGCACCTGCGCCAGGCCGCCGCTCTTACACAGCAGCTCCGCGACGCCATTCAAACCATGCAGAGCGCGGATGTGGCGGTTGTTGAATAAGAGTGCGTCCACAATCACCGTCGCCCGTTCCGGATCCCATCCCCAAAATCAAATTTGTTAACTAAGTAGTAAACATGCCTGCATCTCTTGGCAGCGCGGGCTTACACTGTGGTATCGATGAGTGTCCGCATTGCCATTCCCGAGCCCACCAGCGCCGACACTGAGTACAATCAGCGATCGCTCCCGCCCTACCTCGCGGCTCTCCAGGCAGCCGGCGCCACCGCGATTGTGGTGCCCCTGTATGAACACCAGGACCACGTCGCGCGGGTTCTTGCCGGTGCACACGGCATCCTGCTGCCGGGGAGCCGCTATGATGTTGACCCTCAAAGGTTTGGCGAAGAGCGGATGGCTGAATGCGGGCCTTCGGATCCGCCTCGCGCGGCCGTTGACGAACTGATGCTGCAGGATGCCTTCAATCTGCACAAGCCGATCCTGGGCATCTGCCAGGGCGCTCAAACCCTGAACGTCTGGTGCAATGGCACGCTCTTTCAGGATCTCGACACGCAGATGAAATCTCCGGTGAACCACCGGCCCGGCCGGCCGGTGGCGGAGGCGCATCCGGTCAAGTTGGCGATGGGATCGCGGCTCTGCGGAATGATGCCGCGCGAAGAGAACGGGCAACCGATGGTCAATTCGAGCCACCATCAGGCCATCCGCAAGTTGGGGGACAACCTGCGGGTGGTGGCAGTTTCGCCGGCCGATGGGGTTATCGAGGCCGTTGAGCTCGACTCTGGGGATCACTTTGTGGTCGCGGTTCAATGGCACCCTGAACGCACCTACACTGCAAGCGCATTTTCACGCGCCATATTCGCGGCCTTTGTGAGCGCCGCGGAAAAATGGAAGCCAAGGAAGGTGGAAGTGTCGGTGGCGCGGTGACGGCTGAGGAAGCGGCGGCACCGTCGGGACAGACCGTTGCAAGACTCAACGGCTTGCTGCATCAGGCTGGCTTACCCGTTCTGGATCATGTGCTTACGAATCGCTTTGGAGCCTATCTCAGCCTGCTGTTGCGCTGGAATGCGCGCATCAATCTCACTGCCGTGCGCGATGCGGACGGCATCGTGAGCCGTCATTTTGTCGAGTCGATTGCGTGCGCGCACGCCCTGCCCGCAGGGATTGCCACTCTCCTTGACCTGGGTTCGGGAGCTGGCTTCCCGGGGATTCCGATCGGCCTCTGCCGCCCTGAAATCCAGGTCACGCTGGCCGAGTCGCAGAACAGGAAGGCCGCATTTCTGCATGAGGCCATTCGGGAGCTAGGAATTGACGCGCGGGTACATGCCGGACGGGCGGAGGAGATCGCCGGGACCTTTGATTGCATTACGCTCCGGGCCGTGGACCGGATGTCCGAGGCGGTCAGGACCGCGGCGCAATTGGCCGGCCCGGGCAAGTGGATTGCCGTGATGACGACAGGCGCGGCACTTGCATCCGTTCAGGACGTGGCCGGGGCGAGTTTTCAATGGTCCGAGCCAGTCGCGCTGCCCGGAAGCAAGGACCGGGTGGTTGCCCTCGGTGCGAAGGACGGACGGCAAGCCTGATGGCGCAGCTCGCCGATACGCAGCCGGACCACGGTTGCCTTGAACGGGTTGATTCGCCGCGGAGACTTTCGCCACGTTGTGATGGCGATTTGTTCCACGTGGAACAAATCGCCATCGCGAGCATGTGGCGAGCAGGTCAGGGGCGTTCCACGTGGAACATCGTCTGGTGGTTGACTGCTCGCATGCGCCACTCTTTTGATTCTCGCGTGCGGGGCGAGCAGAAAAATCTTCAAAAGTTTTCCACCGCGCGGTTTGTAGCGTCGCATCCGCGTCAGAATTTTACGCGGCATTGAACCCCTTCCCGATCAGACGCTTGGCACCACCTAACCGCCGGGGCCGCGAGAGGTTTCCACAGCCGGGACGAGTTCTCCACAGCCGTGAAGCCCTGCACGAAAGTGTCCTGTGCCTATACCCTTATCACCCATGGGCAAGATTCTTGGCGTCGTAAATCAGAAAGGTGGCGTAGGCAAGACCACGACGGCCATCAATCTGGCGGCCTCGCTCGCTCTTGAGGGGTTGTCGGTTCTGCTGGTGGACTGCGATCCCCAGGCCAACGCATCCTCGGGGCTCGGCCTTCCCCGGGATGACAACCGCCATTCCATCTACGACGTGCTGGTGGGCAACGCAGCGGCAGAGCAGGTGATTTTGCCCACGCAAATCGAGACGCTGCACCTGCTGCCCGGCTCAAAGAACCTGATTGGGGCAAATGTGGAGCTGGCAGCCGTTGAAGACCGGGCCATCCGGCTGCGGGATGCACTCGCCTCAATCAAAGACAGGTATGAACTGGTTGTTCTGGACTGCCCACCAGCCTTGGATTTGCTGACTTTGAACGCGTTGGTGGCCGCCGACACCCTGATTGTGCCCATGCAGGCCGAGTATTTTGCCCTGGAAGGCGTCTCAGAGCTCGTCTCGACGCTGGAGCGCGTGCGGGATGCCTTTAACCACGAGATCGGCATCGAGGGCGTGCTGCTGACCATGTACGATGACCGGACCAACCTGGCGCAGCAGGTGACTCAGACGCTGCGAGAGTACTTCAAGGACAGGCTCTTCCAGACGGTCATTCCGCGCAATGTGCGCCTGGCGGAGGCGCCGAGCCACGGGATGCCGGTGGCGCTGTACGATGCGCGCTCACGCGGCACCGAGGCGTATTTTCAACTTGCCGCGGAGTTCATGGTCCGCAATCGCATTGAGAGCCCGCGCAGCCGCCAGCGCAAAGCTGCCGCGTCAGCCCGGGCAAAGTCATCGTCTGTCCGCTTCTGGCCCTACTCATAAACGCAGCATTTCATAGCGATGATATTTAGTATGTATATCATTCTAAACAATATAACATCGAAATCCAGCGAAATGGGGAAGGCAATGACAGTGACCGCAGCTGATACAAAACGACGCGCCCTGGGCAAGGGTCTTGACTCGCTTTTGCCCCGTGTACATGCCGGAGCGACACCCCCGGCTGCCCCCGCTGATTCAGAGGGGGGCAAGCCCCGCGAGATTGCGGTGGACCAGATCGACCGCAATCCCTACCAGACGCGCTCGCATGTGGACGAGGCGCAGCTGGCGGAACTCGCTGCCTCCATCACGGCCAACGGCGTGGTGCAGCCGGTTCTGGTGAGGCCGCGGGCCGATGGCCGGTTTCAACTGATCGCCGGCGAGCGGCGCTGGCGGGCGTCGCAACTGGCGGGCAGAAACACCATCCCGGCCATTCTGCGGCAGGTTTCTGACGAGCAGGCCATGGAGATCACCATCGTTGAAAACCTGCAGCGCGCCGACCTGAACCCGATGGAGCAGGCGCGCGCATTCGACCGGCTCTCGCGCGAGTTTCATATGACTCAAGAGCAGATGGCGCAGAGAACAGGCAAGGATCGCGCGTCGGTATCAAACTTTCTGCGACTTCTGCGGCTGCCGGGCGACGTGCAGACCCGCGTGGAGAAAGGCGAGCTGAGCTTTGGGCACGCGCGGGCATTGCTCGCACTGGAACATGCGGAGGAGATTGAAAAAGCGGCGCAAAGGATTGTCGGGCTCTCCCTCTCAGTGCGCCAGACAGAGAGCTATGTGCAGGGGGTTCTGACCCCGGAGAGCAAGAAGAAGGAACCGAAGGCGGAGCCGCCCGTTGATCCCAATGTACGCGAGGTGGCAGAGCAGTTGCAGCGCGCCCTGGGGCTCAAGGTGCGCATCGAGGACCACAAGGGACGCGGCCGCGTGATTATCGA
>DASSHM010000277.1:0-2478 GCA_035692885.1 Occallatibacter sp.
ATAGCCGGTGCTGGTCAGTACGCGCAGATCACGCGCCAGCGTGGCCGGGTCGCACGATACATACGTGATGGCAGGCGGCGCGATTTCTGCAAGCCGTGTGGCAGCCTCTGCGGAGAGGCCGGCCCGCGGCGGGTCAACGACGACAAAATCGGGCCTGTCGTTTCCGCGCTGGCCGCGGAGAAACGCAAGAGTGTCGGCATGGACGGCCTTGCCCGGCGTTCCGTCGAGGTTGGCGGCAAGTGCGCCGGTTGCCGCCGGCGCGGACTCGACTGCAATGACGCGACCAAAGCTGGTTGAGAGGCGGCGCGCGAACAGGCCCACACCGGCAAAGAGATCCCACGCGAGCGCGCCACGATGGCCGGCAGTGACTTCATCGGCCAGTGCGTCCACGAGGTGGCGATTCACCTGGAAGAAGGCCCCGTGATCCACACGGTAGTCAAAGCCTGCTGCGCGATAGGTAAGCGAACCTGTGCCCCAGCGCGCTGCCATGCGCGCCTTGCCTGAGCGGCGATCCTCAATGATGTGTTCCGCGCCCTTCAGGGCGGGAATCTGCTTGGACGCGGCCATGCACAATTCACCAAGGTTCCATTTTGCCGCGTTGGATGTAATGAAGCTGACCAGAAGTTCTGTTTCGCCGGCATTGCAGAAAAGCGTCACCTCCGCCGGAAGCAATGCAGGCGAGGTCTTTGAAACCAGATCGTGAAAGACGCGCGCCGCATGGAGCAGAACCGGCGCTGCGATGGGGCACTCGCTGATGGGCACGATCGTGCTTGAGCGGCGGGCGCGATAGCCGGCATTTCCATGAGCGTCCAGAGCTAGGCGAATGCGATTGCGATATGCCCACGGCTCTGCCGCGAGCATGGCGATCGCTTCCGGCGGCCTGACCCCGGCACGCCGCATGGTTTCGCCCAGGATTGCCTGCTTGAAAGCAAGTTGCGCGCTGTAATCCGCATGCTGATAGTGGCATCCGCCGCACGTGCCAAAGTGATGGCAGGCTGCGCTAATCCGCTGGGGCGCGGTCGTGATAATCTTTTCCGCCTCGGCGAAGACAAAGCTCTTGTTCTCCTTCGCCACGCGCACGCTTGCCGTCTCGCCGGGCAGCACGAGCGGTACAAATGCCGCCTTGCCCTCCAGGCGGGCAAGGAACGCTCCGCCATAAACCGGCTTCTCAACGTGCACGATCCGGGCTTCAGGCGCGGTCATTGCTGGCTCATATAGAAGAGGCTGAAGCGCGGCAGATCGTAGTGGGCCAGCAGTTGCTTCTGCACGAACTGGCGCTCAACCTGGCGCAACTGCACCGTGCCCATACGGCCTCGGTAGGGTGCGAGCTCGCGCGCGGCGTGCTCCTTCAGGGCAACCAGCATCTCTTCCGGCGCAGCGGCAGTGAGCGCGGCAAAAAGCTTCTCTTCGAGCACGGTAAGCGTACGTTCGAGCGCCTCCAGGTCGTGAACCTGCTTGTTTCCCGGCTCGCTGCTGCGTACTTCAGCCGCCAGCGCGCGCAGGCGGATGGCGGCGGCAGCACATGCCTCGGGCGCGATTGAAGCTGCATCCAACGCTTCCGCGGCAGTTTCAAGATGCGCGGCGATGCGGTCGTGCTCGAATCCTGCACCGCGCTCCTCCGGTGCCACGGTGGTTGACCCCGCGGCGGCGTCGCGGAGTTGACTGGCAGCCTCCATCACCGCCTGCGCGCACCAGGCCAGGCCATTGATGCGGTGCATGCGGCCGCGCTTCTGGCGGGCCTCGTAGCGGTCAAAGGCGTCGTCAATGCCGCGCAGAACGGCCGCGAGCGGAACTCCGGCCTCGCGCCACGTTTCAATCAGCGCCCAGTCGAGCGTTGAAAGCAGCAGCAACGCCCCGCGGCGCTGCTGGAAGCGCTCCTCAATTTCAGTAAAGTAGTTGAAGTAGGTGCGCACGCCGACGCCTCAGTGCGCGCGGCCGCGGGGGCGGCCGGCGCGATTGCGCTCGAACAGGATGCGCAACCCCTCCAGCGTGAGCATCTCATCAATGTGCTCAATGTAGCGGGAATCCGCGGCGATCATGCGCGCCAGTCCGCCGGTGGCGATCACGTGCGGCTTGCGTTCCGTGTCGTTTCCCATCTCGGCCAGGATGCGTTCGAGGATGCCGTCCACAAGGCCGATGTAGCCGAAGTAGAGGCCGCTCTGAAGATGAGTCACGGTGTTGGTGCCGATCACCTTCGCAGGACGCCTGATGTCGACGCGGCTCAGCCGGGCGGCGTGGGAGAAGAGCGCGTCGGCGCTGAGCCCAAGCCCGGGAGCGATGGCCCCGCCCATATATTCGCCGCGTTCCGAGATGACTTCAAACTTGGTGGCCGTGCCAAAGTCCACCACAATGCAGGGCCCGCCATAGCGCTCGTAGGCTGAGATGCAGTCCGCAAGGCGGTCAGCACCCAGCTCGCTGGGGTTGTCGATGAGCATGGGCATTCCCGTCTTGATGCCCGGTTCCACAAACATGGGTTCG
>DASSHM010000278.1:0-12853 GCA_035692885.1 Occallatibacter sp.
GGTTCCGGGCGGATTGGCCGGGGCGGAAGGCAGAACGCGCTCGATGCGGCGGTCGGGGACGAGCCAGATGAGCGCGACCAGGATGTAGATGGCTTGCGCGGCCCAAGTAGTGGTGCAGGCGAGGAGAATGCCCACGGCGTAGAGCACGACGGAGATGACGCCCTTGCGGTCCCTGCCCAGTGCGCGGGCGAGGACGGATTCCCTGCCTTCGACCGCGATGAGCGCGTGGGCCAGAATCCAGTAGGCGACGGCGGCCATGAGCAGAACTCCTCCGTAGAGGGCGGTGGGGATGGGCGCGAACGCGTTCTCGCCCATCCAGCCGGTGACGAAGGGAAAGAGGGAGATCCAAAAGAGCAGGTGCAGGTTGGCCCAGAGCACTCCGCCGGAGACGCGCCGGGCCACCTGGAGGTGGTGGTGGTGATTGTTCCAGTAGATGCCGACGTAGACGAAGCTGAGCACATAGGAGAGGAAGACGGGCAGGAGGGGCTGGAGCGCGGAGAGCTGCTGACCGTGGGGTACGTGGAGCTCAAGCACCATGATGGTGATGATGATGGCGAACACGCCGTCACTGAAGGCTTCAAGCCGGTCCTTGTGCATGGAACCTCCGTCAACGCATCCGGTGCGGTTTGCCGGGCCGGACGGTCTTCAACAGTCGCGCCGAGCCTCTGTGCCTATTGTGCATGTCTGGGGCGGGGAAGTCTGCAAATGAGAAGCCAATCATAGCGTGGTGTGCCTTCGTAAACGGCCGGGCTGCCTCGACATGGACGGGCGGGTGGATTTAGGTTGGGCCTATGGCGGGAGTGGAGTTGGCGCTGGAGGGACAGGTCGCGCTGGTGACGGGCGGGTCGCGCGGGATTGGCGCGGAGACGGTGCGGCTGTTTGTGCAGGCGGGCGCGCGGGTGGTCTTCAGCTACCGGCAGGCGCGGGCGCAGGCCCATGCGCTGATGGCGGAGTGCGGCGGCCCGGCGGTGTGCGTGGCGGTGGAGAAGGAGCTGGGCACGGCGGCGCATGGGCGGGCGCTGGTGCGGTCGGCGGTGGCGGCATTTGGGCGGCTGGACGCGCTGGTGGCGAACCATGGCATCTGGCCGGCGGAGGATGCTCCGATTGAGCTGATGACGGACGAGCAGTGGCGTCAGACGATGGGGGTGAACCTGGACTCGGTGTTCGGTCTGGTGCAGGCGGCGGTGGCGCAGATGGAGCTGCAGGGCGCTCCGGCGCGGGGTGGAGACGGCACCAAGGGGCACATTGTGCTGATCAGCTCGACCGCGGGGCAGCGGGGCGAGGCGGGCCATGCGGATTACGCCGTGACGAAAGGCGCGTTGATCAGTCTGACCAAGAGCCTGTCGAGCGAGCTGGCGCCTCGGGGGATTCTGGTGAATTGCGTGGCGCCGGGCTGGGTGGCGACGGAGATGAGCGCGGCGGCGCTGGACGACCCGCGGATGGGCCCGCGGATTGCGGCGGAGATTCCGGTGGGGCGCGCGGCGACCGCGCGCGAGGTGGCGGGGCCGGTGCTGTTTCTGTGCACGCCGATGGCGGGATTTATCAGCGGCGAGGTACTCAACGTGAATGGCGGCGCGGTGCTGGCGGGGTAGCGGCGGAATGAGCTGGGCAAAGCTGGAATTGAGACGGAGAGCGCTGGCGGCAGCCATGGCGGCGGCTTTGCTGGCGATTCCCATGACCGCGCCGGCGCAGGCGGGCGGCGATACGGAGCAAAAGAACGCCCAGCAGGCGCGCGCGGTGCTGGACCAGATGGTGCAGGCGCTGGGCGGGCAGGCGTGGCTGAACCTGAAGAACGTGATGCAGCAGGGGCATATTGCGGCGTTCTACCACGGCAAGCCGAACCTGGGAACGACTGAGTACTGGTATTTCCACCAGTGGCCGGACCATGACCGCATCGAGTACACGAAGCACCGGGACGTGGTGCAGTTTTACGTGGGCGGCGAGGGGTGGGAGGTGACCTACAAGGGCAAGGCAGCGCTGCCCAAGGACCAGGTGGCGGAGTTTCTGCGGCGGCGGGACCACTCGATTGAGACGGCGGTGAAGGTGTGGATGAAGGATCCGCGGACGATTCTGATCTACGAGGGCAAGCGGATGGCGGAGCGGCATCTTGGCGACCAGGTGACGCTCATCTCGGCCGACAACGAAGCGGTGACGATTATCACGGATGCGCAGACACACCTGCCCCTGCGGTCGAGCTTCCAGTGGCGCGATCCGGTGTACAAGGACAAGAACACGGACGCCGAGGAGTACGCGGATTACCACGTGGTGGACGGGCTGCCGACGCCGTTCAGCATTGTGCGCTATGAGAACGACGAGATGACGCGGCAACTGTTTGTGAACAGCGTGGAGTACAACCGCGAACTGCCCTCGGACTTCTGGGACGTGGACGCGGCCGCGCAGCGCATCAAGAAGTAGCGGCGGCGGCAGCGGGCCTGCACAGGCGCGCGGTGACGAATGCGCCGGCGGCCAGACAACAGGCGATGACGGCCAGGCCCGCGATGTAGTGGTGCGTGACGTGCCGCAGCCAGCCCATGATAACCGGACCGAAGAAGCCGCCGAGGTTTCCGATGGAGTTGATGACGGCGATGTGAGCCGCGACCAGGGGACCGGCGAGCTCGACGGTGGAGGCGCTCCAGAAGACGGGCATGGCGGAAAGAACTCCGACGGCGGCGAGCGTGAAGCCTGCCACGGCCATGGATGCATGGGTCGCGAAGGCGGCTACGAGGAAGCCGGCCCCGGCGGCGACATACGCCGCGGCAAGGTGGAAGCGGCGCTCGCCGCGACGGTCGGAGCGGTGGCTCCAGAGGAGCATGGCAGCGATGGCGACGAGGTAGGGCAACGCCGTGGCCCAGCCGAGGGCCCGGATGCCGAGTCCGTGCGAGGCGAGGACGGTGGGAATCCAGAAGCCGAGTCCATAGAGGCCGAGCATCAGCAGAAAGTAGGCGAGGCTCCAGCCATAGACGGCGGGCTCCGCGGTGAACATATCAAGGAAGGAGTGCTTTTTGGCGGACTGCGCAGGGGAGGCGTCGCGCAGGTCGCGCTGCAGAGTCTGCTTTTCGAGCGGGGAGAGCCAGCGGACGTCGGAGGGGCCGTTGGGCAGCAGCAGAAGAACAAGGAAACCGAGCAGGATGGCCGGCGCGCCCTCGAGGACGAAGAGCCATTGCCAGCCCCGCAGGCCGAGCAGGTTGTCGAGAAGGAGAATCTGCGCGGAGATGGGCGAGCCGACCAGGCTGGAGAGGGGAATGGCCGCCACGAACATGGCCATGATGCTGGAACGGACCGCAGGCGGCAGCCAGAAGGTGAGATAGAGGATGACGCCGGGATAGAAGCCGGCCTCGGCGAGCCCGAGCAGAAAGCGGAGAGCGATGTAGGTGGTGGGGTTGGGGGCGAGGGCGGTGGCCACGGAGACGCATCCCCAGGCGACCATGAGGACCGTGATCCAACGGCGAGCGCCGACGCGCAGCAGGATGAGGTTGCTGGGGACCTCAAAGAGGAAGTAGCCGAGGAAGAACATGCCCGCCGCAAGGCCGAAGAGGCTGGCGTCGATCTGCAGGTCGCGGTTCATGGTGAGGGCCGCAAAGCCTATATTGACGCGGTCAAGAAACGCGACGAGGTAGAGCAGGATGAGAAAGGGTACAAGGCGGCGCGAGATTTTGCGGTAGAGAGGCTGCATGGATTTGCGGTGTGCGGCAGGACGACGCCAGCGAACACACGGAGTATTGCACGCGGACAAAGGGCACGCAAACAAGCCTTACGCAAACGGGCCTCACGCAAGCGAGCGGTGAGGCGCGCCACTATACTGGCTGAGTTGGAAAGGAGAACGCCTCATTACAGCGATTTCATTGGCATCCATCCTGGAAGGGAAAGGGCTGGAAAGGGAAGGACTGGAGCGGCAAGGGCTGGGACGCGACGGCGCTGCGCTGTATGACGTGACGACGCATGCGCGCGGACCGGCGGGGGTGTTGCCGCTGTCGGCGGATATGCTGCTTACGGAACCCTCGGGAAACCTGTTTGGGCTGAGCCAGAGCGCGGGGATGGGCTGGGATCCGGCGCGGCTGAACGATCCGGAATTTCTGATTCTGAGCACGCATGGCGGGTTGCGCGCCGAGAACGGCGAAGCGGTTGCGCTGGGCTTTCACACCGGGCATTGGGAGGTGGGTCTGCTGGTGGGCGAGGCGGCGCGCGAGCTGAAGGAGCTGCGCGCGGTGCCGTTTGCCGGCGCGTGCACCGACCCGTGCGACGGGCGTACGCAGGGCACGGCGGGCATGATGGACTCGCTGCCGTTCCGCAATGATGCCGCGATGGTGCTGCGACGGCTGATGCGCTCGCTGCCCACGCGCCGGGGAGTGCTGGGAGTGGCCACGTGCGACAAGGGGCTGCCTGCGATGATGATGGCTCTGGCATCGTCGGGCAGGTTGCCGGCGGTTCTGGTACCCGGCGGCGTGACCTTGCTGCCAGAGCAGGGTGAGGATGCAGGCAGGGTGCAGACCATCGGAGCGCGGTTTGCCCAGCAGCAGATTACGCTCGAGTATGCGGCCGAGGCGGGTTGCAGGGCGTGCGCCTCGCCGGGCGGCGGATGCCAGTTTCTGGGCACGGCGGCCACGTCGCAGGTGGTGGGCGAGGCGCTGGGGCTGTCACTGCCGCATTCGGCGCTGGCGCCCTCAGGCCAGCCCATCTGGCTGGACGCGGCACGGCGTTCGGCGCGGGCCCTGATGAGGATGCACGAGCTGGGGATGGCAACCACGGACGTGCTGACCGATGCGGCGGTGCGCAACGCGATGGTGCTGCATGCGGCCTTCGGCGGCTCGACAAACCTGCTGCTGCATGTGCCGGCGATTGCCTTCGCGGCCGGGCTGAAGCGGCCCACGGTGGATGACTGGATACGTGTAAACCGGGAGGTTCCGCGGCTGGTGGACGCGCTGCCGAACGGTCCTCGGGGCTTTGCGACGGTGCAGGTGTTTCTGGCTGGCGGAGTGCCGGAGGTGATGCTGGCGCTGCGCGCGGCGGGGCTCCTCGACACCGGCGTGAGGACCGTGACGGGCGAGACGCTCGGGGCGGGACTGGACTGGTGGGAACAGAGTGAGAGGCGAAGCGCGCTGCGGCGCCGATTAAAGGAACTGGACGGAATTGATGCGGACGATGTGCTGATGACACCCGACCAGGCGCGGCAGCGCGGGCTGAGTTCCACCATCTGTTTCCCGGTGGGGAATCTTGCGCCGGAGGGCGCGGTGATCAAGAGCACGGCGATTGACCCGGCGTTGATGGATGAGAGGAATGTCTACCGGCATCTGGGGCCGGCGCGGGTGTTCACGACCGAGGCCGCTGCCATCAAGGCAATCAAGAGCGGGACCATCGGGCACGGCGACGTGGTGGTGTTGATCTGCAGCGGGCCAAAAGGCGCGGGGATGCAGGAGATCTACCAGGTGACGGCGGCGCTGAAGGCTCTGCCGCACTGCAAGCACGTGGCGGTGCTGACGGATGCGCGGTTCAGCGGCGTTTCGACGGGCGCGTGCATCGGGCATATTGCGCCGGAGGCGCTGGCGGGCGGGCCCATCGGCAAGGTGCTGGAAGGCGACCGCATCGAAATTGTGATTGACCGCGGAAAGCTCCAGGGGACGGTGCATCTGGTGGGCGATGCGGCGGGTGATTTTAGCGCCGGGGAAGGCGCGCGACGGCTGGCGGAGCGCGCGCCGAGGAGCGACCTTGCGCCGCATCCGGAGCTGCCGGATGACACCCGGCTGTGGGCGGCGCTGGTGCAGGCCAGCGGCGGCGTGTGGGGCGGCTGCGTTTATGACACGGACAGAATTGTTGCGCGGCTGGAGACGGACGGGATTGCGCACTGAGACGGGAGTGAGAGGGAGACGACGGGATGGGTAAAGGCCTGGGCGGAGGGATGAGCAGGAGGGGCTTTTTGTCGGGGCTGACCGCGGCCGGGGCGCTGGCAGGAACGCCGGTGGCGGCGAGGCCCGGCACGGCAGAGGGAGCGCGGCCGGCCGGCGCAAATCCGCTGAAGATTGACGCCGTTGAGGTGGTGGAGCTGCGCGGCCACTACATGGCGGAGGCTGGCGTGAATCGCCAGGCGCAGGTCAATCCACTGGATGTGTACGACGCGCTGCGGCCGGCTCCCTACGCGGATCATCCCGGCGGCATGAAGGAGGTGCCGTATCGCGCCAACTATCTGCGCGTTCGCACCGCGGCGGGATTGGATGGGCTGTACGGCCCGGTGGACCTGGAGCCCGCGACCATTGTGATCGAGGACCTGCGGCAATTTCTGATTGGCAAGGATGCGCTGGCAGGCGAAGTGGTGTGGGATCAGATGTACCGGTCAAACCGCCACTCGCGCGACGGAATTTTCATGATGGCAATCAGCGCGGTGGACAATACGCTGTGGGACCTGAGGGGCAGGTTCTACGGAGTTCCCGTGTGGCGGCTGCTGGGAGGGCCCTCACGCGCGAAGGTGGAGATGTATGCCAGCGCGCTGGGCTTTTCGCTGGAGCCGGACCAGGTGCGCAAGCGCTGCCTGGAGCTGAAGAACGAGGGCTTCCGCTACCAGAAGTGGTTTATCGGCTATGGGCCCGGCTCAGGGCCGGAGGGGATGCGCAGGAATGTGGAGCTGGTGAAGACACTGCGCGAGACGCTGGGCGACGACTACGAGATCATGTTTGACGCCTTCAGCGGCTGGGACCAGGACTATGCGCTGGAATGGGCCAGGCAGGTGGAGAAGTATCGTCCGCACTGGATGGAGGAGGTGACGCATCCGGAGAAGATTTCGAGCTTTGCGGCCATCCGGCGGGGGACGAGCGTCCCGCTGGCGGCCGGGGAACACTTCTATGGCCGCTGGGAGGTTGAGCGCTACCTTGAAGCGGGGACGCTGAACGTGGTGCAGGCCGATCCGGAGTGGTGCGGAGGCGTGAGCGAGCTGGTGAAGATCGGAACGGTGGCCTCACTGCACGATGTGGAGGTGATTCCGCATGGGCACAGCCTGCGCGCGGCGGTACACACCATCTGCAGCCAGTCCCCCATGACGTTTCCGTTGGGCGAGTATCTGGTGAACAAGATGAAGCACTACTACCATTTTGAGAAGAACCCGCTGGTGGTGGAGCGGGCGCACATTGCGCTGCCAGCGGGGCCGGGATTCGATATTGAACTGGATCCCGCGAAGATTGAGTCGGAGAAGGAGCTGACCATTGCATGAACAGCGGCGCCATCCGGGAGCGTGGATGAAGATGAAGTGGAGTGGAATGAGCGGGATATGTGTGATGCTGGCGGTGGTGGCGCTGGGAGCGGGCGTGGCGCGCCCTGCCCGGGCGGCGGCACAGGGCGGGACCGAAGCCTCGCAGACGGCGGGAGCACAGCTCACCATTATTGATACGGATATCGGGGATGACATTGACGATGCGTTCGCGCTGGCGCTGGCGTTGCGGAGTCCGGAGCTGCGGCTGCTGGGTGTGACGACCACCTATGGCGACACGGAGCTGCGCGCCCGGCTGCTGGACAGGTATCTGGCGGCGGTGGGGCGCGGCGATGTGCCCGTGGCGGCGGGGCCGCAGACGCCACACAGCAATGTGTTTACCCAGGCGGCCTATGCGCGGCGCGAGCCGCAGCGGCGGCATGCGGACGCGGTGGGCTTTCTTCTGGGTGAAATCAGAAGGCATCCGGGGCAGATTACGCTGATTGCGATTGGGCCGCTGACGACGGTGCAGGCGGCAATGGAGCGTGATCCGGCCACATTTAAGAAACTGAAGCGGGTGGTGATGATGGGGGGCAGCATCCACCGGGGATATGACGGACTGCATGGCGAGCGGCGTCCGCCGGAGCCGGAGTGGAACATTGACCGGAACCCGGCCGGAGCGCGGGCGCTGCTGGCGGCGGGCGTGCCGGTGTTCATGATGCCGCTGGACTCGACCCAGATCCATCTGGAAGCCCGGGACCGGGAGGCGATCTTTTTCCACGGTTCGGCGCTGACCGACCAGTTGACGCTGCTGTATCACCAATGGATGGCCGGAACCGGGGACCATACGCCAACGCCGACGCTGTTTGACCCGGTGGCGGTGGCCTATGCCGTGCGTCCGGAGCTTTGTCCGGTGACACCGATGCGAATTGAGGTGGATGCGAAGGGGTTCACCCGCCCGGTCGCGGGAGCCGCAAACGCGGAGGTGTGCCTTGCCTCGGACGAGTCGGGTTTCTTGAAACTGCTGCTGGAGCGGGTGTCGGGGAACGGCGGAAGATGAGGCTGGCAGGAACGCGGCGGCCGGTTGGATCCAGGCCGGCCAGTCAATTGGGCGCGCAGGTGAGGGCATAAACGGCTGCGGGAGATGTCGCATCCAAGTACATTGACAGCCCTTGCAAGTAGGAGAAGAATAGCGGTTCGAGAGTTTTCAAAACGTTTTATTCAGTGGCTGATGGAGGGAACGTGAGGAACGTATTGCAGATGAAGTTATTGGGAGCTGTGGTGGTGCTGGGAGCGGGCATATTGACGCTGGCGGGGTGCAAATCAACTCCGCCTCTGACGCAGGATCAGGCCCAGGCGATGATCCAGGCAAAGTATGACAAGCAGGCGCCGGTTCCTCCGGCGATTCTGGTGAACAAGGCGGGCATGGGGCAGGGAATCACAGCCGGCTACTGGAAGCTGACGAGGGTCTATCCGAACCGGTACTGGGCCGACTATACGCTGACCGATGAAGGCAAGAAGGCGCTTAAGCTGCAGGCGGGCGGCGACGTGATCCAGTGGCGTCCTGAGAGCATGAGCGACACCAGCTATTCGGTGATTGTGACGCCGGTGGTGGCCAACCACTACCGGGTGCGCGACGTGGCCACGCCGAAGAGCGAGGTGCTGCCCGGAACGGACAAGGCGATGGGCGCGCAGTATACGGAAGGCGTGGATTTGACAGGGGTTCCACAGGCTCTGCAGGATATTGCGCACAATCCCGGCAACCAGTTGAGCGACAAGAAGCAGGCTGACTTTGTGCTGGAGAACGGCACCTGGGTGCTGCACTCGACCGAGTAGGCCGCGCGGACGCCTGAAAATTGCGGGGGTGGGGCTGAATTCGTTGACCCCACCCCCCTTTCTTGTTATTGTAAAAAGGTTCCGCAAGAACGCACCTCTCCGTGTGTCCAAACGAGGGTTGCGTAAGGAAGGCCCGGTGGACAGGAAGCGGTCCGGGCTGAGTCAGATCTCCGGAAGCGGTTGATCCGGAAGAGGTTCCCGGAAGGGCTCCTTTCTTGCGAGGGGCAGGGACAACATCGCATCGGCGCTCGCGCGTTCTCCGCCACGGAGGGCTATGCGGGCCGGAACCGGCGAAACGGAGTTGGCTTTTCCGCGGGGAGCGTGAAAACGACCGGCCACCGTCCTGGTTCTCGTCTGAAGTGGAACGAAGGCAGACGCGAAGCAGCGACAGCAGGGCTTCTGTGCGCGCGTGCCATATGTGATCTGGCACAGCGGCGCGGAGAGGACCCCAAGGGTGCTGCGCGTGTGTGCCAGGCTGAGTGGTTGCAAGGATTTGCGGTAAGGAGTTTGAGTTTGCCTACTTTTAATCAACTGGTTCGCAAGGGGCGCACGGCCCCGCGGTACAAGACGGCGTCACCTGCACTGCAGGCCTCACCGCAGCGGCGCGGCGTATGCACCCGCGTGTATACCCAGACGCCCAAGAAGCCGAACTCGGCCCTGCGCAAGGTGGCTCGCGTGCGGTTGACCAACGGCATCGAGGTGACCACGTATATTCCGGGCATCGGCCACAACCTGCAGGAGCACTCCATTGTGCTGATCCGCGGGGGCCGTGTGAAGGATCTTCCGGGGGTGCGGTATCACGTGGTGCGCGGAACCCTGGATTCGGTGGGCGTGGCCAACCGCAACCAGAGCCGGTCAAAGTACGGGGCCAAGCGCGCCAAGGGCGGCAAGTCGTAAGGGGCCTCTGAGCGGTGGCCGGAGGGGCTGAGGAACCGGGACCGGGACACGGGAAGAGGCGCGCAAGCGCGAGGGATTTGAGGATTTATGCCAAGAAAAGGGCACATTGCTAAGCGGGAGGTGGCGCCCGACCCGGTGTACGGGTCGACGCTGGTGACCAAGTTTGTGAACTCGATGATGTGGGGCGGCAAGAAGTCGACCGCCCAGGGCATCTTTTACGCGGCGATGAAGAATCTTGAGGAGCGGGGCGGCGATGAGGCGCTGAAGCTGTTCAAGAAGGCGGTGGAGAACTGCAAGCCGCTGCTCGAGGTGAAGACCCGCCGGGTGGGCGGCGCCAACTATCAGGTGCCGATTGAGGTGAATGCCGACCGGCGGACCTCGCTGGCAATCCGCTGGCTGATTACCTATGGGCGCGGGCGCGGCGAGAAGGGCATGACCGAGAAGCTGGCCAACGAGCTGCTGGATGCAGCCAACGGGCGCGGCGCGGCCATGAAGAAGAAGGAAGACGTTCACCGCATGGCCGAGGCCAACAAGGCCTTTGCCCACTATCGCTGGTAGAGCGCCGACAATTGCGGCCGCGGCACAGGGCGGACGCGGGGACAGGAAGAGGCAGCAAGACCAACCGCGGGCTCGGAGAGCCTGCAAGGATGAGATTGAAGTGGCTCGCACCATACCTCTGAATCGTTGTCGGAACATCGGAATCATGGCGCACATCGACGCCGGAAAGACGACAGCGACAGAGCGCATCCTTTTTTACACGGGCATCACGCACCGCATCGGCGAGGTGCACGAAGGCACCGCGACCATGGATTACATGGAGCAGGAGCAGGAGCGTGGCATCACCATCACGTCGGCCGCAACCACCTGCACCTGGCGCGATATCCGCATCAACATCATCGATACGCCGGGCCATGTGGACTTTACCGCGGAGGTGGAGCGATCGCTTCGCGTGCTGGACGGCGCGGTGGCGGTGTTTGACTCGGTAAGCGGCGTGCAGCCGCAGACCGAGACGGTGTGGCGGCAGGGTGACAAGTACAAGGTTCCGCGCATCTGCTTTGTGAACAAGATGGATAAGAACGGCGCGGACTTCGAATACGTGCTGGAGACCATCCGCAAGCGGCTTGGGGCGCGGCCGGTGGCGCTGCAAATTCCCATCGGCGCCGAGGCGAACTTCAAGGGCGTGGTGGACCTGATCGAGATGAAGGCCATCGTGTGGCACGACGAGACCATGGGCGCCAAGTACTCGGTGGAGGAGGTTCCCGCCGATCTGCAGAAGAAGGCCGAGGCCTTTCGCATGCAGTTGATCGAGGTCATCGCCGAGACCGATGACGTGCTGCTGGAAAAGTTTCTGGAGGGCGAGACCCCGGCCATCGAGGAGCTGAAGGCGGGCATTCGCCAGGCCACGATTGACCTGAAGGTGTTTCCCGTCATCTGCGGAAGCGCGTTCAAGAACAAGGGCGTGCAGACGCTGCTGGATGCGGTGGTGGACTATCTGCCCAGCCCCCTGGACAAGCCGCCGGTGGAGGGCATCGATCCGTCCCATCAGCAGGATGTGCTGGTGCGCAAGCCCGAGGACAGCGAGTCCATGTCGGCGCTGGTCTTCAAGCTGATCAACGATCCCTTCGGCAAGCTTTCGTTCATCCGCGTCTACTCCGGATCACTGAAGACCGGCGACACGGTGCTGAATCCGCGCACGGGCAAGACGGAGCGGGTGGGCCGCCTGGTGAAGATGCATGCCAACAAGCGCGAGGACGTGACGGAGATTCTGGCCGGCGACATCTGCGCGTGCGTGGGCCTGAAGGACCTGAAGACGGGCGATACGCTCAGCGCGCCGCAGCATCCGATTGCGCTGGGCGCGATCACCTTCCCCGAGCCGGTGATTTCGGTGGCCATTGAGCCCAAGACCAAGGCCGACCAGGAGAAGATGGCGCTGGCCCTGGCGCGGCTGGCCGACGAGGATCCCACCTTCAAGGTGCGCACCGACGAGGACTCGGGCCAGACGATCATCAGCGGCATGGGCGAGCTGCACCTGGAGATTCTTGTGGACCGCATGAAGCGGGAGCACAAGGTGGAAGCCAACGTGGGCGAGCCCAAGGTGGCGTTCCGCGAGACCATTCGCAAGGCGGCCGAGGCCGAGGGCAAGTACATTCGCCAGACCGGCGGCTCGGGCAACTACGGACATTGCAAGCTCCGCGTTGAGCCCAATACGCCCGGCGCGGGTTACGAGTTTGTGAACGACATCAAGGGCGGCGTGGTGCCCCGGGAATACATCAAGCCCATTGATCAGGGCATCCAGGGCGCGATGGAGCTCGGCATCCTGGCCGGCTATCCCATGGTGGACGTGAAGGTATCGCTGTTCGACGGCAGCTATCACGAGGTGGACTCGAACGAAATGGCCTTCAAGTTTGCCGGGTCAATCGCCTTCAAGGAGGCCGCGAGGAAGGCTTCGCCGGTGCTGCTGGAGCCGGTGATGGCCGTGGAAGTGACGGTTCCCGAAGAGCACATGGGGACGATTATCGGCGACATCAACTCGCGCCGCGGGCGGATTGAGGGGATGGAGCACGCGGCCGGGTCGCAGGTCATCAAGGCCATTGTGCCGCTCAAGGAGATGTTCGGCTACGTGAACGACATTCGCTCGTCCACGCAGGGCCGGGCGTCCTATTCGATGCAGTTTGCACGGTACGAGGAGGCCCCGCGCATGATCGCCGATGAGATTATCGGCCGCGCACAGGGCAAGTAAGCGAGGCAAAAGGGTTTGGGGCTGGAGCCGGACCGCCGGCGCCCCGGGATGAACCAGGCTGTACGAGATACGAAAGGGCGATGAGATTTTATGGCGAAGGAAAAGTTTGATCGTTCGAAGCCGCACGTGAACGTGGGAACGATCGGCCACATTGATCACGGGAAGACGACGTTGACGGCGGCGATCACGAAGGTTCTAGCGAAGCACAA
>DASSHM010000279.1:0-8544 GCA_035692885.1 Occallatibacter sp.
GATCTTTGCGTTGGGTTGTCAGCGCTGTTATGCACAGGCCGCATTGCTGATGGAGGAGCCGTACGGCTTTTTCGGCGCTCTCAACCCCACCGGCCACACCGCGGTTTACTTCTCACGCATCTGCGCTGAGTCGCCCGTCGAGTTGCGCCGCTGCCGTCCCGGCGAAACAGGCACCGTCATCTCGCGCTATCAGGGCGTTGGCGGTTACGACTGGGTGGCGATGCCGATTATTCCCTATCTCTACTCTGTCGAGAGATCCGATGAAATCCCCAGCCAGGTGGACCGCGAGACCGTCGACCGGCTGCGCGACAATTATCATGAGCGTCATCTTCTCGGTCTGGGGGAGGATATACCGCGCGGTAATTTTATTCATGGCGGCTGGACAGAGCTGGTGGGAGTCGCCTACGAACGGCGCATCTACGCCTTCCGCTTTGCCACCACCGAGCAGCAGGACGATTCCTTCATCGCCCTCATGAACGGCCGGGCAAACAGGTCCCGCTTCCAGTTGATTTTTAACAATTGCGCCGACTTTGCCCGCGAGGTGCTCAACTTCTATTTCCCGCGCACCTTCCGCCGCAGCTTTTTCCCTGACGCCGGCATGACCACGCCCAAGCAGATTGCGTACAAGCTCGAGCGCTATGCCCGCAGGCATCCTGAGACCAGCCTCCAGATTTTTGAGATACCCCAGGTGCCGGGATACCGCCGGATGAGCCGCGCCAATAAGAACATCGCCGAGTCGCTTATCACCACGGCCTATGCCATCCCCATTGCGGTTCTGAATCCCTACCTGGCTGGAGGGATTCTGGTCGATTATCTGATCCGCGGACATTACCACATCATTCCTGACCACCCTCAGGTGCTGGCCGGTGGCCGGATCGACCTGTTGACGGCGCCTGACGTTGAAAGCGAGAGCGTCTACGCGGAGATGGCACCGGAGGAGTCTCCGGTCACCGGACCCGACGTGCTCATCTCGCTGGCCGCTACCGATCCCGCTTCAATAACAACCCGGCCGTACACCGGCCTGGATGAGATAAGGATTCCACATGAGTAAGAAGTCGCAAAGTCTCAAAAACCATGCCCGATTCGATCCGCAGTTTCACTTTGTGCTTGCCCTGGTCCTGCTGATCAACCTGATCATTGTCATTGTGCATCTGGTTCGGCACCCCGGGCTGATGGCCGTGTGGTTTCTGGTTCTCTCCTTGGCTGCCATCATCGCGCTGTTCAGGCTGCGAGTGTATCCATTGAAGGTCCAGGACCGCGTCATCCGCCTGGAAGAGCGCCTGCGGCTGCAGGCCCTTGCGCCCTCTGAGTGGCACACGCAAATTGGCCGCCTCAACGAGGACCAGTTGATAGGTCTGCGATTTGCCGCCGACGATGAGGTGGTGGAGCTCGCCAAGCAGGCGCTCGAGCACAATCTCAACCGGAAACAGATTAAAGAGCGCATCAAGAGCTGGCGCCCCGATCACTGGCGCGTCTGACGGTCCCGCTGCACCGCTCAAGTTCCGCATCGGGCCTGATGATGCCGGATTAGCACGCCAGCCGGACGCGGTAGGGGCATGGCGTCTAGCTGTGCTTGCCCTTCCACTCGGAGTAGGGCCCCTGAAAGTCTTCAATTCCTGATGGGGTAAAGTTCCAGAGCCGAGTGGCCACCTCGTCGATGAGGTCGTGGTCGTGGGTGACGAGCAGCACGGTACCCTCGTAGCGCTGCAGGGCGATGTTGAGGGCGTTGATGGCCTCAAGGTCGAGATGGTTGGTTGGCTCGTCGAAGATGAGCACGTTGGGCTTGGTGAGGATGAGCTTGCAGAAGAGGAGGCGTGCCTGTTCGCCGCCTGAGAGGGCGCGAGTGGGCTTGGAGCCTTCTTCGCCCGAGAACAGCATTTGGCCGAGGATGCCGCGAATGTCCTCGATATGCGCGGCTGGATCCCAACGGTGAAGCCACTCAGAAACCGTCAGCCCATGCTCGATGGTGGAGCCCACGTCCTGAGCAAAGTAGCCCACGTGCGGTTCATGGCCCCAGAAGACCGAACCCGACTCCATGGTGAAATCCTTTTCAGCCAGGCCGGGATAGTTGGCCAGCAGGCACTTGAGCAGCGTCGTCTTGCCTGCTCCGTTGCGGCCCATCAGGCAGATTTTTTCGCCGCGCAGCACGTTGGCCGAGAAGGCGTCAATGACGGTCTGTTCGCCGTAGGACTTGACCAGGTGTTTGACCTCAAGGATGTGCTTACCGCTGGGGCGTGCCTGGTCAAATCGGATGTAGGGCCGCTGGATGTTGGAGCGCGTCAGCTCATTGGTCTGCAGGCGCTCAACCTCCTTGCGGCGGCTGGTCACCTGCGAGGAGCGCGTTCCGGCGGCGAACCGCGCGATAAATTCATTGAGCTGCGCTATTTTTTTCTCGCGCTGGGCGTTCTCGGCCTCAAGGCGGGAGCGGATCTGCGTCTTGGCGAGAACCATGTCATCATAGCCGCCGGTGTAGGTGATGATGGTCTGGTAGTCGATATCGGCGGTGTGAGTGGTCACGCTGTTCAGGAAGTGACGGTCGTGCGAGATGACCACGAGGGTGCCATCGTAGTTGACAAGAAAGTCCTGAAGCCAGTGAATTGAGTCGAGGTCGAGATGGTTCGTCGGCTCGTCAAGCAGCAGCGCTTCAGGCTTGCCAAAAAGCGCCTGCGCCAGCAGCACTCGCACCTTCTGGCCACCCTGCAGTTCTGACATTTTGCGCGCATGAGACTCGTCCGGAATGTCCAGCCCCTGAAGAAGGATGGCTGCGTCGGGTTCGGCGGTGTAGCCGTCCTCGTCTCCGATAATGCCTTCAAGCTCGCCCAGGCGCATGCCATCCTCGTTGGTCATTTCGGCCTTCTCGTAGATGCGGTCACGCTCTTCGAGTGCGGCCCACAGAGGCTTGTTTCCCATGATGACCGTGTCGATGACGCGATACGCGTCGAATGCGAACTGATCCTGGCGGAGGACGCCGAACTTGCGCGGACGGACGACCGTGCCCTTTTGAGCGTCGAGCTCGCCGGTCAGGATCTTCATGAAGGTGGATTTGCCGGCCCCGTTGGGACCGGTGAGTCCATAGCGGCGGGCGGAGGTGAAGGTGGTGCTTACGTCTTCAAAAAGAATCTTCGAGCCGTAGCGCATTGAGACGTTGCTGACACTGATCATGAAACGAAATTCCTGTGATGAAGGCCGCGGGCATGCGTGCGCCAAAACAGCCTGAGAGTGTTGGGCTTTGTATCTTTTGTCCGGCACGAATGCAGGGCAGCGCCGCCGGAAAAGGAAAGCTACCCATTCAGTTTCTCACACTGGAGGGATGCTTCGCGAGTCGTCTAAAATGAAGCGATGCGGCGCGAGACAGGCTGTTGCACCGAGAGTCGCATGCGGATGATGCTAATGCGATGAGGCATTCTGTGGTGGTGAGCGTATTGCTGGCGGCCCTGAGCAGCGGGGCATGCGCGCAGATGCAGATGGGCGGCGAGGCAAACACGCTTGAAGAAAATGTGGCGCGTCATACGGGTTCAGGCACCAGCCTGGAGCCGGGCGCGACGGTGCCGCCAATGCTGATGGCGATGCACGGCAGCTGGATGCTGATGCTGCATGGGGAAGTGGGCGTTGTGGAGCAGCAGCAGAGCGGGCCGCGCGGCGCAGACAAGCTGTTCAGCGTGAACTGGCTGATGCCGATGGCCCAGCGCAGCACGCAAAGAAGCAACTTTACCGCGCGCGCGATGCTGAGCCTGGAGCCGGCGACGATCAGCGGGCGGTATTACCCGGAATTGTTTCAGCAGGGCGAAACGGCGTTTGGGAAGCCCATTGTAGATGGGCAGCACCCGCACGATCTGTTTATGGAACTGGCAGCGATGGAGGACTACAAGGTGGGCAAGCACGCCCTGGCAACCCTCTACGCGGCCTTGGTGGGCGACCCCGCCATGGGGCCTGAGGCATTTCCGCACCGGGCCAGCGCGGAGGACAATCCGCTCGCGCCGCTGGCGCATCATCTTCAGGACTCGACGCATATTGCCTACGACGTGCTGACCGGCGGCGTGGCGGTGGGGCCGGTGAAGGTGGAAGCGTCAGGCTTCCATGGAAGGGAGCCCGGCGAAAACCGTTGGACGATTCATGTAGGCGCACTGGATTCCTGGTCAGCGCGGCTGTGGGTGGCGCCCTCGCGAAACTGGCTTGCGCAGTACTCGGTGGGGCATCTGGTGTCTCCCGAGGCGCTGCGGCCCGACGAAGATCTACTGCGGCAAACGGCATCGATTGCGGCGCACTGGCGCTGGGATGCCGCGACCGTGGATGCGACTGCGGTGTGGGGGCGGAATCACACCATCGGGTCCGCGGTAAATGCGAACGGCTATCTGCTGGAGGGCGAAGCAAAGGTGCGCGACCGGCATTTTGTCTGGATGCGGGCTGAGAATGATGATCGAACGACGGATCTGCTCGGCGCCGGCGAGCCGGAAGAAGAGGCCGTGATTGGCCGCGTGCAAGCCTACACGGGCGGATATGCGCATCGCATCCTGGCGAATGAATGGTCATCCTGGGAACTGGGCGCGCAGGCGACGTTCTATTCAGCGCCATCTGCGCTTGCAGGGCTCTATGGAAGCCATCCGGTGGGCGTGGCGGTGGTGCTGCACGGGCGCATCGGGCATTAAACCCGCATGCCCGCTGCTAGCGCAGAAAGTACATCGTGATGTGGTTTACGGCAAAGGCTGAGACCCAGGCGAGCACCAGCATGTAGGTGAACTGGATGGCGGGCCACTTCCACGAGTTAGTTTCGCGCCGCACTACGGCCATGGTGGAGGTGCACTGCATGGCGAAGGCAAAAAAGATCATCAGGGCCAGCGCGCCTCCGATGGTGAGGTCGCTGTGCAGGGCTGCCTGCAGGTTGAGGGACTGCGTGCCGGGGTCGGCGCCGTACAGCGTGCCCATGGTGCTCACCATCACCTCGCGGGCCAGCACGCTGGAGATCAGGCCTATTCCGACCTTCCAGTTGAATCCCAGCGGAGCGATGGCGGGTTCAATCACGTGCCCGAGGCGGCCAATCATGCTGTCGGTCAGTTGGGGCGCGGTGTAGGAACCAGTGGTTGTGACCACCGGCGGAACGTGCGCGAGAAGCCAGAGGGCCAGGGTCACGGCGAGGATGATGGTGCCGGCCTGGCGAAGGAAGACACTCCCGCGGTCAATCAGCCGCGTGGCCAGCGAGCGCACGGTGGGCATGCGGTACTGCGGGAGCTCAAGGATGAACGGTGTCTCGCTGGATTTGAGTACGGAGCTTTTCAGCAGCCAGGCGGTCGTCATGGCGGCTACAAAGCCGGCAACGTAGAGGCCGAGCATGGTGAGCGTCTGCAGGCCTATGAAACCGTGCAGAAACGTCCGGTGCGGAATGAAGGCCGCAATCAGCAGCAGATAGACCGGCAGACGTGCAGAGCAGGTCATGAACGGCGTCACGAGGATGGTGGCGAAGCGGTCGCGCTTGTTCTCGATGGTGCGCGTGGCCATGATGGCAGGCACGGCGCAGGCGTATGCCGAAAGCAGCGGAATGAAGGCCTTGCCGTTCAGTCCCGTGGTGCGCATCACGCGGTCGGCGATGAGCGCGGCGCGGGCGAGGTAGCCAGTGTCCTCAAGTATCCCTATAAAAAGGAACAGCAGCAGGATCTGTGGCAGAAAGACGAGTATGGAGGCGACGCCTTTCCATGCGCCGTCAATCAGCAGGGAGCGGAGCCAGCCGGAGGGAAGCAGAGGCGCAACAAAGTTGGCTGCGCGGGACAGAATCGCGCCAAACCCGTCTGAGAGCGGCTGGCCGATGGAAAAGACTACTTCGAAGACAGCGACGACAACTACCAGGAACAGCAGCGGACCCCAGAAACGGTGGAGGAGAACGTTGTCGATTTTGCGGGTATTCTCAGCCGACAGCGGAGCGCGATATCCGGTGCGGCGGCTGAGTTGCGCGGCCCATTTGTGGGTGCTGGCGGCGTTGCCGATTACGGGAAGTGCGAGCGGCTGCGTCGCGGCGCGCTGGCGGTTAAGAAACAGCGGAATCGCATCAAGTCCCGTGCCGCGGAACGCGCTGATCTGGGCCACCGGTGTGCCCATCTGGCGGGCAAGCTCAAGGGGATCGATTTCGCCGCCGCGCGACTCCATCAGGTCAGACATGTTCAGCAGCACGAGCGTGGGCAGGCCGAGGGAGAGGATGGGCGCGGCGAGCATCAGCTGGCGCGTCAGATGCAGCGAGTCGAGAACCAGCAGGATGGCATCCGGGCGCGGGGTGCCGGGCATCCTGCCCTGCAAGACATCGACGGCGACGCGCGCATCCTCACTGAATGGCGAAAGGGAATAGACGCCCGGCAGATCAATCAGCGTGAGATCACCGCGCCCTACGCCCGACATCATGCCCATGCGCTGCTCAACCGTGACTCCGGGATAGTTGGCGACCTTTTGCCGCAGCCCGGTGAGCCGGTTGAAGAGCGTGGATTTACCGGAGTTGGGCGGGCCGATGAGAACGACAGTGCGCAGCGAACCCTCAGGGAGCTGCACAACCGGCGGCTCGAAGGCTGCGGGCGTGCAGCAGGAACTCATCGCAGAGCCTCGGTCAGAGCACGCTTTTCAGCAACCTTCGCGGCCTCACCGGCGTTGCGCGTGTGGATGGACTGGGCGGTCTCGACCCGAAGGGCAATCTCCATGCCGTCAATGGCATATACGGTTGGATCTCCGGCCGGCGCGCGGCGCAGAACCGTGACATGCACATCAGGCACAAAGCCCATATGCATCAGGTGGTTCTGGACGGACTCGGGAAGGTCGAGCGCCACCACCACCCCGCTTTCGCCGACCCGCAAATCGCTAAGAACGCTCAACCGTCTGGCTCCCATGGACCGACGAAACAGCCACATCGGCAAATGCGACCGGAATAGTCGGACTTCAGTATACGACCAATTTGGTCTGAGTCGCAAATAACCAGCCTTAAAACACCTAGAGCCGTAGTCCTGCAATCTCCGGGGCACTTGCCGGGAACGAAATTGGCGATAGAAACCCTTCCAGCTGATGCGGGATCCGAGGGAGCAGTATGCTCATGAATACTCCGGTGCCTCAGCCAGGATGTACCAACGGACTGAATACACGGATGTGACCTGAATCACTGGAGAAACCGAGAATGACCAAGAAGTGAAGAGGTTGTGAGGTGGAGGGTAGGATGAACAGGAAAGAATTTCGAGCAACGATTAAGAGTGCCACCCCGCCGGAGGGAATGGTTGCGCCGGTAGAGGCGCTTTGGTGGGATGCGAAAGGCGATTGGGCGCGTGCACACGGGCTTGTAGACGAACTCACCACACCAGAGGGGATGGCAGTGCATGCCTACCTGCACCGCCGGGAAGACGCACAGGAGAATGCGGAGTATTGGTATGAACGGGCAGGCCGGCAGTTCTGCCGTCCGAGCCTGGAAGATGAGTGGGAGGCTTTGGTTGAAGGACTCTTGGAGGCTTGATGCTCGTAGGGGTAGCCTGGGACGCAACCTTCACGAAAGCATCGGCAGGCGCTCCGAGATGCCGAGCAGGAAGACGATACCGATGCCGCAACTGTAGATGGCGCCTGTCCACGCGATGGCATGGTACAGCAGCGGGCGTCTGTCACCGGCTTTGAACGCACCTCCGAGCGATGCTGTCATGAGGGCATTCATGGCAATCAGGCCGAGCGCGAAGGCAGCCAGACCCAGCATGCCGCGCGAGGTGCCGCCGAGGTTGGCGGTGAGAAAGAAAAGTGCGAGTTGGCTGGGCGTCTCGGCTCCCACGCCGTGGAGTACGCCGACAAGAAAAACAGACTTGCCGGTATACATCCACTGGAACCGTTCCGGTCGGGCCGCTGCCGGGTTGCGCAGGCGGCGGGCTCGCCAGCCCAGCCAGAGAAGACCGTTAATCGCAATGGCGAGGCGGCTTTCGATGCGGCTGTGACGGTGGCCATGCGCGTCTTTGCGCAGGATGCCGGCAGCCACGCCGATGCCGAGGACGATGAGCGTGAGGCCAATGAGGCGCTCGGTCCAGTGGTCCATGCCTCCGGGAAGGCCCATGTGCAACTGGAGAACCAGAATGCCCAGGGTGACTACCGTTAGGGCGTGGCCGACGGCATAGGTAACGCCCAGGCGCAGTCCGCTCCACCAGCTTCGTTGAACGGCGGTGATGTCAGTGATTGCCGCCAGGTGGTCGTAGTCAAAGCCATGGCGCAGACCCAGCACCAGGCATGAGGCCAATGCGGCATCCAGCTTCCAGTCTCCAAAGAAGGGCGTCACGCAGCCAAGTATAGAGCAGGTTGGGGACGGTCGGTGGGGCTGTCAACGGGGAATGCGTCGGCTGACGCAGTAATGCCAATCCGAGTCGCTACCCTGAGAGGCGAACAAGCTGCTGCGCCTCACCACGATCGCCGAGGATGGACATGCGCGGAATGCGGCCGCGCACCATGGCCACCTCATCGCAGCGATGCAGTCGCGGGCAGCTCTGGCAATCCTTGAAGATCTTGTCCGGAAGCTCTGACTTGTCCTCTACGATGCGGAACCCGTATTTGAAG
>DASSHM010000280.1:0-6688 GCA_035692885.1 Occallatibacter sp.
TGGGATCGACCTCCATGACCACGAAGTACTGATTGAGCCCCGTGTACATGGTGGAGACCTGGCGCTGGCCAAAGGCGTCGTAGAGCGTCTGGTCAATGGCGGCGGCGCTTACGCCGAGCCGGGCGGCGGTATTGCGATCAATGACGAGGTTGGTGGCCAGGCCCTGATTCTGCTGGTCGGTATTGGCGTCGCGCAGCTCGGGCATGGTGCGCATGCGCGCCAGCAGGCGCGGGGCCCATGTGTTCAGCTCATTGAGGTCGGGGTCAGAGAGCGTGTAGCTGTACTGGGCGGCGCCGCCGTGGCCGCCGATGTGAAGATCCTGAAATGCCTGGAGGAAGAGGCGGGCGCCGGGAACGCTGGACAGGTGATTGCGAAGGCGGTTGACGATCTGGTCGGCAGAGACGTGGCCAGGGCGCTTGTCCAGAGGCTTGAGCGCGACGAACATGAAGCCGACGTTGTTGCTGTTGCGTCCTCCACCGGCAAAGGCGGTAACGGAGCGGACTGCCGGATCGTCGAGCACCATCTCAGCAAGCTGATGCTGCTTCTGGCGCATGGCGGTAAAGCTGATGTCCTGAGCGGCGATGGTCTGGCCGCCAATCATGCCCGTGTCCTGCTGGGGGAAGAAGCCCTTGGGCACGATGTCAAATAGATAGACGTTGAGGGCCACCGTGCCGAGCAGCACGCCGAGCATCAGCCCCTGATGGCGAAGCACCCAGCGCAGGCCCGCGTTGTACTCGAAGTGGAGCCACTGGAAGGCGGCCTCCCCGGCGCGATACAGCTTGCCGTGGCGGCTCTCGTCGCGTGACTTGAGAAACTTGGCGCAGAGCATGGGCGTGGTGGTGAGCGAAACGAGCAGGGAGACCGCGATGGCCACGCTCAGGGTGACCGCAAACTCGCGGAAGAGCCTGCCCACCACGCCGCCCATGAGCAGGATGGGGGTGAAGACGGCGATGAGCGACGTGCTCATGGACACCACCGTAAAGCCAATCTCGCGGGAACCCTTCATGGCCGCGTCAAAGGGCTTCATGCCCATCTCGAGATAGCGTGTGATGTTTTCAATCACGACGATGGCATCGTCCACAACAAAGCCGGTGGAGATGGTGAGCGCCATAAGGGACAGGTTGTCCACGCTGTAGCCGAGCAGATACATGACGCCGAAGGTACCGACAAGGGAGAGGGGGACTGCGACGGAGGGGATGATGGTGGCCCATATCTCGCGCAGGAAGAGAAAAACCACGAGCACCACGAGGACGATGCTGATGGAGAGCGCAATCTCCACCTCATGCACGCTGGAGCGGATGGTGACGGTACGGTCGCTGGCCACGTTGATGTTGATGGTGGGGGGCAGTTCGGCGCGGAGCTGCGGCATCTGCGCCATGACGTTGTCAACGGTGGAGATGATGTTGGCGCCGGGAATCTTGAAGACAAACACCATGACGGAAGTCTTGAGGCTGGTGGGAGGACCAACGTCAGGATTGATGCCGGAGACGCCCGCGGTGTGGATGTCGGCCACGCTGTCAGTGACCGTGCCCACGTCAGAGACCCGGACGGGAGCGCCGGTGGCGCGGTTGTATCCGACAATGATTTTGGCAAAGTCGCTGGCCTTGAACACCTGGTCGTTGGCGCTGATCGACCAGCGGCGGGTCGCATCCTGAAAGCTGCCCTTGGGGCGGTTGGCGTTGGCGCTGGCCAGAGCCGTGCGCACCGCCTCAAGACCGATGCCGTTGGCCGCGAGCTGCATGGGATTGAGCTCGACGCGGACGGCAGGGCTGGCGCTGCCGCCGATAAAGACCTGCCCGACGCCGTTAATCTGCGAAATCTTCTGGGCGAGGATGGAGTCGGCCAGGTCGTACATCTGCGGCTTGGGCACGACATCGGAGGTGAGCGAGAGGATGAGGATGGGCCGGTCGGACGGGTTGGCCTTGCGATAGCTCGGGCTGCGGGGCAGGTAGGCAGGCAACTGGCTGCGGGAGGCGTTGATGGCCGCCTGCACGTCGCGCGCGGCAGCGTCGATGTTCCGGCTGAGGTCAAACTGGAGCACGACGGAGGCCGAGCCAATCGTGCTGGTGGAGGTCATCTCGTTGACGCCGGCGATGCGGCCGAGATTGCGCTCGAGCGGCGTGGCCACGGCGGAGGCCATGGTCTCGGGACTCGCGCCGGGCATACCCGCGCCGACGCCAATCACCGGCATGTCCACATCCGGCAGCGACGCCACGGGCAGCACCGTGTAGGCCACGGCGCCGGCCATCAGCAGCGCCAGGCTGAGCAGCGAGGTGCCGACCGGACGACGGATAAATGGCGCGGACAGATGCATCGCTCGTGGTTCCTCAGTCGCCCGCCACCGGCTCCTGGCTCAGCCGTGGCGTCTCGATGTTCAGGTGCAGGCGGCGCGCCAGCTTGTCGAAGTAGATATAGACAACCGGCGTGGTGTAGAGGGTGAGGACCTGCGAAAACAGCAGGCCACCGACAATGGAGATGCCCAGCGGACGGCGCAGCTCGGCGCCCACGCCACCGCCCAGCCACAACGGCAGGCCGCCCAGCATGGCGGCCAGCGTGGTCATGAGAATGGGACGAAAGCGAAGCAGGCAGGCCTGGAAGATGGCCTCCTCGGCGGGCTTGTGATGCAGGCGCTCGGCTTCCAGGGCGAAGTCGATCATCAAAATCGCGTTTTTCTGCACGATGCCGATGAGCAGGATGATGCCGATGAGCGCAATGATGCTGAACTCCTCGTGGGTGATCATGAGCGCCAGCAGCGCGCCCACGCCCGCCGAGGGCAGCGTGGAGATGATGGTGATGGGATGAATGTAGCTCTCATAAAGCACGCCCAGCACGATGTAGACGGTGATGAGCGCGGCCAGAATGAGCAGCGGCTCGTTGGCCAGCGAGCTTTGGAAGGCGGCCGCCGTACCCTGAAAGCTGGCGTTGACGCTGGCCGGCATCTGGATCCGCTCCTCAACCCGCTTGACGGCGGTGACGGCATCGCCCAGCGCCTTGCCCGGCGCGAGGTTGAAGCTGATGACGGTGGAGGGGAACTGTCCCTGGTGACCAATGGCGAGCTGCGCGCGGCGCTGTTCCCAGTGAGCAATCATGCTGAGGGGAACCTGGCTGCCCGCGGATGACTTGACGTAGAGATTGTTGAGCGTGGAGGGATCCGTCTGGAAGCGCGGCGCAACCTCCATGACCACGTGGTACTGGTTGAGCTGGGTGAAGATGGTGGAGATCTGGCGCTGGCCGAAGGCGTCGTACAGGGTGTTATCCACGTCGGACATGGCAATGCCGAGCCGCGCGGCGGTGTCGCGGTCAATGACCAGCTCTGCGCCGAGGCCCTGATCCTGCAGATCGCTGGCCACGTCCGTCACGTCGGGATCCTTGCTCAGCTCATCCACCATCTTGCGCGTATAGGTGGCCAGCTCGGTCTGGTCGGGGTCCTCGAGTGAGTACTGGAACTGCGTGCGGCTGACGCGGTCTTCCACCGTGAGGTCCTGCAGCGGCTGCAGAAAAAGCTGAATGCCGTCAACCTGCTCGAGCCTGGGCTGCAGACGGCGAATGACCTCGGTGGACGAGATTTTGCGCTCGGCGAGGGGCTTGAGCGTGATCTGGATGCGGCCTGAGTTGAGCGTGGTGTTGGTTCCGTCGACGCCGATGAAGGAGGACACATTATCGACCGCCGGGTCCTGCAGCACCACGTTGACCAGCCGCTGCTGGCGGGCGGACATGGCGGCGAAGCTCACCGTCTGCGGGGCCTCGCTGATGCCGAGGATGACGCCGGTATCCTGCACCGGGAAGAAGCCCTTGGGGATGACGATGAAGAGCAGAACCGTGGCCACGAAGGTGGAGATGGTCACCATCAGCGTGGCGAAGCGGTGGCGCAGCACCACCTGCAGGGTGCGCCCGTACCAGGCGATGATGCGGTTGAAGACATCCTCTGACCAGTGATAGAAACGCGACTGCCGCGCCACAGATTTGTCCTTGAGGATGCGCGAGCACATCATGGGAGTGAGCGTGAGAGAGACGAAGGCGGAGACGAGAATGGTGACGGCGAGGGTGATGGCAAACTCGCGGAAGAGGCGGCCGACCACATCGCGCATGAAGAGCAGCGGAATGAGCACGGCGATGAGCGACACCGTGAGCGACATGATGGTGAAGCCGATCTGCTCGCTGCCCTTGAGCGCCGCCTTCAGCGGGCTCTCGCCGTCCTCAATATAGCGCGAGATGTTTTCGATCATGACGATGGCATCGTCCACCACGAAGCCGGTGGAAATGGTGAGAGCCATCAGGGTGAGATTGTTGAGGCTGTAGCCGAGCAGGTACATGACCCCGAAGGTGCCGACGATGGAGAGCGGCACGGCAACCGACGGAATGATGGTGGCCGCCAGACTTCGCAGGAAGAGAAAGATGACCATCACCACCAGCGCGATGGTGAGCATCAGCTCAAACTGAACGTCCCTCACGGAAGAGCGGATGGTGATGGTGCGGTCAGTGAGGACGTGGACCTGCACGTTGGCCGGCAGGCTGGTCTGCAACTGCGGCAGCAGCTTCTTGATGCGGTCAACGACGGCGATGATGTTCGCGCCGGGCTGGCGGCGAATGTTGACGATTACCGCGGGATGGCGGTTCATCCACGCGGCCTGCTGCGTGTTCTCGGCGGAGTCAACGATGGTGGCCACGTCCTCGGCGCGCACCGGCGCGCCGTTGCGGTAGGCGACGATGACCGGCCGGTAGTCGGCGCTCGAGAGCAACTGGTCGTTGGCGCCGATGGTGTAGGACTGGCGCGATCCGTTGAGCGTGCCCTTGGCCTGGTTGGCGTTGGCCGCGGCCAGCGCCACGCGAAGATCCTCAAGGCTGAGGTTATAGGCGGCAAGCTGAGTGGGATTGGCCTGGATGCGGACCGAGGGCTTCTGGCCGCCCGCGATGGACACCATGCCCACGCCCATGACCTGCGAAATCTTTTGCGCCAGGTTGTTGTCGGCGGCGTCTTCAATCTTGTCGAGGGGAAGGGAGTCAGAGGTGAGAGCCAGCGTCATGATAGGCGCATCGGCGGGGTTCACTTTGCTGTAGATGGGCGGATTGGGCAGGTCGTTGGGCAGAAAGCTGGTGGCTGCGTTGATGGCCGCCTGCACCTCCTGCTCGGCCACGTCGATACTTTCATCAAGGTTGAATTCGAGGGTGATGACGGAGCCGCCGCCGGAGCTGACCGAAGTCATCTGCTTGAGTCCCGGCATCTGGCCAAACTGGCGCTCCATGGGCGCGGTGACCGACGACGCCATGACCTCCGGCCCCGCGCCGGGATAGAAGGTGAGTACCTGGATGATGGGATAATCCACCTCAGGCAGCGCTGAGACCGGCAACTGCTGATAGGCCACGGCACCCGCAAGCAGAATGGCCGCCATCAGAAGCGAGGTGGCGACCGGGCGCAGTATGAATGGCCGGGATGGGCTCACTGCTTCACCCTCTTGCCGGAGGAGCGGCTGGTGCTGGCGCCGGCCGGCGCGGAAAATGGTCCGCTGTCGGGTGTATCCCCTTCATTGTCTGCCGACTCCTGCCCATGCCGGGTCTGGCTCAGTTCCACTGACTGGCCGGGACGCAATCTGTCCGCGCCGTCGATGACGACCATCTCGCCGGGCCGGGGGCCGCTGTCGAGTATGGTGACCTGCCCCTCGGCCAACGCCACCTTGACGGGCTGCATCGTCGCCGTCTGCCTGCCCTCGCCGTCGCGGTTGACGATCCACACAAACGAGGCCCCCTGCAGGCCGGTCTGGATGGCGGCCGAAGGCACCACGAGAGCGTTGGGCCGATCCTCGAGCACAAGGTGGATGTTGACGAACTGGTTGGGAAACAACACCTCATTGGTGTTGTCAAACACGGCCTTGAGGCGCGCGGTGCCGGTGGTGGTGTCAATCTGGTTGTCGGCGGTGAGAAGCTGACCGGTGGCGATCTTGTTCACGTCGCCGCGGTCGTAGGCATCGACGGGCATATGCTTGTCGCCGGCGAGTTTGCGCAGGACTTCGGGAAGCTGGTTTTCGGGCAGCGTGAAGTAGACGGCGATGGGCCGGAACTGGTTGATCACCACCAGATTGGTCGTGTTCGCGGTGATGATGTTGCCGGGATCGACGAGACGGAGCCCGATGCGGCCGCTGATGGGCGACTTGATGGTGCACCAGTTGAGCTGCAACTGCGCGTTCTCAACGGCTGCCTTGTCTGACTCGATGGCGCCCTGGTACTGCCCCATGGCGGCCTGGTCGGCATCGAGGATCTCCTTGGACACGACGCCCGCGGCGTAAAGTGCCTTATACCGCTCATAGACGACCTTGGCGTTGTTCAGCAGGGCCTGATCGCGCGCGAGCGTGCCTTTTGCCTGGTCAAGGGCGGCCTGGTACGGCTTGGGATCGATCTCGAGAATGGTTTCGCCCTGGCGCACCTCCTGGCCCTCGACAAAGCGCACCGGCAGCAGCTCGCCGCTGACCCGCGCCTTGACGGTGACGCTCATGTTGGGCGTGACCGTGCCCAGCGCGGTGAGATAGATGGGCATCGACTTCTGCTCAGTGGGAACCGCCTGCACGGGAACAGGCCGGCCCTGCATGGCGGCGACCTGCCGGGCATTGGTGACGGCGGCCTTCTGGCGGTTCTGGACGACGCGCACAATGATGACGCCCAGAACTCCAATCAGAATGAGGTAAAAAACAACGCG
>DASSHM010000281.1:0-2606 GCA_035692885.1 Occallatibacter sp.
GAGCAGGCAGGCCAGTTGTGGGGATCAGTCTGGGGTGAGCGGCTGTGGCACTGGCTGCGCGGCGAGGACTTTGACATGGCCGGGACCGAGCACCTGAAGTCAATCAGCCACCAGCACGTGCTCGCGCCCGAGATGCGCACCCCGGAAAAGGCGTGGGCGGTGGCGCACAAATTGCTGCACAAGGCGGCCATGCGGCTGCGCGGCGGCCGGCTCTGGGCCAGCGGCATCGGGCTGGCCATCGGCTTTGCTGTTCCCCGCGGGCAGGAAGCTCCGGTGAGCAGCTTCGGGGTACCCGCGCGGGGATGGCACCGGGAGCTGCGCCTGAGCGAGTGCCAGGACAATCAGACGCTGATTGCCGCCTTGAGCCGCCTGTGGGCGTCGAGGCCCGCGGGGCCGGAGTTCAACCAGCCCTATTTCATCGGCGTTCATCTCACTGACCTGGTGCCAGACCACCTGCACTCGCTCAGCCTGTTTGACGCGGTCGACGGGGCGCGAAGCCGGACCCGGCTGCTGGCCGCGATGGACGCGCTGAACAACAAATACGGCATGAGCACGCTGGCTCCGGCCACCATGCTCATCGCCTACAAGGCAGCTCCCACGCGCATCGCCTTCAGCAGCATTCCCGACCTCTTCTGACCGCTCAGAGAACATTTTCCCGCCCCGGCGCGTACTTTCTGCATCCTCCCCCGCACATCCCTGCGGATAAGAGAACAGAAGCGAACTTATGGCAAGAGTTTGGCAGCCGGACTTTGAGCAGCTCGTAGAGGAACACCAGTCGATGGTGTTCTCGCTGGCATGGAGAATGACCGGCGACCGCGGCCTGGCCGAAGAGATTGCCCAGGATGTCTTTCTCGAGCTGGACCGGCACCTGGGACGCATTGAGAGCAGGGACCACGCATGCTTCTGGCTGCGGCGCGTGGCCATGAACCGCTCAAAAGATGCGCTGCGGCGACGCCGGGTTCGAGGCCTTGACCTGTGGGTGGAGATGGACGAAACCCACGGAACCGTGGCTGAGAACCGCCCGTCTCCTCTGGGATCGCGGCTGGAACAACTGCTGGCGACCCTGCCTGAGCCGCAACGCGCGGCGCTGGTTCTTCGCTACCAGGAGAACCTGACGCCGGAGGAGATTGCGGCAATGCTGGAGATGCCGCTGGCAACGGTCAAGAGCAACCTGCAGCGCGGACTGAAGCTGCTGCGAGCGAAGGCCGAGAACAATCTGAAGGAATTTGTAAGACCCGCAAGGGACCATGGAGAGTGTTTGAGCAATGGATGACTTTGAGCGCGAACTTCAACAGTCTTTTGAGCGAAGACCCGCGCCGCCCAGCCTGAAGCGCCGGGTGCTGGAGCGCCGGGTGCTAGCGAGGCGGGTGATGGAGCGGCGGGCCGGTGGCCGGTACCCGGACCTCCGCATGCACAGGGCGGCGTGGCAACGTCTGGCCGCCTCGGTGGTGCTGGCTGCGGCGATTGGCGGCGCGCTGATGTGGCGTCACCAGGCAGAGCAACGCCGCAAGGGAGAGGAAGCGCGTCAACAGGTGTTTACGGCCTTGCGCATCGCCAGCCGGGCGCTGAACCAGATGAACGAGCAACTCACGGCGCGCGCGCCCGCCGACCAGGAGTAAGGAGAACCCGCAATGAAGAAATCTCTTATCACAATGATGCTGGGCGCGGCGCTGCTTGCCGTGCCGGGATACGCACAGAACTCACCGCTTCTGCTGCCCTCGCCGCTGGAAAAGCAGCTTGCCGCGCGCGCCACCAACGTGACCGAGGTGACGCTGGGCAAGGACATGCTGGGCTTTGCCGCCAAGGTGATGAGCAATGAGAAGGACGATGCCGCCGCCCGCAAGCTTATTCAGGGCCTCAACGGCATCTACGTGCGCGAGTACGAGTTTGACAAGCCCGATCAGTACTCCATGAAGGACGTGGAGGAACTGCGCCGCCACTTTGCCACGCCCGAGTGGTCGCCGATTGTGCGCACGCATGAGATGAAGACCGGCGAGACGACCGACGTGATGGTCAAGACCGTGAATGGCGAAACGCAGGGCATGTTTGTGCTGTCGGCGGAGCCCAAGGAGCTGTCGATCGTGCTCATCCTCGGGCCCATCCGCATGGACGAGCTCGGCGAGTTGAAGCGCCTGGGCGGCCTGTCAGCGCTGGGCGATGCAGACAAGCAGGCCCGGGACAAGGGCAGAAACTAACCGGAGGAAAGGCGGGACACGATGAGACAGCTCTTCTGGATTCCCATCTGCCTGGTTGCGCTGCTGGTGCCCACGGTGGTGCTGGCGGGCCGCAGCCAGGATGGATTTGATGGCGTGGTGAGCTCGCTGGAGAGCCGCTATCACACGCATGCAACACGGATTCCGCTGCTCGGCCTCATCACCTTTGTGGCGCGGCGGGCAGCACGGCAAGACGTAAGCAATCTGCACGTGGCGGAGTTCGAGGACTTCTCTCAAAAGGTGGATGGCGACGAGCTGAACCGGATGGTGGACGAGAAGATTGGCAGCCGCTGGCAGCGCATTGTGCGGGAGACCAGCCGGAGCGGCGGCGAAGAGACGCTCATCTATATGCGGCCTGAGGGCAGGCGCATGGGCATTTTTGTGGTGGACGTG
>DASSHM010000282.1:0-3234 GCA_035692885.1 Occallatibacter sp.
GGAGGCAGGCTCGATTTTCCTGTTCATCCTGTCGCTCATGAGCTCGATGGGGTGGCGATCCAGACAATGTGCCTGCCGCACCCGCTAGCGCACCACCCGAAAAATCCGTTCCCACCGGGCGAAACCAGCAAGACGCGCAGAAAACTGCCTGTCGTGTCCAAGTCTATCATCCGTGTCCTGCCGCGCATCCGTGGTTGACGGCCTGCGCACGGAAAAGTAAATCACCAGCGGACGGGCAACAATTGCCTGCCTCGGAACAAATCCCCAGAAGCGGGAGTCCTTGCTGTGATTGCGGTTGTCGCCCAGCATGAAGTATTCACCCGCAGGCACGGTCAGTTCCCCGTTCCGCGTCAGGTGTTGCAGCTCACGCCACCAGTCGGGATCGACGTTGGGATCGGTGTAAAGGCGGGCCGGAAAGTTGTCGCGGAGCGAGCTGGGCGCCGCGGGTTCGAAGGCAGCATAGGGCTCCGGCCGCACAACGCCATTCACTAGCAGCTTGCCGTTTTCTATGCGGATGTGGTCGCCCGGCAGGCCCACCACCCGTTTGATCAGGTAGCGCGGCGACGAGTGGTGAAACACCACAATATCTCCGCGCTCGACATTGCGATACGGCATAATCCGCCTGCCCAGGCTGCCCGGCTTTCCATCCGGCGCGAAAATCTGTTTGTTCACCAGCAGAAAATCACCCACGAGTAGAGTGCGTTCCATGCTCTCCGATGGAATGAGAAACGGCTGAAATACGAACGTGAGCAGAAACAGCGCGTACACAATCGTGCGCAGCAGCGAAGTAAGCGCATAAGGTACAGCCGGAAGATGAGCCCATAGTCCAGTCACCTCTTCTGGACCCGCGCCGCCGTTCTGGCCGATGGCGCTCATTGCGTACCGGCCTCCCCGGCCTTTGCGCCCGTTCTCTCCATGCGTTTTTTCGCCGCTGCGAGCAGTCTGCTCAGAGCACGGCGGGCAGCGTCCTGCTCCGCGTTCTTCTTGGTGTTCCCGGTGCCCCGTGCCAGGGGCTTGCCCGGTTCGCCTTCCCGGGGCTTCAAGCGGACCTCCACAAGAAAGCGCTTGCGATGATCCGGACCGCTCTCGCTCTTGACCTTGTAGACGGGAGACCCTGACCGCTCCGCCTGCATATGCTCCTGGAGGGCTGATTTGTAGTTGCCCAGCGCCGCGCCGGACAACAGCTCACGGGCAAGATGCTCCACGACATCTCCCATCACGTACCGCCCGGTAAAGGCCTTCACCGGCGCGAGCCCGCCGTCCAGAAAGAGCGCGCCGATGACTGCTTCCATGCTGTTGGAGAGAACCGTGCTCTTGCGCCGCAGCCCGCTGCGATCCTCTCCTGCGCTCAGCCGAAGATGATCTCCCAGGCCAAGCTCAGCGGCGACGCTGGCGACGTGCTGCCTGCTGACCAGCTGCGCCCTCACCCGGGTGAGCTCTCCTTCACTCCACTCAGGGTGCAGGACATAGAGCGCCTCGGCCACCACCAGCCCCAGCACGGCGTCCCCCAGAAATTCCAGCCGCTCATTGTTGCCCGTTGCGGACGAGCCATCCCGGGTGCGCGCGGACGTCTGCTGGTTGGCCAGCGAGCGATGGGTCAGCGCCCTGACCAACAACTCCGGCCGGGCAAACTGATGGCCTAATGCAGCTTCAAGACCTGCCAGAGATGGTTCCACGTGCGCCTCAGACGGTTCAAATCCCTGTGGGTTGGCCCCGACGGCTCCGTCCGGCTCGCTGCCAAGCGGCCACGGACGCCTGTCACAATCTAGCAGTTATTAGACGTGGTTTCACTGTCCGCCGTACACCGTATGCCTATTGCGGCCGCTGGGACGGGGCAGCACCTGGGTCCGCAGCGGGAGGTTTGGCCGCAGCCGGGCCAGGTGTTGCGTCATCGTCCTCATCGCAGCTGTGGCCACGCACGGCATAAGCTGTCTTAACGCCCCTCTCCGCCGCGAGACGCGTATCCTGGGCTCCGTCGCGGGCGGCAAGGGCCTCCTTGTATTCCGCAACGGCCTCGTCCCGCTTACAGTCGAGGTCAAGCATCCGGCCCAGGTAAATGTGCGACCAGGCCAGCAGGCGCGGCTCCTTGCTTGTGGCCAGCGTCTTCTGGAACCGGTCGATGGCCTCCCCGGGATGACCGGTCATGATGGCCACCCGGGCGAGGATAAAATCGGCGTGCGCCCGGTCCCGCTGGGCCGCAAGGCTGTCTCCCGGCTCCGCGAGCGCCTTAGCCGCCAGCGTACTGGCGGCTTTCACGTCTCCCGCCTCGAGGCGAGCCTCGGCCAGATCCACGCCGGATGGAATCCGCGGCTGGCTGCGCTGCAATACGTCGCCATCCGCCTGCGCGTCAAACTCCGTCTGGCGCGCGCGATGCACCTGCTGATCGATGTTCATGCCGTACACCATCTCCCCGATGGTGTCGCGCAGGCTGACAGGACTCTTCTCAAACTCGATCATCTGGTCATAGAAGTACTGGGTGAGAACGAATCCCTGCCTCATGTCATGGTGGACCAGGGCACGCCTGACATCCTCCATCTTCTGCTGGTTGAGATCACGCAGATGCTGATATTTGGGTAACGAGGAACGATCAATTCCGGCCGGAATCCTGTACTCGGGAATACCCGTATCCATCGTCCGCGCCTCAATCGCCTTGATCATGCACTCAACCACCAGCGGCACGATATCCGAGCGGTATTGGAAGTCGAGGGGCGCCTCGCGCACCTCCTTCAGAATGGGATTCATGCGGTCAATCGCGCTGGACCGCGCGTAGAGCAGAGGCTCGATCACATAGTGCAAATAGGCGTGCCGTACATCCCTCATGGGGATATTTCCGTTGACCGGGGACACCATAACCACATAATCCGTTCCGTAGATGCGGGCATTCACCAGCTTGGGCGAGAGCATCGGCTCAATCACCACAATGAAGCGCCGCCCGCTGTAGGTCGAGGCAGGCATCTTCAGATACAGGTCCGTCGAGTCGATCATCTCCGAGAGCGGATCGTGCAGCCGGTTGAGAGCTTCATCGTAGGTGTGATGTACAGCTAGCCATATGCCGTGCAGGTCAACCGCCTGTGCAAACGCCCGCAGCAGGGGAAGAATCTCGACCACCTGGGTCGAGTCGGGAGGCATCTGGGTCAGTTGCACGGTCGTCTCAAGTGCCGGCGGCTGGCTGAGATAGAGCGAGAGCGAAATATACTGCGAAATGTCCTTTACCGTGCCCGTCATGCGGTGTTG
>DASSHM010000283.1:0-4937 GCA_035692885.1 Occallatibacter sp.
GGATGTTCAAAGTCCGAGAGCGCATTGATGACGGGCACGCGGGAGTTGGCGGCCATCTCGGTGATGGTGTCGTGCGCGTAGGTGCGCAGCACGATTACATCGACCCAACGCTCCACGTTGCGCGCCACATCGGCGATGGCCTCCCGTTCGCCGAGCGGCGAGCTGGTCTGGTCGACAAAGATGGCATTGCCGCCCATGGTATTCATGCCCGCCTCAAAGCTGAGGCGCGTACGCAGACTGGCCTTCTCAAACATCAGCACCATCTGCTTGTTGTCAAGCGCATGACGATACTCCCGGGGATTGCGCTTGACGTCATGACCGAGTTTGAGAATGGCGCGCACCTCTGAACTGGAGAGGTCGGCGATGGAGCACATATCCTCACCGGCAAGCCGTGTGGCGGCGGCGAGGATGTCGGGATCCTGATGAACAGAGACAACGGGCGCCTGATGTTCTGCTGTTGATCTGCTAGCCACGGGTGTGACCTCCTGCGGGCTGAGATTCGGCTTGGGCGGCATGTCCGGCAAGAATTTCGCCGAGGGCCTTGATCGCCGTGTCGACATGTTCGCGCTTGAGAATGTACGGAGGCAGAAAGCGCAGAACGGTATCACTGGTGCAGTTGATGAGGATGCGGCGCTTGAGCATCTCGGCTACGATGAGCTTGCCCAGGTTGGCTGAGTCGAGCTCGGCGGCGACCATCAACCCCTTGCCGCGAACGTCAACAATGGCGTCGTACTTTGCCGCGAGCGCGCGGAGCTGCGACTGAAAGTAATCGCCCACCTCAATTGCATGTGCCAGCAGGTCTTCCTTCTCAATGGCATCGATGACAGCGATGGCGACCGAGCAGGCCAACGGCCCTCCGCCAAAGGTGGTGCCATGCATGCCTGGATGGATGGCCCGGGCAACCTTACCGGTGCAGAGAATGGCGCCGAGCGGGAGGCCGCCTGCAAGGGGCTTGGCCAGTGTGATGATGTCTGGCCGGATGCCATAGTGCTGGTAGGCAAACCATTTTCCGGTGCGGCCCAGGCCCGACTGGATTTCATCCACGATGAGCAGGGCGCCAGTGGAATCGGCAAGAGCGCGGGCTTCGGCAAGGAACTCCTGAGACAACGGGCGAATGCCGCCCTCGCCCTGGATTGCTTCGACAAGGATCGCGCACACATCGCTTGAAAAGTGGCCACGCAGGTCGTCAACATCGTTGAAGCGCACAAATTCAACTCCGGGAACGCCGGGGGCAAACGGCTCACGGTACTTCGACTTGTGAGTGGTGGAGACAGATCCGTAGGTGCGGCCGTGGAAGCTGTTTTCGAGCGCCAGAAATGTGGTGCCAATCTGCCTGCCTTCGCCGCGCAACATGCCGGCATGAGCGCGTGCCAGCTTTAACGCACCCTCCCATGCCTCGGTTCCCGTGTTGGCAAAGAAGGCGCGGTCGAGCCCCGAGTGCTTGGTCAGCCGTGCGGCCAGCCCGGCCTGATATTCGTGAAAATAAAGATTCGAGATGTGAATGAGCGCGCGGCTCTGGCGTGCAATTGTCTCCACAATCGCCGAGTGGCCATAGCCGAGGGCATTAACGCCGATTCCGCTGAGCAGGTCGAGATAGCGGTCCCCGTTTTCGTCGATAAGGTACACACCTTCACCGCTGGTAAAAAGCACCGGGCTGCGGTCATAGGTGTGCAGCAGCAGGTTCTCTTCAGCGGCGCGAATCTGATCCAGTTTGCTCAAGTCATCGTCTCCTCAGGCCACCATCACTTCAGTGCCATGTGTCACGCGAGAGCTGCACAGGTCCGGCAGGGATGCAGCAGCCTCGGCGGGAAGAATACGTACCCGCTTTACTCCATTCAAAAGCGCTTCACGGCAGGCGCCCAGCTTGGGCAGCATGCCGCCGGTGATGATGGCGCTCTTGGCCATCTCGGCAATCTGATCTATGCTGAGCCACCGCAGCACCTCGCCGTTAACGTTCTTGACGCCGGGAACGTCAGTGAGAAACACGAGGGCATCGGCGTGACAAGCGGCGGCACAGGCGGCGGCCATTTCGTCGGCATTCACGTTGTAGTACTGACCGTCAAAGCCCAGTGCCATCGACGAGAGCACCGGCACGCCCCCCAGCTTCCAGATGGCATCAAGCCAGCGGGGATCGCTGGCCGCAATCTCCCCGACATAGCCCAGATCGGGCGAGGCGTGCTTTTTGCGCGCGCGAAAGATAAGTCCGTCGCCTCCGGAGAGGCCCACGGCCGGTTGCCCCAGCGAGCCCAGCGCGGCCACGAGGCTCTTGTTCACTTTTCCTGCCAATACCATCAGGGCCACATCGCGGGTTTCGGCATCGGTGACGCGCAGGCCGGCGACAAACTCGCTCTTCTTGCCCAAGGCCTGGAGAGTACGGGTAAGTTGAACGCCGCCGCCGTGGACCACGGCTACCTGATGGCCATCACGCACCAGCTCGGCAATGGCGCGGGTACACCCGGCAAAGAGGGCAGGCACCTCAAGGCCGGCGCCGCCAAGCTTGATCACGTACTTCATAGCAGGCCCTCCGTCTCATCCCAGCCGGCCATCATGTTCAGGTTCTGTACCGCCTGCCCTGAGGCCCCCTTGAGCAGATTATCGAGACAACTGACGATCACTGCCCTGCGGCCCTCCGGAGAAATCTGGAAGCCGATGTCGGCGTAGCTGGTGTGCACGGAGTGCTGAATCTGCGGCAACGCGTTCTCAAACAGGCGAACCATGGGACTGCCGGCAAAAAAGTCACGGTAAACGCGGCTGATGTCTTCCCGTGTCTGCGGCTGGTTGAAGTGAACGTATACGGTGGAGAGAATGCCGCGCGGGATGGGCAGCAGATGAGGCGTGAAGACGATCTCTCCGGCAGCGATTCCGACCTGCTCCAGCATTTCGCCCGTATGGCGATGGCCAAACACGCCATACGCGGAGAGATTATCGGCTGCGTACATGAAATGAGTCCGTGCCGTGGGCGCCTTGCCCGCGCCACTCACGCCGCTTTTTGCATCGGCCACGATGCCTCTATCTAGGTCGATCAGGCCCGCTGCAACCAGCGGCCGCAGGGCGAGGATAACCGATGTGGCATAGCAACCGGGGTTGGCAACCAGCCGTGCGCTGTGAATCTGCGCGCGATTCAGTTCAGGCATGCCGTAAACGGCCTGTGACTGGGTGGCAGCGGCAAGTTTCTCGTCTGCGTCGTGAAACGCATAGACAGCCCGGTTTGCCGGATTGGTCAGGCGCCATGCGCCGCTCAGGTCGATGACCTTCAGTCCACGCGCAAGGGCCTGCGGCGCCCACTCGCGCGACTGCTCATGGGGCGTGGCCAGGAAGAGAATTTCGACGCCGCGCTCATCAAGCAATTCCCATGAGAAAGGCTCAAGGCGGAGATTGCCGCTTCCATTGGCGCCGGCCAGATGGGGATGAATTTCGGTCAGGGGCACTCCGCCGCGGGAGGCATCATCCGCGTCCACGCGCCCTGCCAGTACAGGTGGCCTGTCCTGCAGCCGCGGATGATGCAGCAGAAGCCGCACGAGCTCCGCGCCTGCGTACCCGGTGACCCCCACAATCGCTGTCTGCGCAGTCTGTTTCATGATTCCAGCAATGTCCTCAATCGGGATTCGACCTCACCCGCGCGGCGCACGTCGGGGCAGATGATAAGCACAGTGTCGTCGCCCGCGATGGTGCCCACCACCTCGGGCCACGCGGCGCGATCAAGCGCTGCCGCCACGGGCTGCGCCCCGCCCATTACCGTTCGCACCACCACCTGGTTCAGTGCCTGGCTGGCGAGCTGGCCAAAGCTCTCAATCATCTCATCCACTGACGGCGGCCCTTCAGATTCGGGGTGCGCGGACAGGCCGTTGCCGTTGGGCAGGGAATAGCCGCCGGGTCCCTTTGAGAGGCGAAGCTCGTGAATGTCACGCGAAAGGGTGGCCTGCGTAACGGCAAAGCCTCGCCGTCGCAGCTTGCGGCGCAACTCGTTCTGGTTGTACACCAGGGAGTGCGCGACGAGCTCGCGAATCGCATTGTGCCTCTGAATCTTCATGATAATGGTGAAACCGGCCGTGCATCCTGCGCCGCAACCGGACATGAATAAATATACAGCATTGATGTATAAGTATGCAAGATGGGCGGTGAAAATCGAGGCGCCCTGCGGCTGTCCCTGAAGGAGCGGCACGGGATCCTGCCTGCAAAGGCAGACAGACGTGCCGTCTCCGCTGTTACACTCTCGGGTGGCCGCACCCCCGGCGAAGCGCATGCCGGATGAGACAGCACCTATGACCACAGGGACACCACTATCTACAATCAACGACCTCTTGCTTTGCGTTGCGGCGGCGTCCAATCCGCGTGCCATCCTGTGGCAGGATGGCTCCGGCGTCTGGCAGCCCATTTCGTCCGACCAGATCTATCAGCGCGTGCGTGCACTGGCACGCGCGTTTCTGGGCTGGGGGGCAAAGAAGGGCGACCGCATCGCGCTGATCAGCGAAAACCGCTGGGAGTGGGCGGCGACTGACTTTGCCACGCTGGCCATCGGCGCCGTGGATGTGCCCATCTACCCGACACTGCCGGGTGAGCAGGTCGCGGCGCTCGTGCGGGATGCAGGCTGCCGCATCGCCGTGGTCTCAACGCGCGAGCAGTTTGACAAACTGAACGCGGTGCGCAACCAGACGCAGCTGGAGCGGATTCTGATCATGGATGCGGCAGCACCGCCCGACGGAGCCATTGCGCTGAGCGAGGTTCTGGCCGGTGCTGATGCGCTGGGACCTGAGCGCGATCCGGTATTTGACGCTTTGCTTGGCAGCGTGGAGCCCGGAGACCTGGCCACGCTGATCTACACCTCGGGCACAACCGGCGAACCGAAGGGCGTGATGTTGACGCATGGCAACATAGCCGCCAACCAGAACTACACGGCGGTGGATTTCTCATTCAACGCGACGGATGTCTGCATTTCG
>DASSHM010000284.1:0-4021 GCA_035692885.1 Occallatibacter sp.
CTTATTCGCTCACTCCCGAGGCCGATGCAAAGCCCTCAGCCTGGTCCGTGGGAATGGTGCTCAGAGGCGGCGGAGCGCTAAAGGTAGAACCCTTGGCATTGATCGCATTCGAGTAATCGGGGCCAAGGCCCAGCTTCTTCAATGCGCGCGAATCCGGAGTCAGCTTTGTCTGCCAGCCCTGGTCAGACTGAAACTTCTGCATCGCTGACTTGGTCCGGCTGTCCCAGTTGCCGTCGGCCTCGCCGTCGAGGTAGTGTTGCCGGATCAGCGCCTCCTGAATCTCCTTGACGCGGGCCGGTTCAATGGCCTTCTGTCCACGCACGCGCCGGACGTGCCGGTGGCGGGAATGCCTGCGGGACTTTGTCGTCTTCTTGGTGTGGGACGTGGTGGATGTGTGGTGGCTGGCGGTTTTGGCGCGATGGGTGCGCGCTGCAAGTGCCGGTGTCGCGAGCAGGGCCGCGGACAACAGAAAGACTAGGCTTGCTCGGATGAAAGGCACGCTGAACTACCCCTGGATGGATTTGGCTTACATTCTGTGCAGATTCTAGCTAAATCAATTTGCGCGAGTCACGACAAAAAGATGCCCCGGTTCGTAAAAAGTACTGCGCCGGCACGAGGGCGGTGGGTGCCTCATGCCGGCCGGCTGGGGGCGGACCACTATTGCAATGTTCCGCCCAGGTAGTTGATTCCATTCGGTTGATTGGGATCGCGGATCTCAAAGACCACATCGTCTCCCGACTTCAGCTTGCTCACGATGGCGTTAAACTGCTCCAGGTTTCCGGTGGGCTGCTTGTTGATCTTGGTGATTACCATGCCGGGGCCAACACCGATCAAGTCGGCAAAGGAACCGGTGCGGACCGACTGCACCATCACACCCGGGCTGTTGATCTTGGCCGCGATTGCCGAGGAGACCTCGCGCACCACGACGCCCAGTTTCGACTCGCCCACGTCGCCGCCCTCGCTCGGTGCCGTACTGCTGGCCTGCCCGGTCAGGTTGGCAAATACCTTGTCGCGGTCGCCAATGGTGATGGTCATGTCCGCCTGCTTGCCGTTGCGCAGGTAGCCGAGGCGAATCGTGGATCCGGGCCTGCGGCTGGCAATGTCGTTCACCAGGTCGTCGCCGTCCTTGATCTCGCGGCCGTCGATGCTGGTGATGACGTCACCGGGCTTCATGCCCGCCTTGTCGGCCGGTCCGCCCGGCTGCACCGCCTGCACCAGCACGCCGTTCTTGAAGCCATAGACGCGGTTCACCGCGGCTGAAAGCCCTTGCCGGAACGACACGCCGATGGAGCCGCGCGTCACCTTGTGCGCGGGGCTGATCAGGTCGTTGTAGACCGAGACGACGGTATTCGAGGGCATGGCGAAGCCGATGCCCATGTACCCGGCCGACTGCGTGTAGATGGCCGTATTCACGCCGATGACTTCTCCGTTCATGTTCAGGAGCGGTCCACCTGAGTTGCCCGGATTGATCGCGGCGTCGGTCTGGATGAAGTGCTGGAACTGCCCCTTCACGCCGGGCTCGATGGTGCGGTTCTTGGCCGAGATGATGCCCGCCGTCACCGTCTGCGACAGCGCGAACGGGCTGCCGATAGCCTCAACCCAGTCACCCACCTGCGCCTTGTCGGAGTTGCCCAGCTTGACCGTGGGCAGCGGCTTTCCGGTGTCGATCTTGATGACCGCCAGGTCGGTCGCCTTGTCATAGCCGATTACCCGTGCCGGGCGTCCCATGTCCTGCGTGTCGGGGTCTGTCGAGAGCTTTACATAAATCTTGTCGGCCTTCTCAATCACGTGATAGTTGGTGATGATGTAACCCTTCGAGTCCACGATAAAGCCCGAGCCGAGTGACTCGCGCACAGTGCCGTCCTCACCCTGGTCCGGTACCTGACCGCCGAAGAAGCGGTTGAAAAAGTCCTGGAAGCTGTCTGGACCCTGGTTGCCGTTGTTGTCGCCGGGGTTCTGCGAGAAGGGGCTCATGCCCTCATGCGGATTCTGTCCCCGCATCTTCGCCTGTTTGGGCAGGGTCTCGGTGTTGATGTTCACCACTGCCGGGCCAACTTCCTTGGCAATCTTTACAAAATTGTTGGGAGGTACGGCTCCGTCATCCACCTTCAACGGCGTGGCGTCGGCACTACTGTTCTGCTGTTCCTGGCCGCGAACTCCGTGGGCGGCAAAGGAACCTATGACTATGGCGACCGAGAGAGTGGAAAGCAGGACAAAAGCTGAGGCGAGACGGCGTGTGCGCAGCCGTTCGAAGAGTGATTTCATGGGTTCTTTGACCTCGTTCATTGACCAGCGTGTCTGGCTGGCATGTTCAATTCTTCAGGCATAAGTATAGCCACTGACGGGCGCTCCCGCGTGGCCGCTTCCGGATCTCCCGTTCGCATCCGTCCCCTAAACTCTGCCCCTGCAACATTTGAATCAAACAATTTGGGCCGGTCCGGCATTGCATTGGGAGAAGCATTCCAATCGTATAGACGCGCTCCCGCAAAAAGTGTCTTGCTCTCTGCGCGTTGCGCCGTTATCCATCCTACGCTTCGTGCGCGGTGGGCAGGTGCGGCTGCGGCACCAGTTCCGTCAATGCAATTCCCATCAGAATCAGCAACGCGCCCGCGGTTGCCCGCGCGCCCAGACGCTCGCCGGTAAAAAGAAACGACGTAATCCACGCAAAGACCGGCTCAAGCGTCAACAGCAGCGCAATGTGAGTGGAAGGCAGTACCGACTGCGCCCAGCTTTGGATCGAGAAGGCAGCAGCCGTGGCCAGCGCGGCGGCAATCGCCAGCGCCACCCACAGGCGCGGTGTCCACACCACATGCGGATGCTCGATTATCGGCAGGCTGATGGCCATGAATACGGCGCAGAACCCCACCTGCAGCAGCGCCAGCGGCCTGAACGGGATGCGCGGGGAGATGTGGCTGAGCGCGATGCAGTGAAGGGCAAAGGCCACCGAGCAGCCAAAGGTCAGCACGTCGCCAACGTTGATGGTCGACCAGTCGGGCATCAACCCCGCCAGGGCGGAGCGCGCGCCATGCGCTGCCCCTGCGCCCGGTGCGGTCAGCAGCAGGATTCCCAAAAAAGCCAGGCCGGCCCCCGTGTAGGCATTCCAGCGCGGCTGATGCGCGTCAGGCGGGCGCAGCGCGGGAACGGTGGACAACAATGGCACCAGCACCACCACCAGTCCCGTGATGAACGCCGACTTGGACGGAGTGGTGCGTGCCAGCCCGATGGTCTGGAACTGATATCCAGAGGCAAGGAAAAATCCTACCAGCATGCCAGCCGCCAGATGATGCAGCCGGATGCCCCGCCATGACTTGTGATAGGCAACGGCAAGAAGCGCGAACGCCAGCATCATTCGAATCAGGTTGAATGCGGCCGGCGTGGCGTCCGCCAAGGCTTCCTTGATGAGCACAAACGTCGAACCCCACACAGCGACTACAAAAACCATCAGCAGGTAAGCACGCAGTCTCATCGCTTTGAATTATTTCAGCCCGGCCCATCGACTCAGCGGTCGTCGCATGGCTACTCGTTCGCAGCCCACTCGGTCATCGCCAGCGTGAGCAGCAGCACACGCCGCAGTCCCAGCTCGCGATCCCTGTCACTGAACCATTCGCCCTGTGTGTGTGCGCCCCCGCCTTCGCCACCCGCGCCCATTGAGAGCGCAGGCACTCCCAGTGCGATGGGGATATTGGCATCCGTCGAGCCGAGGCGAAGCTCGGTGCGGAGGCTCAGGTGCCGGTCTACCGCCCGCAGGCTTTCCAGAATGGGGGAATCCGCAGACAGGTGCGCAGCCGGACGGTCGCCGATCTTCTTAATCTCAAAGCGCAGCGGCCCTCGGCTACGGTGATGCGCAGTCTCGGCCAGTTGATTCGCGTGCTCCACCGCGTCTTCCACGGCACGATGCAGCGCCACCTCGAGCTTCAGCAGTTCCTCCGGGCTGATGGACCGAAAATCCACCGTGGCGGCCGCGCTCTCAGGAATCGAATTTACGCTGGTGCCGCCGTGCACCGTGCCCAGGTTGAGTGTG
>DASSHM010000285.1:0-7107 GCA_035692885.1 Occallatibacter sp.
GTTGCGGAAGCTGGATGTGGATGCCCGGCTACGGCTACGGCTGGGTCTCCTGTGAATCGTGGGGCTACCTGCCCTTCCAGTTCGGCATGTGGAATTACTACAACGGCTTTGGATGGGGCTGGTCGCCAGGCTGGGGCGGTACCTGGTGGAACACCGGGAACTGGGCCTATAACATCGGCACCCGGCCCATCGACTATATTCCGCCTCCGCGGCCGCGCGGAGGCCCCGCCCGTCCTCATGGCGGCTCGCCCGTTCATGTAACTGGTGGTCAATTCCAGCCGTATCCTGTGGTCGCCGTCAACCGTCTGCATGAGATTGGCCGTGGCGCGCCCATCCGCGTGCACAACCGCCCGGCTACCATTGCGGGCGAGCGGGTTGAGCCATTGCAGAGGCTTGAGCCGCGGCCTCGCTACGAACACCTTCCACCTGCGGGCATCAGCAGGCCGGCATTCGGATACAACGGCGCGACCGCCACCCATGCACCCGCCGGGACACCGCAGAGACCCGTGTACGGAGCCTTCAACGGCGCGGTCTCCGGCGGACGCACAGCCGCGCCGCCACGGGCCTATGGCAACCCTGCGCGCTCCCCATCGTTCTATGGCAATGCGCCGCGTCCATCCGCGCCCGGCAATGTTCGGGGTCCATCGTTCAGTCGTCCTTCCGGCGGCGGAGCGCATCCGAACTTTGGCGGTGGCCGTCCCAGCTTCGGCGGAGGCCGTGCCCCGAGTCCGAGTTTCGGGGGTGGAGGATTCCATCCCAGTGGCGGCGGTGGGGCCCCACACCCCAGCGGCGGACACCCGCGTAATTGATCGTTAACTTCCGTCGTCAGGAAATTGGGGCTGCTTCGTCATGCGGAGCGGCCCCTTTTGATTGCAGACTTCTCCACAGTGCGGCCAGCGACTCCACGTTCACAGCCTCCGCCCTCGACCGTGCGTCGATGCCTGCCTGCATCATCGCGCTCGTCACCGCGCCGGGTAAGATCCCTGCAGCCCGCAGGTTATTCGCGAGCGTTTTACGTTTATGTGCGAAGGCCCTGCGCAGGAATCCTGCAAACTCCGCCTCGTCCACGCCGAGCTCTGCAAAGCGCGGAGCAAATCGCCAGCGAATGACCGTTGAATGCACCTTGGGCGGCGGCGAAAATGCACCTGGCGGCAGCGTGAAGAGCTTCTCCACCGGCCCATGGAGCTGTGCCGTAACCGACAGCAGTCCGTAGTCGCGGGTGCCCGGCCCTGCGGCCACGCGGTCTGCAACCTCGCGCTGCACCATCAGCACGGCGTGGCTTAGGGAAGTATGGCTTGTCGCCAGCTTGAGCAGGATGGGCGAGGTCACATAGTACGGCAGGTTTCCGACAACGACCAGGGCTTCGCCCGCTTCAACGCAGGCCGCTTCCAGATTGAAATCGAGCACATCCGCGTTCACCACGGTCGCGCGTTCCGGCGGCAGCTCGCGGCGCAGCCCCTCGGCCAGCTCGCGGTCCAGCTCGACGGCAATCACGCGCCCGGCGCGCCGGGCCAGCACTCGGGTAATTGCCCCTTTGCCCGGCCCGATCTCCACGACGGTGCGCCCGGCAACGTCGCCCAGTGCCGCAACGATACGCTGGATGGCGCCGACGTCGTGCAGAAAATTCTGTCCGAGCCTGGGCTTCGCGGTCATGACTCTCCTGATGGTAGTTGAACGGCGCGCGTGTCCCGCTCAGGCCGCGTTCTTCAGAACTTCCAGTTGCAGGACCTTCCGGGTCCTGAATCCCAGGCTCTCGTACAAGCCGATGGCAGAGACGTTTTCAGGCAGAACGTGCAGAAACGGCTGCGCATGACGCGCGAAGATGTCGCGCATTACATCCCGCACCAGCGCCCGCGCGTATCCGCGTCCCCGCGCATCAGGATGCGTGCACACGGCGCTGACCTCAATGAAGTGGGGCAGGCACAGCCGCTGACCTGCCATCGCCATCAGCCGCCCGTCAGAGAAGATGCCAGAAAACACGCCCAGCTCGATGGTCCGCTCGCGGAACGGTCCCGGCTCGGTGAGCGTTGCCAGTGCCACCATCTCCGGCACGTCGTCCCTTCCCAGCCGCCGCGGCAGATGGCCGGAGCTGGCCTGTACGTGCTGTTCTGCAGGCGGAGCATCACACACCATCTGGCACAGCCCGCCCTCCCGCATCGCCGTCCAGCCCGGGGGAATCCTCGGTTCATCGCAGAAAAAGAGAACGACCTGGCCCTGTGGCCCCGCCAGCAGTCTGAGCGCGTCATAGCTGGCCTGGGACTGGTCCGCAATTCCGCTCAACGGCCCAATCTCGGGCGGATAGCGCCGCGCCAGTCCGCCGCCAAGCGCCAGCTTGGCGTGCCCGGTGCAGAGAGCATTCCAGATTGGGTAATCAAGCGGATGTGTGGATGTCATGCTGACGCTTTGATGATACGTCCCCGCGCATGCCGTGGGGCACGGCGGGCGGCAGTCTACGCCTTTTCCCGTGGCTGGTTCATCAGGCTTTGGTAAAGTTCGATGGTCTGGTGGGCAATCGAGGTCCAACTGAAGAGTTTCTCCACGCGGCGCCGGCCGGCGTCACCAAACTGGATGCACTTGTCCGGGTCGGCGAGCAGGTCGCCAATCCGCGACGCAAGATCACTTGCGAACCTCTCAGGATTCGTCGCGAAGCCGGTGGCCGGATCCTGTTCAAACGGCACCATGTAGCCTGTTTCGCCCTCCACCACCACCTCCTTGATGCCGCCCGTGGCGCTGGCGACCACCGGCGCGCGGCAGGCCATGGCCTCAAGGTTGATGATGCCGAACGGCTCATAGACGGATGGGCAGCAGAAGACGCGCGCGTGGCTGTAGAGCTGAATCGTCTCCTGCCGGGTGACCATCTTTTCAATCCACACAATATGCGGATGGTCGCGGCGCGCAAGCTCCACCTTCCGCCGCATCTCGGCCGCAATCTCCGGAGTGTCGGGCGCGCCGGCGCAGAGCACCACCTGCGTTTCCGGGGGCAGGTGACGAATGGCGTCAACCAGATGCGTCACGCCCTTCTGCCGCGTGATTCGCCCCACAAACAACACATACGGCAGGCCGGGATTTACACCGTAATCCGTGAGAGCGCGGGTGTCATCGGTCTTCCTGTACTCGTCCAGATCGATGCCGTTGTAGATGACGCGCACGCGACCGGCGTCCACGCCGGGGTAGGCGCGCAGAATGTCCTCCCGGGTGCCCCGCGAAACCGCAATAATCGCGTCCGCATCCAGAATGGCCGTTCGCTCCATCCACGAGCTCATCGCGTATCCGCTGCCCAATTGTTCTGATTTCCACGCCCGCAAGGGCTCCAGCGAGTGCGTGGTCAGCACAAACGGGATGCCATAGAGCTTCTTTGCAAGGTAGCCGGCCATCGACACATACCATGTGTGGGTATGCACAACGTCGATATTCTTCAGAGCCTTCACCTGCGTCAGGTTCAGGCTCAGGGCCTCCAGGGCTCCCTTGAACTTGCCTTCAGTGCCGTTTGAAATCTCGCTCCAGGGTTCCTGGCCAAGCACCCGCAGGTTGCCGGCCGTCAGGTTCTGTGGGCCCCAGCAGTGCACCTCCACCTCAATCTCCTTGGCCAGTTCGCGGCTCAGGTAATCGACATGGACTCCGGCGCCTCCATACACCTGCGGTGGATATTCGCGCGTAAACAGGCCAACTCGCACTGTCCGGACCTCCCGTGCACTTGACTCGACCTTCCACTCTATCTCATCGCGGCGGCTGCTGCCGGTCCGGCTGACATCATTGCCCGGCGTGGCTCTCCGCCATTGGCACGGATGCGCCATAGCGCTTGCGCACCAGCCACATCACCGGCAGGCCCAGCAGGATGAGCGCCGTGCCCATCAGGGATCCCTTCAGGTTGCCGGCGTAGCTGTAGACGAGCACGGTCGCCGCGCAGGCCACGAAGACGGCAGGAAGCAATGGGTAGCCCCACACCCTGTATGGACGCCGTCGGTCCGGCTGACGCCGCCGGTAAAGGAAAACCGTCGTGGCAGTGAGCATGTAGAAGAGCCATTCGGCAAAGATGGCCAGCTCAAAGTTCTGTTGAAACCGGCTGAGAAAAAGAAGCAGAAGCGTGGCCAGCAATCCCTGCACGGTAAGTGATGTCGAGGGTGAATGAAATCGCGGATGGATGCGTGCGAAGTGATGCGGGAAGAGCCTGTCGCGCGCCGCGGCAAACGGCACCCGCGCGCCCGACATGATGGTGCCGTTGAGGGCGACAAAGATGCTGATGGCCATCGCCACGGTTACAAAGCCCGCTCCACCCGGCCCCGCGACCACCCTGAGCGCGGCCACGGCAGGCTGTTCGCTGGCCGCGATTGCGGCAGCGGGCAGCACGTACTGAATGGCGGCATTGGTCGCCATGAAGAGAGCGCCTACGATGAACAGTCCACCAATAAGCGCCATTGGGAGACTGCGGTCCGGCTGCTTCACTTCGCCGGCCACCATGGTCAGGTCGTTCCATCCGTCATAGGCCCACAGCGTGGCAATCAGCGCCAGCATGAAACCCCTGAAGCCGCCCACCGCGTCCGGCAGTTGCGTGGTGAAGTTCGTCCGCGTGCCGGACACAGAGGCAAAGCAGACTCCCACAACAATGAGGATCAGGACAATCTTGAGAATCGTGAAGACAAGCTGAAAGTCTCCCGCCTTCCTGATGCCGAGATAATTCAGTCCGGTGATAAACCACGTAGCCGCGATGGCGAAGACCTGCGACCACAGCAGAGGAAACGTGCCGCCCGTTCCCGGCACGCGAGATGCCAGCCAGCCGAGAGCCGGGAAGAACTCCAGCGTCCGCACCAGTCCGACGGTCACGGCGGCAATGGATGCCGGCTTGGCCACTGCAAACCAAGTCCACATATAAAGAAAGGCCGGCGTGTCCCCGTATGCGCCTCGCAGGTAGACGTATTCGCCGCCCGCATAGGGCAGCATGGCGCCCAGTTCGGCATAGGTCATGGCGCCAAAAAGCGAGAGCAGGCCGCCTGCAATCCATGCGAGGTAGACCAGGGATGAGGAACCCGCGTCACTCATCATCTCGTGCGGCACCAGAAAGATGCCGCTGCCGATAATGGTGCCGACAACGATTGCCGAGGCCTGGCTCGCACCCAGCACGCGCGGCAGGTCCGCGGCAACTGGATGCGATGGCGCTGCGGGCGGGTGGCTCATGGGTGATGTGAGAGTAGCACGCCCGAGCAACGGCGCCCGGCCCTGACCTGCGCGTTCAGGGGAATGAATCAGTTGAGGTCTGGCCTATCCGTTTGGGATATCCAGCGCGCCGGTCAGTGACGCCACGCGCTCCACGTGATGACTGTGGCACCACGACTCCAGACCCCCGATCAGGCGCTCAGTGGCCCTCGGGTCAGCGTAGCTCGCTGTGCCCACCTGCACCGCCGTCGCGCCGGCCAGCAGGAACTCCACTGCGTCCTCTGCCGTCACAATTCCCCCCATGCCGAGGATGGGGATTTCAACCGCGCGGGATGCTTCATAAACCATGCGCAACGCGATGGGCTTGATGGCAGGACCGGAGAGGCCGCCGGTGATGTTGCTCAGCCTCGGTTTACGGGTCTCCACGTCGATTGACATCGCGAGAAAGGTGTTCACTAGGCTCAGCGCGTCGGCCCCGGCCGCCGCGGAAACCTTTGCCACATGCTCAATCGATGTGACGTTGGGTGACAGCTTGACGATCAACGGACGCCGGGAGGCTGATTTGGCGCGGCTCACAAGATATTCCAGCGAGCCCGGGTCCGCGCCGAATGAGATTCCGCCGGCATGAACGTTGGGGCAGGAGACATTCAGCTCGTATGCCGCGATGCCCTCGGCCTGATTGAGCCGCTCAATGACGGCGAGGTACTCGGCGACCGAGGTCCCGAAGACGTTCACGATCACCACGCATCGCGGGTAGCGGGCCAGTTGCGGCAGCTTGCGGGTGACAAAGTCCTCAACGCCCACATTCTGCAGGCCGATGGCGTTCAGCATGCCGGCCGCGGTCTGCACGATTCGCGGGGATGGGTGGCCGGACATGGGCGCGGGTGAGATGCCCTTGGTGACGAACGCGCCCAGCCTCTCCAGGGAGACGATCTCTTCAAACTCAATCCCATAGCCGAACGTGCCACTGGCGGCAATGATCGGATTTGCAAGCTCCAATCCGGCCAACTGCACTCTCATGTCAGGTTTCACGCGCGGCTGTCTTCCTTGAGCGTAGGATGTCTCCCTTTATGATACTCGCCGGATGTGTGCGGCCCGGCCGTGGAGATCCGCCCGTCGTCTCTACTCTGGTCTTCCGGTGTAGTGCTTCTGGCGGTGCACGTCCGCGTGATCCTCCAGCGACTCGAGATGCGTAATGACCTCCGCGGGCATGCCGAGCTCACCGGCCAGCCGCTCCTCCAGCATGGTGGCAAGGGCGTGCGCCTCGCTGATGGTCATGGTGTCAGGAAAGAGCAGGTGCACCTCAATCAGAGTGCGGTAGCCGGTGGTGCGAAAGCGCACACCGTGATACTGCAGGCCAAGCTCGCCGCAGATGGCGTCCAGCCGCTGCCGGATTCTGTGCCCGGTGGCCGGGTCGGAGTAGTCGAGCAGTCCAGCGACGGAGCGCCAGATGAGCTGCCCTCCCGACCAGAGGATGTTGATGGCCACGGCGATGGCGATCAGCGGATCAAAAGGCTTCCAGCCCGTGAACAGAACCAGCAATAGACCGCCCACCACGCCGAAGCTGGTCCAACTGTCGGTGAGCACATGCTTCCCGTTCGCTTCAAGAATGAGGGAATTGGTTCTGCGCCCGGTGCGGACGAGGTACCATCCCAGCCCCGCATTGAGAAGGGAAGCCGCGAGGATCACTAGCACGCCGGAGTTCAGATTATGAAGGCGCAGGCCGGTGATCCAGTCGTGGATGGCCTCATACAGGATGGCGAATGCAGCCACCACAATCATGGCGCCTTCAAACCCGGCAGAAAAGAAGGTGATGCGTTCGTAGCCGTAAAGAAACTGGCTGGATGCCGGGCGCGTGCTCAGGCGAAGGCTGAAGGCCGCGAATCCCACCGCAATGACGTGGATGACCGACTCGGCGGCGTCGGAAAAAATGGCTGCCGACTGGGTCATGAAATA
>DASSHM010000286.1:0-6965 GCA_035692885.1 Occallatibacter sp.
GCCAATGACGTTGTATGGGATGTGTTTGACCCGAGTTCGCCGACGCAGCAGCGCGAGCGTCTCATTCGGCTCACGCTGGTCTCAGTCAGCGGAAAGGCCGCGCGAACCTGTTACGACAAGGAAAACCATGTCGACAACACGGTCCTTGCCAACCGGGCGCGATTCCTCTTTTCACTGTCACAGGCGGAGAGTGTGCCCGACTTCCAAACCAGGATGGCAAAGGCGTTCAAGAAGCTGATCGAGCTGAGCGGGGGCATGCCGGAGGACGACCTCTTCTAGCACCCTGCACGCGGACAGGAACGAAAAGGGAGCCAACGCACGCCCGGCCCGGTATCGCGTCCCGGCAGTTCCGGAGGCGCGACGACGAGGCCGGTGCGTTACGACTCTGCTTCTGTTGTCGCCACGGCTTCAACCGCGTCCGCGGCGGCCTCTGCCACAACTTCAACCTTGATGTGCGCCGTTACCTCGCGGTGCAGCTTGATGGCAACGGTATAGTCGCCGAGGCTCTTGAGCGGCTCTGAGAGCTGTATCTTGCGCCGGTCCACCTCGACACCCCTGGCGACAAATTCGGCGGCGATGTCCGCCGAAGTCACAGAACCAAAGAGCTGTCCGTTGTCGCCCGATTTGCGGGTAAAGCTCAAGGTTACGGCCTGCAGCTTACCAACCAGCTCCTCGGCCTGCCCCTTCTCGGCCGCGGACCGGCGCACTGCTGAAGCCTTCATCTGCTCGATGACAGCCTTGTTGGCCGCTGTGGCCTGCAACGCCAGCTTGCGGGGGAGCAAAAAATTACGGCCGTAGCCATCAGCCACCTTGACCACATCTCCGCGATGGCCCAGATTGACCACGTCTTCCTTCAAGATCACTTCCATTCCAAAATCTCCAATCATTCCCGGCGGAATCGTGTTCGGCGCTTTAGCCTCCGTGGAGACGTCTTCCGCCATTGCACCGCGCGGGATTTTACCTCGAAGTTCCGAGGGTTGTCACTCGTCCGGCTCGACTCCTGTCACACATTCATGGGACAAGAGTGCGCCCTGCCACGACAGGTTCTAGTGCCGGGCGGCAAACGGCAGCAGCGCGATATTCCGGGCCTGCTTGATGGCGCGAGTCAAACGGCGCTGGTGGGTGGTGCACACGCCGGTCAAACGGCGCGGAACAATCTTGCCGCGCTCCGCCACAAACTGCTGCAACAGGCGAACGTCGCGGTAAGGGATGGCGTCGATCTTCTCCGTGCAGAACTTGCACACCTTCTTCCGGCGGAAGAACTTGCCGCGTCCGCCGGGCCCTCCGGAAGAACGAGGCGCACGATGCGCGGGGCCGGAGCCCGGTGTGGCCTGCGGTGCGGCAGGAGCCGGCGCTTCAGGCGCCTTGGTGGTGATCTCTTCAGATTCAGACATCGTATTTCCTCTTGTACTCTCTTTGCCGTCCGGCTCCCCATGGGAGCCAGATGGCAGGATTGGGCCGAGGCCGGAAAGCCTGCGAAGGGGGCCGGCAGCGGCAATTCATCGATAAGTCACGCGCTCGCCTGGGCAGTCTCAGCAGCCTCGGCGGCAGCGGGCGCAGCAGCGGGCTCGGCGCTTCGCTTCTGCCGTGTGCCGCGCAGGGCCCTCACCTTGGCCAGGCGCTTCTCTTCCTCGTCGATGCGCACGGTGATGAACTTGATCACCTGCTCGGTCACACGCAGGCGGCGCTCAAGCTCAAGCACCACGGCGCCGTTGGCCTCAACGGTGAGCAGAACGTAGTTGCCGTCATTGAACTTCCGCACCAGATAGGCGAGCTTGCGCCGGCCCATCTTCTCCACGCTCTTGACGACTCCTCCGCCGGTTGTGACTGCCGTGGTGAAGCCGGCAATCAGCTTGTCAACATCCTCTTCGGCCGCGTCGGGCCGAACGATAAACATAACCTCATACAAACGGGACATCCGGTATCTCTTTCCGCCGGGCGCTCAGGCCCGGCATCCTCCGCCGGCAAATGCCATGGCGGCCTTGCTACTGTTCCGCCGGGCCGTTTTGCTCGCGGCGGTTGAACTCATTCATCGCGGCTGCCGGTCCGTCTTCAAGGATGCGGCGAGTGGCCGTTGCCACTCGATCCAGCACCCCATCCAGAACCGCCAAATCCGCCTTGCGCATGGGCGCAAGCAGGTAATCCCTGCCGGCTCGCCCGGCACCGGCGGCTATCGCCTCCGGCGGCAGGTCAGGGCCCACCCCAATCCTCAGCCGCAACCACTCCTGGCTGCCCAGGGCCGAGGTCACGCTGCGGGCTCCGTTGTGGCCGGCAGGTGAACCGCGCTCCCTGATCCTGAACGTTCCCAGCAGCAGATCCAGTTCGTCGTAGATGACGAGCAGATCCTGTTCCGGGTCCGCCTCAAACTCGCGAACCAGAGCGGTAACAGAGAGCCCGCTCAGGTTCATAAACGTCTCCGGCTTGGCCAGAACCACCTCGCGGCCTGCCATGCGGCAGGTTGCGGTGACGGCCCGGCATCGCCGGTTCTGGACCACAACGCCCTGCTGCCGGGCGATGCGGTCAATGGCCATGAACCCCGCATTATGCGGCGTCCACACATAATCGAGGCCGGGATTGCCGAGCCCCACCACCAGGAACGGTCCCCTGCGCGACTCTGCCTTGGGATCCCCTGCGGGCGCCTTCTGCTCGCTGGAGACACGGGACTCGTTTGCCTCGGCCAAGGGTTACTTCTTCGCCTCGGCTTCCACCTTGCCCTTTTTGGCCACCTCGGGCTCAGCCGGAGCCGCCGCGACCGCTTCAGCAGCTTCAGTCTCGGCTGCCGGAGCCACCTCTTCGCGAATTGCCATCACGTGGGCGATGGTCGCCTCCTCGGGAGTCAGGAATCTGACCTTCTCCGAGTGCGGCAGGTCGCTCACGCGCAATACGCCGTTCAGGTCCAGCTCGGAGACATCCATATCAAGATGACTGGGAATGTCAGCGGGCAGACACTCAATTTCCACCTCGCGCAGCACATGGTCGAGGATACCGCCGAAGGTCTTAACACCGATGGGCGTGCCCAGCAGCTTGACGCGCACGCTCACGCGCAGCAGCTTGTCTAGCGCAATACGCTTCAGGTCGATGTGAATCAGCTCGTCCTTCAGGGGTTCACGCTGCCAGTCAACAATCATCGCTTTGGCCGCTGGCGCTCCCGCCACTTCAACGTCAAAAATAGTGTTGTGACCGGTATCGGAAAAGAGAATGCGGGAAATCTGTTTCGGGTCAACCTCAATGGCCACGGGATGATGGCCGCCGCCGTAGAGCACGGCGGGAATACGGCCTGCGGCGCGCACGCGGCGCGCTGCATTCTTATTGAACTTGCCCTCGCGGGGCTTGGCTACAACAACTTCAGGCATTCGGTCTCTCATTTCTTCATTCGGGCACGGCCTTCAGGTCCGCTCCCTTTGTGCGCGGCGGCTTCACAAGACGGCCGCCGGGGTTCATGTCAATTGAACAGCGAGCTCACGCTGGTCTCCATGTGAATGCTCTCGATGGCCGCGCCCAGAAGGCCGGCAATGGAGAGCACCTTGATCTTGTCCAGTTTCTGGCCTGCCTCGCGCAAGGGAATGGTGTTGGTCACCACCAGTTGCTCAAGGCGGGAATTCGCGATGCGATCGATCGCCGGCCCGGAGAGCACGGCGTGGCTGGCGCAGGCATACACCTTTTCAGCGCCGTTGGCATAGAGCGCGTCCACGGTCTTCACCAGCGTGCCCGCCGTGTCAATGATGTCGTCGATGATGAGGCAGTTTTTGCCGCTCACATCGCCCACTACATTCATCACCTCGGCCACGTTGATGTCGGTGCGGCGCTTGTCCACAATGGCCAGCGGCGCCTCCATCTTCTGCGCGAAGAACCGCGCCCGTTCCACGCCCCCGGCATCGGGCGAAACCACCGTGAGATGCGGCAGGCCGAGCTCACGGAAGTAGCTCACCAGCACCGGGCTCGCGAACAAATGATCCACCGGAATGTCGAAGAAGCCCTGAATCTGGGCAGCATGCAGATCCACAAAGAGGGCGCGGTTGGCGCCCGCCCGGGTCAGCAGATCGGCCACCAGCTTGGCGCTGATTGCCACGCGCGGCCGGTCCTTGCGGTCCTGTCGCGCATAGCCGTAGTACGGAACCACAACCGTGATTCTCGCCGCCGAGGCGCGCTTTAACGCATCGATCATGATGAACAGCTCCACCAGGTGCTGATCCACCGGATAGCAGGTCGGCTGCACGACAAATACATCCACGCCGCGCACGTTCTCAAGCAGTTGGAAGTAAACCTCGCCGTCGGCAAAGCGCTGCAGTTTGGCGTCGCCCACCTTCACGCCAATGTGGCTGGCAATCTCCTCGGCAAGCGCACGATTCGCCGTGCCTGAGAACAACTTGAAGCGCTTGTCCTCGCTCAGGTTACGGCTTCGCTTGCGCTCAGGAGCTGGTTTTGCCTCCTTCGACCGGCTGGACGCATCGGCAGCGCCGCCCTTCGCGCCCTCCTTGCCTCCGGCCCCTTCGCGTTGCTCCGCGGTTGCCTGCCGCTTCTCTTCCACCGCTTCCGTCACTGCGCCTGCATCCATTTCCCGGAACCTCCAAGCTGGTTGGCTTTGGCTGCTCAGTGTAAGTCCGCACTTAAAGTCTGGCTGGGCGACTAGGATTCGAACCTAGACAAGTGCCTCCAAAGGGCACTGTCCTACCATTAGACGATCGCCCAACTGCGCAAATCTCCGGGTATCGCCCGAAGCCCGCCCCGACAGCCGCCCGTGAGTCTCTCTCGCCCGGCGGAGGACTGTCAACATACCTGTTCCAGAAGCATTTCACTCCAGTACTGCGCGCGGGGCAAGGTTCGTGTCAGTTCGCTGTACACACCCGCAGCCCGCAGCCTGCCGCTCGCCGCTTCCGCATCTCTGCGGGCCGCATACAGCCCGAAGAGCGCCGATCCGGACCCGGACAGCGCGGCATGGAGGGCGGCTTCCGGTGTGCCGACAGCCGCAAGATGACGCTTGATCTCTGCGAGGGAAGGGTGCTGGCCGAAGACGACTCTCTCAAAGTCATTCTGGATCCAGCTCGTAATCCCGGTGCGGACAAGCGCGGACTCCTGAAGCCCGGCAAGGTCCTTTCCCGAGGAAAGGACACCGGAAGAGCCCGCCTTCTGCCCTCCTTGCAGGACTGACCCCGCAAAGGCGCTGGCGTAGGCACGGCTCAACATACTTAGTTTACCGGCACTTGCCTCCACGGTCAAACCCTCGGCAGCACATAGTTTGTCCCAGTCACGAAAGGCCTGCGGGGTGGACACTCCCACATCCGGAATGGCCACAACACACCACACCGGCTCAAGATCCGGCAGAGGATAGACCTCGTGCCCGCGGTCGAGACCGAGCACCGTTCCACCCACGAGAAAGAGCGGCACGTCAGAGCCCACCTGCCCGGCAATTGCAAGCCTTCGGGCGCCCCAACCCGGGGCGGAGACGCCCAGCTCCGCCTCCAGCCCCACCAGGGCCGCAACCGCATTGGCCGAGCCCGCGCCCAGTCCGCCCTGAACCGGAAGCCGCTTATCTATAAGGATCTCCACCTCGGCGCTGATGCCGAGAGCTTCGAGGGTGAGGGCCACGATCTTCCATGCGGTGTTCCGCTCGTCGGTGGGTACCCGGGGGTCGTTGGATCTGAGATGAATGGAGGTCCGGGAGGCCGCTGTCGCCTTAACCTTAACCAGATCATGCAGTTCGAGTGTCTGGTACACGGTCACCAAGGCATGAAAACCGTCGGCGCGAGGAGCCCCGATCCCGAGGCCGAGGTTGACCTTGCAGTGCGAGCGGACGGTGGTCGGCATAAGCCAACATTGTAGAGCGGGGGTGCCATGAAAGTTCACTTACAAAGCGAGGCCGGTTACGTCTATTTCGTTGGTATCGTGGGAACTGCGCGGCATGGATGGCCGTAAAGTCAGCGCAGTGCGGAAATCTTGGTCAAAATCAGTGCGGTAGCAGGGAAAAGAGGGGCCTCATGCCAATCTTCGCGAGAGCAGGCGCATGCAGCTCCTTTCTGCTGCTTCTTGCCACGGCCATCGCCACCGCCCAGCCTGGCCAGCATGTCACCCGGATGGAAGTTGTCCATGGCAAGCCCTATGTAATGGTGATGGTCAACGGAAAGGGTCCGTTCCGGTTCGTCGTCGACACCGGCACGGGAGGCGAGGCGCTGATCGCACCATCCCTGGCCGACCAGCTTCACCTTCCCGCCGTGGGCGAGTCCCGCTTGGTTGACCCAAGCGGCCAGGGGAACCAGAAAGCGCCCATTCTTCAGGTTCAATCACTCAACGTGGCGGGCGTGGAATTTACAGACGTGAGGGCCATTCGACACCAGTTGGCCAGTGAAGACGGAAGCTGCCAGGGTCTGCTGGGCTTCGTACTATTCCGGGACTATCTGCTGAGGCTCGACTACCCGGAACGGCGCCTTGCACTGTCGCGGGGAGGAATCAAGCCCGACGGAGAGAAGTCGGTTCTGCCCTTTCGTATGCCCGACGGCGTGCCAATTGTTACCATTCAGGTCGCGGGCAAGGACGTGGACGCGCAGATCGACACGGGCGGAATCGGGCTCAGCCTGCCCGCGGAACTTGCATCCCGGCTCAAGTTTGTCTCTGACCCGGCCCTGTTCGCCATCAGCGAATCACTGGCCACGCGCTTCAAGGTGAAGGCGGGCAAGCTGGCGGCAGACGTGAATATGGGCCGCTACACATTTGACGATCCCGTTGTCGAAATCAATCCCGCATTTCCGCTGGCCAACCTGGGCGGCTACGTAATGCAATTCTTTGCTGTCACCTTCGACCAGAACAACGGACTGGTGCGCCTGGACGCTCGCAAGAAGGTCTTTCACCTGAATTCCCTTCCCTCGGTGCTGCGCCTGCAGAACGCTCCCCCGGCCAAGCCGGTCGATCAGTCACTGGTGCCGGTGGGATAGAGGCACAACAACCGCCGCTGAACCCCGCACGCAGGCCTG
>DASSHM010000287.1:0-4427 GCA_035692885.1 Occallatibacter sp.
AGCTTGTAGCGGTCGGTGCGGATGCCGTAGTGCGGAAAGACCCAGTGCGGCGGAGCAAATTCGTAATAGTGGTAGTACATGGAGCGTTGCCAGCCGGCGGGCGTGTTGCCGTGGAACAGCGGCGTCAGGCTGTGGCCCTGCATGTCGTCCGGAACCGGCAACCCGGCCAGCTCCAGCACCGTGGGTGCGTTGTCGATGTTCACCACCCAGTCCTTGCTTGTTGAGCCGGGCTTGACTACGCCGGGGTGGCGGATCATCCACGGCACGCGCAGCGACTGCTCGTACATGAACCGCTTGTCAAACCAGCCGTGATCGCCCATGAAGAAGCCGTGGTCGCCGGTGAAGACGATAATGGTGTTGTCAGCCAGGTTGTTGTCATCCAGAAACTTGAGCAGGCGGCCGATGTTGTCATCCTGGGCGCGCAACGTTCCGAGAAAGTGGCGCATGAACTGCTGGTAGTTCCACTGCTTGCGCTGGCGCGTGGTCAGCTCCGCCGGAGGATGGAAGTCCGGCATCTCAGCGATGCGCATGCGCGCCTCGCGCGCGGCGGCGGCGCGGTGCGAATAGTCGTCATAGAAGGTGCCGGGCTCGGGAAAGCGCACGTCGTCGTAAATGTGCTCGTATTTATGCGGCGGGTCAAAGGGTCGGTGGGCGCTGAAGAACTGCAACATCATGAAGAAGGGCTGCGTGAACTGCCGCATGCCTTCCATGGCAAAGTCCGTGATGTTATCGGTGATGTAGCCGGGATAACTCTTATCCACGATGCTGTTGTCGCCCAGTTTGGTGTTGCGCAGATAGCCGGTGGGCTCGTAATAGGGTCCACCGGCGTTGCGCTTGAAGACGAAATAATCGAATCCGGCCTCGCCCGGGTTGGCCATCAGGTGCCACTTGCCCACCAGGCCGGTCTGATAGCCGGCACGGCGCAAGATCTTGGGCAGGGTTTCCTGCGCCGGATCGAAGGTGGAGGTCGTTACGCCTTGCGTGGTGTCCGGCGGATTGGAACGCATGCCGTTCAGGTGGCTGTATTTGCCGGTGAGAAGAGTGGCCCGGCTGGGCGCACACAGCGCGTTAGTGGTGAAGCTGTTGTCAAAGCGCATCCCCTCGCGCGCGATGCGGTCGATGTTGGGCGTCTGCATCAACTGGCTGCCGTAGCAGCTCAGCACGCTCAGCGGAACCCCCTCCGTTGTAATCCAGAGAATATTAGGCCGCGAGGCGGGCTTCCCGCCGCGCGCGCGCGGCTGCTCCCCCTGCTGCTGCGCCTGTCCGGCCATAAGTTGCGGGGTCAGCGCCGAGCCCAGCACAGCTCCGCCCATCGAGGTCAACATCTGCCGACGTGTTATGGTGTCCTGCACAGTCTTCATCTCCTCGAGCTCCTCTACTGTTGTATGACCGACTGCTGAACTTCCCCGCCCAACCTCAGATTGGCAATCGGCCTGCGCGACCGGACTGCTCCTGCTTGACCGCTGCAATCTTCTATGCGTCCGCGTACCTGCTCCCCTTCAAACATACGACTTCGCAGTCAGAAGCGTGTGAATATCTGAGAGCAGGCAAGCGCGATCGGGCGCAGATTCCACGGGACGGAATCGTGCCGTCTCAGGCTGGAATTTGCTGCCCCGCGCGATCTGCATCAGCCGATGGCCGTGGCTCGCGATTCCCATTGCCGAAGAACTCGCGCTGAACGTGGTGCCGCTGATACCCGCATCAGGATACTCCAATTGAGTGGCTGCAGAGCACGCTGCAATCGGCATGGTACGTCGCGCTTGGTTCAAATACCTGGCATCAGCCTTTGGCGGGATTTGTCCGTTTGACAGTATTGAAAGACACGTTTAGTTCTGATGCAAGGAGAGACTATGGAAAGCGAACAGTCGCGGATCACGATTCATATGGCGGCGAGTCCGCGGCGGCGCGAAAAGCAGGCACGCCGACACCTCAAGGAGGTTGCGCATGAAAGGAACAGTTCTATACGGACCTCGCGACATTCGCTTTGAAGACCGCAGGGAACCGCGCATCGAGAAGCCCACGGACGCGATCCTTCGCATCTCCGCCACCTGCGTCTGCGGCTCCGATTTGTGGCCGTATCGCGGGATTCAGAAGATCGAACAGCCCACAGCGATGGGGCATGAGTACTGCGGCATCGTCGAAGAGGTTGGCAGCGAGGTGACGAGCGTTCAACCGGGTCAGTTTGTGATTGGGTCGTTCTGTATCTCTGACAACACCTGTCCAAACTGCCGCAACGGTTACCAGTCGGGCTGCCAAAACCTCGAATTCATGAGCAGGGCACAGGCGCCGCTGCTCCGCGTACCACTGGCCGACGGCACCCTTGTGGCAACACCGGGCATGCCGTCGGACGATATGCTGCCGAGCCTTCTCGCCGTTTCGGATGTTCTCGGCACGGGTTGGTTCGCAGCCGACGCGGCCGACGTTAAGCCCGGTTCGACCGTCGTCGTGGTGGGTGATGGCGCGGTTGGCCTGCTCGGCGTTCTCTCCGCAAGATTGATGGGAGCGCAGCGAATCATCGCGATGAGCCGGCACAAGCAGCGCCAGGCATTGGCTGAGGAGTTTGGCGCGACGCACATCGTGACGGAACGCGGAGAGCAGGGCGTGACGCGCGTCAAGGAACTCACTGGCGGATTTGGTGCGGATTCTGTGTTGGAATGTGTCGGCACTGAGGAGTCCATGATGCAGGCCATCCGCTCGACGCGCCCCGGCGGTTCCATCGGATACGTAGGCGTACCGCATGGGATGAAGCTTGACATGTGGCCCGCATTCTTCAACCTGGTCCATCTCCACGGCGGTCCCGCACCCGTGCGCCGATTCCTGCCTGAATTGATCGACCTGGTATGGAGCCGAAAGATCAACCCCGGCAAGGTCTTCGACCTGACATTGCCTCTCGATCAGGTTGCTGAAGGCTACCGTGCGATGGATGAACGCCGGGCCATCAAGGCACTGTTGTGGCCCTGAGATGGCGCCGTAAGACATGAATCGACACCGACTCATCCAAGGCCGCGCTCTGACGATTGTTGCAGCTATCGTCCCCGGCCGCGAACTTCTCGGAAAGGAAATAACTATGGCAGACAATAAAAATCTCTCTATAGGCATCCTCAGCTACGACGAGGTACGTTCCGTTTCTCCGGCCCTTGAGGAATACACTAAGGGGCCACTCATGAATGGCCTCTGGAAGCGTCCAGAGTTGTCGCCTCGGGATCGCAGCTTCGTAACCGTGGCCGCTCTCATTGCTCGCATCCAGACCATTGAGATGCCGTTTCATTTCGCGCTGGCGCTCGATAACGGCGTGAAGCCTGCCGAACTCTCGGAGGTCATCACGCATCTCGCTTTCTATTCGGGCTGGGCCAATGCAATGACCGCTGTCTCCGTGGCGAAGAATGTTTTCCGCGAACGTGGGGTAAGCCGGAACAACTGCCACCCGCAAAGGACAAGCCGCTTCCGCTGAATGAAGAGGCCGAAGAGAAGCGGGCGACCCAGGTTGCAAGTAACTTCGGTGCAGTCACACCAGGACTGGTCCAGAACACTACCGACCTGTTGTTTCGTGACCTTTGGTTGCGCCCCGCTCTTGCGCCGCGAGACCGGAGCCTTGTGACCGTCAGCGCACTTATTGCAGCCGCACAGGTCGCACAGATTCCGTACCATCTTGGCCGTGCGATAGACAATGGGCTGACCTCCACGGAAGCGGGAGAAATCGTGACACACATCGCGTTTTATGCCGGGTGGCCCAATGCGTTCTCCGCGGCTCCGGTCGTCAAAGATGTTCTCGAAAAACGCGCGAAGTAAGGAGTACAGCATGGGCACATGGAACAAAGATGAGCTGGCAAAGATTTCAAGCACCGACGACCTGCACATCTCTCCCCTGAGAGAAGACGGGAAGACCTACGGAACCCCGACCTGGATTTGGTCAGTCGTAGTGGACGGCAATCTCTACGTTCGGCCTTACAACGGGCATGGGTCGCGCTGGTACGAGGCCGCGATGCGGCAAGGGGCAGGCCGGATCACGGCAGCGGGATTGTCCAGGGAAGTCAGCTTCACGGATGCGGCGAACTTGCCGCAAGAGGCCATTGACGCCGCATACCGCAAGAAATATAGCGGCAGCCCTTACCTCGCACCGATGATTTCGGACCGTGCGCGGTCGGCCGCGGTGCTGATTCAACCCCGGTTAGGAAGGAAAAGCGCGAGATGCAAATCAATCGCACAGGAAGCCAACCATCAAGAAAAGGGCCGTCCGAGTATTTCGCCGGCACGGCTCGAGTAGACGAACTCTTCAAAGCCGCAGAGCAGGGCCACAGCCTGACGCCGCTGTTCCACGGCAACACGCCCGCCGGCTGGCAACGCTCCATGTACTACCACTATTACGAATTTGCTCCGCCGCACTGGGTCTTTCCGCACTACGGCATCCGCACCGACCGCTACAAGCT
>DASSHM010000288.1:0-7023 GCA_035692885.1 Occallatibacter sp.
TGGCCGGATGAGCTGAAGCGGCGTGAGCCGCAGGCGCTGGCGCGGGTGGCCGCCGGGCACAGCCGCCCGGTGATGCGCGCGCAGGCTCTGCAGTTTGCGTTTTCAAGGCAGTGGGGCGGCCTGCGCAAAGCGGCGGCGGAGCACGGCATCCGCATTCTGGGTGACGTGGCCATCTTCGTCAACATGGACTCGTCGGATGTGTGGGTGCATCCGGAGATTTTTGAGCTGGGCGAAGATCTGTTGCCGGTGCGCGTCGCCGGGGTGCCGCCGGATTATTTTTCCGAGAGCGGGCAGCGCTGGGGCAATCCAGTCTTCCGCTGGGACGTGCTGGCGCGAAGCGGGTATGACTGGTGGACGGAACGGATGGCGCGGGCGCGGGCACTCTACGACATCGTGCGGCTGGATCATTTTCGCGGCTTCGAGGCCTACTGGTCGATTCCGGCGGACGAGATGACGGCGATCCACGGAGAGTGGCGTCCGGGGCCGGGCAGGGGCATGTTTGATGCGCTGGAGGCCAGGCTGGGACCACTGCCGCTGGTGGCCGAGGACCTCGGTCTGATTACCGCGGAGGTGGACGCGCTGCGGCAGGGGCTGAAGATGCCGGGGATGAAAGTGATTCAGTTCGGCTTTGGCGACCCGGGCGCGCATGTTCACCTTCCGCACCGCTTTGAGGCGGAGACGGTGGCCTATACCGGCACACACGACAATGACACGACGCAGGGCTGGTGGGACCACGCCACCCGGGAAGAACGCCGGGCCGTGGAGGCGTATGTGGGCGCGGTGCGCAACCGGCCGGTGTGGCCGCTGATGCGGGCGATGGCGACGAGCGTGGCGCAGATGACGGTGTTTCCGGCGCAGGACGTGCTGGAGCTTGGCTCGGAGGCGCGCATGAACACGCCCGCAGTGGCCGACGGCAACTGGCGCTGGCGGACGCCGGAAGGCTGCTGGACGCCGAAGCTGGCGGCACGGCTGGCGGAGATGGCAGAGGTGACGGATCGCGACAACGACCCGCTGAGCTGAGCAACGCCGGAGGTTTGAGCGGCGCAAGCGCAGGGAGGACACGCGCGTAATGCCAGCTCTCCAGCGATTTTTTGCCATGAGGCGAAACCTTGCTATGCTGGCGGCAGATGGAAACCGCAGCGATACAGACCTATGGACTGACGCGGCGCTTTGGCGAGATGACAGCCGTGGAGGACGTGACACTGAGCGTGGCTCAGGGCCAGTTCTTCGGCTTTCTGGGGCCAAACGGCGCGGGAAAATCCACCACCATCAAAATGTTGACCGGGCTGCTGGAGCCGACGGCGGGGCGAATGGAGATTCTGGGCCAGCCCTTCGGCGCCGCAGCACTGGAACTTAAGCGGCAGATTGGCGTGGTGCCGGAAGGCATGGCGCTGATGGGGCGGCTGACGGCGCCGGAGTATCTGCGCTTTGTGGGCCGCATGTATGGTCTGGACCGCGAGACCGTCAACCAGCGCACCGAGGAGCTGCTGGAGTTCATGCAGCTTGCGCACGAGCGCAAGAAGCTGGTGACGGATTTTTCACATGGCATGCAGAAGAAGCTGGCGCTGGCGGCGGCGGTGATTCATGCGCCGCGGGTGCTCTTTCTGGATGAGCCGTTCGAGGGCGTGGACGCGATTGCGGCAGGCATGCTGAAGGCCATGCTGCAGGGGATGATTCAACGGGGCGCGACGATCTTTCTGACGACGCATGTGCTGGAGATTGTGGAGCGTCTGTGCAGCCATGTGGGAATCATTCACAAAGGCCGGCTGGTGGCAAATGGATCGATTACGGACCTGCGCGCGGGCGTGGCCAGCACCCTGCCGGGCGCGGATGGAACAAGGCGCCTGACACTCGAAGAGATCTTTCTATCGATTGTGGGAGCGGGCGTGCAGGAACCCGCGGCGGAGCTTTCGTGGCTGGCATAGGCGAATTTGCGGCGGGGCAGCACGGGGCCGGGCGCGGCGCATTCAGCCGCCTGGCACGGTCGCAGTACGCGGCCCTGGCGGCGATGCGCTGGCAAGGGTTCAGAAATGGACTGCGGTCGAGCCGGGGCGTGTTTGAACTGGGCGCGCGCGCGTTTGCGTACCTCACCTACGGCGTCATGGGAGTGGGCATCGGCGCGGGAGCGGGGGTTGCCGCATACATTGCGACCTTCAACCGGCAGTGGATTTTCATGCCAATTCTGTTCTGGTCGGTCTTTCTGCTCTGGCAGACGGTGCCGATTGCGCTGGCATCGTTCCAGGAGCAGTACGATATGACGGGGCTGCTGCGCTATCCGCTCAGCTTTGGAACGTACTTTCTCCTGTTTCTGGTGTTTGGCCTGGTGGACATCAGCACGCTGCTGGGCGGCCTGTGCAGCCTGGGGATTCTTGTGGGCATAACCATGGCGCGGCCGAATCTTTTTGTGTGGGCGGTGGCGGTGCTGGCCGGTTTTGCCGCATTCAACGTGCTGCTGGTGCGGCTGATGCTGGTGTGGCTCGACCGCTGGCTGGCGAAGCGCCGCACACGAGAGATATTGAGCGCGCTGTTCGTCATTTTTCTGCTGGGGCTGCAACTTTTGAATCCCGCCGTGTATGAAGGCAGGACGCATCGAGGGCAGAAGAACACAGGGAGCGCCTATTCGCAGATGGGTGGCGTGCGCAAGACGGCGATGGTGGCTGGGTACCTCGCGCAAGAGTGGCTGCCGCCGGGACTGGCCGCCGAGCAAATGAGGCGCGTGGTGCGGGGCGAGATGCCGCGGGCCGCAGGATCACTGGGAGCACTGGCCTTGTATGTGCTGGCGGCGTGTGGCCTGCTGGCCGTGCGGCTGCGCGCGGAGTACCGCGGGGAGAACCTGAGCGAGACGGCGGCCGCAAGGAACAGAGAAGAGCGAAGGCGCGGATGGCTGCTGGACGGCACCGGGCCTGTTGCAGCGGTGATGGAGAAGGAGCTGCGGACGTTTATCCGTTCGATGCCTTTGTTGTACTCGGTGGGGGCGCCGTTGTTTGTCGTGCTCGTGTTTGGAAGCGTTCTGCGGGGCGGAGGAGGTCATGGCGGCCAGCCGTTTGCGATGGCGCTGCCGCTGTGTGTGGGCTACGCCCTGCTGGGGTCCTCGCAGATCATCTACAACACGCTGGGCGTGGAAGGCACGGGAATCCAGGTGCTGTTCCTGTCGCCCACGCCGATGAGGACCGTGCTGCTGGCGAAGAACCTTTTTCATTCGCTCCTGTTTGGAGCCGTGGCGTTGATGGCAGGGTTGCTGGCGAGCATTCGTCTGGGAATACCGCGGATGGACGTGATCGCGGCGACTCTGGCATGGATTGTCTTTGCCTTGCCCGCCAACCTGACTACAGGCAACCTGTTCTCGCTGATGATGCCGCACCGCATGAACCTGGGGAGGCTGACGCGCAGGAAGGGATCGGCCGCGAGCGCGCTGCTGAGCATGCTGGTCCAGTTTGTGCTGTTGGGCATTGGCGCGGGCATCTTCGCAGGGTGCTATTTTCTGGATGCAATGTGGTGGGCGGTGCCAATCTTTCTGGTGCTTGCGGCGGTGGCGTTTTACGGCTGGCGGATGGTGTTGCGCGACTCCGATGCAATTGCGGCGCGGCGCAAGGATGTGATTATCGCCGCACTGGTACGCGCGGAATAGGCGGACCGAAGACGGCGCGGACGATGAGAGCTATACCACGACATTTTCAGAGAAGAAGTGGTGTTGCCTGCAGAGTAGAGGATCATCGCTCCCTGCTGGTCGCATTGACTCAGGGGCATCGGCTTTGGAACAGAGCAAGTCAGAAGGTGCCTGAGGCGCGGCCGGCCTTTTTGCGGCTTTGAATGAAGCCTCGCACCAGCTTCTCAAGCTCCACGATCCACACCACGCTGGAGGCGATAACGGCACACTGTGCCCACTGCCCTATGGAGAGTGCCACCACGCCGAATGCGTGCTGCAGCAACGGCGTGTTAAGAACAACACTCTGGAGCAGGAGCGAAGCAGCAATGGTAGCCCAGAGCCAGCGGTTGCTAAAGAGTCCCGTAAAGATGCTGCGGGTTCCGGAGCGGGCATTAAGCGCATTGAAGAGCTGGAAGAGAACGATGGTGGTGAACGCCATGGTTCGCCCGTGTACGATGGCGCCATCGCGCAGAGCCTGGTAGAAGACCCAGAGTGTTCCGGCTGCCATGATGGACGCCACAACTCCGATGTCAACAAACATGGAGCGGTCAATGATGCGAGCGTTGGCCGGATCCGGCGCCCTGCACATCACGTCCGCAGAGGCAGGATCGAGACCCAGAGCCAGCGCGGGTGCGCCGTCGGTAACCAAGTTAATCCAGAGAATCTGCACGGCGAGCAGAGGCAGCATCAGCTCGTTGGTCCGGCCGCGGAGAAGTACGATTAACACCACGCCCAAGAAGAGCGTCAGGATTTCTCCAAAGTTGGTGGAGAGGAGATAGCGCAGGAACTTCTTGATGTTGTCAAAGATTGTGCGGCCTTCCTGAATGGCCGTTACGATGGTGGCGAAGTTGTCATCCGTGAGCACAAGATCGGCAGCCTCCCTGGCGACGTCAGTTCCGGTGATGCCCATGGCGACGCCAATATCAGCTGCCTTGAGCGCGGGCGCGTCGTTAACGCCATCGCCGGTCATGGCGACGATTTCGCCGTTTGCCTGCAACGCTCGCACGATACGCAGCTTGTGAGCTGGATCAACGCGGGCAAATACCGACGAGACGCGCAGTCGTACGGCCAGATCATCGTCCGTCATGTGCTCAAGGTCAGCTCCGGTGAGGACGCCATCGGACGTATCGATGCCGAGGTCGCGGGCCACGGCAAGAGCAGTGGCTGCATGGTCGCCGGTGATAAGGATGGTGCGGATGCCGGCCGCAGCGGCCTCGGCCACAGCGGCGCGCGCCTCAGGACGCGGCGGATCGATCATGCCTACGAGTCCGAGAAACATCAGGTCCTGTTCGACGTCGATAGCGGGATCGAATGGAGGGCCCTGCGGCATGGGACGCAGGGCAATGCCAAGAGTGCGCAATGCAGCCGCCGCCATCTTTGCGCTTGCGTCGAGAATCTCGCGCCGGCGCTGTTCTGTAAGCGGGCGGGGACCGCCTGCTGCAATCTCGCTGGTGCAGCGCTCGAGCAGCAGGTCGGCAGCGCCCTTGGTGAAAAGCGCGTGGGAGCCAATCCATCCAGGGGAGTGCCGGCTGTTCAAGCGATGCAGCGTACTCATGCGCTTCCGTTCCGATGAGAACGGGATTTCGCCAATGCGCGGGGATTGGCTTACCAGGTCATCGAGGCTGATACCTGCCTTGACTGCGGCCACCAGGAGCGCCGCCTCGGTGGGATCGCCCTGAATTTTCCACGCTCCCTCGCTGAAGCGCAGCGCGGCGTCGTTGACGAGCGCCGCAGCGCGCAAAATGAGGGTGATTTCGTCACGCAGGATGTCTGGGATTTCTCCTCCATCCGGGAGGTGGAAGCTCCCCTGGGGCACATAGCCCGCGCCTGAAACCTCGGTCGAACCAGAAGCAGTGCGTATACTCCGCACACACATCTCGTTCAAGGTCATGGTTCCGGTCTTGTCAGAAGCGATGATTGTTGCCTCGCCGAGCGTTTCAACGGCGGGCAACCGGCGCACGATGGCACCCCGGCGCGCCATGCGCTGCACGCCGAGCGCAAGAACAACCGTGACGATTGCCGCCAGCCCCTCGGGCGTGGCCGCAACGGCGAGTGCCACGCCGAACAAGAGCGACTGCACAGCCATTTTGCGACTGTGGATTCCCTCGAGCAGAACCAGTGTGATCACGACGATAACGGCGACGGCTACAACGGCGATGCCCAACTGTCTGCCCAGGCGGTCAAGCTCCATCTGGAGTGGTGTCTTTTGTTCGCGGGTTTCGCCTAGAAGCGCTGCGATGCGGCCAAATTCGGTATGGATGCCGGTGGATGTGACGACGGCACGCGCATGGCCTGAGGTTGCGCTGGTGCCGGCGAACACCATATTCCTCCAGTCGCTTGGAACATGGCTGATTTCAAGAGGCTCAGTGTCCTTAAGAACGGGAACACTCTCGCCGGTGAGTGTCGCCTCCTGGGTATGAAACGCGACGGTCTCGACGAGGCGGGCGTCGGCGGCGATGTGTTCTCCCTCGTTGATCACCAGCAGGTCACCTGGGACAAGATCGCGAGAGAGGATGCGCTGCGGCTGGCCGTCACGCACGACGGTGGACTCCCGGGGAGTCATCTTGCTGAGCGCGGCCAGAGCGCGATCGGCCCTGCTTTCCTGCACAAATCCGAAAGTGGCATTGAGCAGGACAATCGCCATGATGACGATGGCTTCATAGGGAATTCCGTGCGCGTGCTCCATGATCCAGACGAGCAGCGATACTGCCACCGCGGCGAGCAGCAGGTAGACCTGGATATCGCGGAATTGAAGGATGAAGCGGAGCCAGGCTGGCTGACGAGGAGCCTCAGCGAGAACATTGGGGCCATAGTGCCGTAAACGCTCGTGGGCTACGTGACTGGAAAGACCGGAGCGTGGATGCGTTGCCAAGGCGTCGACCACGTCTGAGGCATGCATCTCATGAGGCTGTAGCCGTTCGAGATGATCGTTGCTGATGGCGTCGTCCGGCATGAGCTCTCCAGCGGTTGAATGGCCGGGCGAGGCTCAACCGCCTGCCCATCCATTTTGCTTATCCAGCAGTTGGGCTGCAACGGGTAAGTGCCAGAATGAATTGGGGGAGCTGGTTGTGGAAGACGTGGAAGGAATCATCGCAGAGGGTCCATGCAGGTGGCGAGGTTGACAGAGGCCACTCGACGGCAGGCAAATACGCAACAGGCATGGCCGCATCGCAGGGGATTGAATCTTTCATTCTGTTGTATCCGGGCCGTGCTCGCAGTCGCTCCCGGTGCAGGCAATTATTGACGCCAGTCAAAATGCTTCTAGAACGGGATGTCGTCGTCGGAGATCTCGGCCTGCTGGGAGTACTCGTCGTGGGCGGCGGGCTGCCGCTGGTCAAAGCCTGCCACATTTCCGCCACGGCTGTATCCGCCGGAAC
>DASSHM010000289.1:0-4101 GCA_035692885.1 Occallatibacter sp.
GACCAGCGGCAGTTATCGCTACCGCACGCGGCCGTGGGAGATGAACCATGTTTCCACTGTCTGCACGCACTGTGCGGATGGATGCAAGGTGACGCTTGGCGTGCGCCAGTCAAGCGATGGCGCTGAGATTATTCGTGCGGATAATCGGGACAAGAGCGGCATCAACAACGATTTTCTGTGCGCTAAGGGACGCTTTGGATTCGATTTCGTTGAGGATCAGCAACGGCTGACCACCCCACTGGCTCGCAATGCCGAGGGCAGGCTGGAGCCGACGACCTGGGACCGCGCCCTGCGCCTGGCCGGCGAAAAGCTCAAGGAGATTCGCGACACCCAGGGCGGCGATGCCATCGGTGTGATCGGCTGCAGCCAGATGACCAACGAGGAAATTTATCTGCTGCAGAAATTCACCCGTACGGTGCTCAGAACCAACAATATTGATCACGAGCGCTCCGCCAGCTACTCTGCCTTTGCGAGTGCAATAGCCGGTCATGAAGGTATTGCAGCGGGCCTGAGAGAAACAGAAAGCGCACCGGCAATCCTCCTGATTGGCGGTGATCCCACCTACGAGCATCCGCTGCTGGCGTGGAAATTGCGATTTAACGTGCGGCTCAACAAGGCCCGGCTCTACATCGCCAACTCAAGATCCATCAAGCTGGAGCGCCAGGCCAGGGCCGTGCTGCGGCTCCCCGCTGATGGCTATTCCTCTCTCGTCGATTACGTTGGCGGCAACTCATCCGTTCACGACGCTGCGTTTCGTGAGGCCCTGCTGGCCGAGGAGTCTCTGCTCGTCATCCTCGGGCCGGAATTCCGCACGGATGAGCTTGCCCGGCTCATCAAGTGGGGCATCGGCCGCGGCGGAGTAAAATTCGCACTCCTCGGCGACTACGTGAATTCACGCGGAGCCGCGGACATGGGCCTGCTGCCGGACCGGCTGCCGGGATACGTGCCCGTGTCTTCGCCAGAAGACTTTGCCGCCGAATATCCCGGGATGCCAGCCCATCCGGGCAAGACGCTGCCTGAGATGATCGCCGCTGCAGCCGACAAGCCCATAAGTGCGCTTCTGGTTGCGGGTTCCAATCCCGCGGCACGGCCCGACGTTGATCGTGCAGCTCTGAAAAATGCGTTTGTGATTGTGCAGGATATGTTCCTCACCGAGACCGCGGAACTGGCCGATATTGTGCTGCCGACCGCCAGCCTTTATGAAAAAGCGGGCACGGTGACCAATACATACGGCGATATTCAGCTTGTGCGCAAGGCGGCTGACCGTCCCGGTGTGAAGCCGGACTTTGAGATCATCGTTCGGCTTGCGGGCGCGATGGGGGTGGATGTAAAGACGCTGGTGCCATTTGGCAGAAGCGGAGTGACCGCCGATCTGGGCCAGTCGCGCGGCGCACAGGCCGGCGAAGCGGACCGCCACGCCGTGTGGCTGGCCGCACGTGGGCTCGAGCCCCGTCTCAGCCCCTTCGATCCATTGGCCGTGCTCGACGAAATCGAACGACTGGTGCCGTCGTACAAATTGAACAGGCTGAGCCTGCTGGGCGGAAATGATGTTCTCACCGAGCCGGGATTTGTTCCGGTCAGCGCAGTGGCAGCGTCCGTGCAGGTCACTTCAATGCACGATGGACTATTTACCTCTGGAACTCTGGGACGATACAGCGTCTCGCTGAAAGAGCTTGAAGAACATCAGGAGTCCTTTGCGGCGGAGACCACAGGTGACTAGTCTGAGAACGGGCAAGAGAGGCTGAAGACTCGTGACGATTTTGCAGTTTTTTATTTGGAGCCTGCTCAAGGTTCTGGTAGTGACGCTGGTGTTGCTGCTGGGCGTGGCCTACACCGTGCTGCTGGAGCGAAAGCTGGTGGGGCGCATCCAGAACCGCTGGGGACCCAGCCGCGTTGGTCCCTTCGGCCTGCTGCAGCCGCTGGTCGATGCCGGCAAGCTCTTTCTGAAGGAAGACATCATACCGACCGCGGTTTATCGCCCCATCTATCTTCTTGCGCCAGTCATCGCGCTCGGTTCGGCGCTCGTCTCCATTGCCGTCGTGCCATTTGGGGCACCGAACGTCACCGGACCCGGCGGTTTTCGTTTCTTCCAGATCTCAGATGTCAACATCGGCCTGCTGGTAATCCTTGGCATCACGTCGATTGGCGTATACGGCGTTGCGCTCTCCGGCTGGTCGTCGAACAATAAATATTCCCTGCTCGGATCATTGCGGTCCTCGGCGCAGCTTATCAGCTATGAACTGGCGCTGGGGCTCTCGCTGGTGGGAGTGGTGATGCGCGCGGGCTCGCTGAATCTGCGCGTGATTGTGGAGAGCCAGGCGAGCAAGGGCATCGCCACGTGGAACATCTTCGGCGGCTTTCAGTTCGTGGCGTTTTTTATCTATCTGATGGCCGCCTATGCTGAGACGAACCGCTCGCCATTTGACCTGCCCGAGGCGGAGAGCGAACTAACGGCCGGATATCACACCGAGTACAGCTCGATGAAGTTTGCCATGTTCTTCATGGCTGAATACGCGAACATGATTACCGTGGGGTGCGTGGCCACGCTGCTGTTCCTCGGCGGGTGGACCAGCCCCCTGGGCGATTTGATCCCGCAGCCGCAGAACCTTTTTGCGCACGCCTTTTTTCCGATTCTGTGGTTCGCCCTAAAGGTTTTTGCGTTTCTTTTTCTCTACGTCTGGGTGCGTGGAACGCTGCCACGCTTCCGCTATGACCAGTTAATGAACTTCGGATGGCGCTTCCTGATGCCGCTTGCAATCCTGAACATTGTGGCTACAAGCCTGTGGCTGGCGTATCGCTGAGGGCATCGCTGCATGCTGCTTGCGCGTCATTGTGACGCGGAATGCAGCCAGGGGCTCAGTTACAATCAGGAGGGACCTCCGAAGCCAAAGTGGATTGTCTCATGGGCATTCCCAAAACCCGCCGGGCGATGCGCGCGGCACTCATCAGTAAGCGATGAAATGATGCATCTGATTCTATTTATCGTCTTTGCCGGACTCTGCCTGGCCGGAGCTATTAATCTCCTGCTCCAAAGTCATCCCATCAACAGCGCCCTGTCGCTGATCGTGGTGATGACTTCGCTGGCGGTGCTCTACCTGCTGCTGGGCGCAGAGTTTCTGGCGGCGGCCCAGGTCATCGTGTACGCCGGCGCGATTATGGTGCTGTTCACCCTTGTCGTCATGCTGCTAAACGCCGGGCGCGAAGAGCGAACCCTCGGAAGCACGGTTGCCAGGACCATTGGATTTCCCGCTGTTGCGGCCATCTTCAGCGTGATTGCAATCATGATTCTGCGTGCCGGAGGGCTGGGAACGGCGGGGCTTCATCAGGGAGTTACCAGCACCGAGGAACTGAGCCGGGTTCTGTTCCATCAGTTACTGCTGCCCTTCGAGGTGACATCCATACTCATCCTCATCGCCATTCTCGGGGCGGTGGCACTGGCCCGTCATGAAGACGGAGAGAAGGCGGCCGGCGAATGATACCCCTTTCCTGGTATTTGCTTCTCAGCGCGGTCCTGTTCTCCCTGGGCGTAATTGGATTCCTGATCAAGCGGAGCCTGATTACCATATTCATGTCGATTGAGCTCATGCTCAACGGAGTCAACCTTTCGTTCGTCACCTTTGCGCATCAATGGCATGCGGTAAAGGGTCAGATTTTTGTCTTCTTTGTAATGATTGTTGCCGCAGCAGAAGCCGCGGTTGGGCTGGCCATCATTATCGCCGTCTTCAGGGCGCGCGCAACCCTGGCCGTCGACCGCATCGACCTGATGAAGCTATGAACGATTCTCTGCACGTCTGGCTCATTCCGCTGGTGCCCTTTGCAGGGTTCGTCATCAACGGCACGCTGGGTCGCCGCATGCCCCGGGCGATCGTTTCCGCGGTCGCGTTGACGGCTTCACTCATTTCCTTCCTCGTGGTGCTGAATGCCGTTCGCGTCACCACCGGCGGGCTGACGCTTCCCTACGTCGAGGCCTATCCCTTCAGTTGGATCAACGCAGGCACGCTGCATGTGAACTTCAACCTGGTTCTCGATCATCTTTCCCTCGTGATGCTGCTTGTGGTCACCGGGGTCAGCTTTCTCATCCATGTCTACTCTGTCGGCTAC
>DASSHM010000290.1:0-4418 GCA_035692885.1 Occallatibacter sp.
GCATCGTCTGCCGTCAGATTCTCCTGCGCCGCAATCAGTTTCAGTTGCGCCAGAATGTCATCGAAGCGAACTGCGTGAAAGCTGAAGTGCTGACAGCGCGAGCGGATGGTCTGCGGAATGTTTTCCGGCTCCGTGGTCGCCATCATGAAGATGACGTGCGGCGGCGGCTCCTCAAGCGTCTTCAGCAGGGCATTGAAGGCGGCCTCGGTAATCTGGTGCGCCTCATCGAGGATGTAGATCTTGTAGCGGTCGCGCGCCGGGCTGTAGCGGGCGGCGTCGCGCAGTTCACGAATCTCATCAATGCCGCGGTTCGTAGCGGCGTCAATCTCGATGACGTCGACGGCCGAACCCTGACGAACCTCGGTGCAGGACTCGCATACGCCGCACGGCTCGGGTGTCGGCCTCTCTTTCGACCCGGCCTCGGAGCGGCAGTTCAGCGCCATGGCCAGAATTCGCGCAATGGTGGTTTTGCCGATGCCCCTGTGCCCGGAGAAGATGTAGCCGTGCGCAATCCGGTTCTGGCCCAGCGCGTTCAGCAGGGTGCGGGTCACGTGGTCCTGCCCGGCCACGTCGGCAAAGCGCTGCGGACGATATTTCCTGGCCAGTACCTGATATCCCATCTGCGCTCCCGTCGGTCTGTGCCCGTTCCGGCTCGGGCGCTCTACGTGGGATTGTACCGTTCAAGGCCAGAGGGCCTTCTGGTGGAAAACTGCCTGTGAGCAGGCAAGCTCGTTGGAATCGAATAAGATCAGCGTGATTCATCATCTGGGTAGGCGGGCCTGCCCAGGCTGCCCTGTCCGCGCGCCGATTGCCGGGCTTCTCTCGCTCACCCAGGTCGCGCTCACCCCGGCTGAATCAGGACCGGCGCCGGCGCATCTCCGCCCTTGAATACATGGTGCCCCGGCACTTCTTCGCGCCGCAGTTACATTGAGCTTCATCGGGGCCGCCATCATACAGGCAGTAGTCGTAGGTAATCTCTTCGCCCGGAGCGATATTCCGTATTGCTCGAATCCACACACGCCCGTTCCGCTCTTCTGTCTCGCAGTTTGGATCACAGCTATGATTGATAAACATGGCCATGCAATGTCCGTCGATGACAATGGAGCCGTCGCCCAGTCCAAACAGGTAGGTGATGGGCGACTCGTCATAGCGTGCGTCAGCCTCGCCTCTGCTCAGGCGCGGCCCGTCGTACTCGGCAACATGCGTGCCCTTCTGGATGGCGGTTGTGGTGTAGCAGCCGGCGGCGTGGATGGCCGATGAGCGGATAATGAGTCCCATGTGATTTTTTGCAGGCCTGGCGGCTCGCTTGAGAATCGTATGCATCGCATCCTAACATTACGGGAGAGAGGCGTGAAGGGATGAAACGCGGCTCGTCAATTCTTCTGGCTCTGGTCTGCTCGGGCGCGGCCGTGTTGCTCCAGGCGCAGGTGCCGGGCAGCGCATCCGGCGCCGCGCGGCAGCAGCCTGAGAAGTCGCAGACCACCCCCAAGCCGTCCGGCGCCAATCCTTTCCCTGAAGACACCAGCTCGGTGCCCGTCATACCTACAACTGCGCCATCGCCGCAGCCATCCGCCGGCAATACGCCGGACAAACCCGTTCGCATGCCGCCCGTTCGCATGCCGGATGACAACAGCGATCCGGTCCGCAGCCCCGATCAGATGCCGTCCGTGACGGCAGGCGGCGGATCGAGCGACTCCAGTTCGAGCCTGCAGGGGCTCGGCTCGCTTCTTGAGCCCCCGCCGGATGAGGGCAAAGACCATCACGACGCCATCGAACAGCCAGCTCACCCTGAAAGCGCTGAAGAGGACATCAGCGTCGGCAGCTACTATCTGCAGACCAGGAACTGGCGGGGAGCGCTCTCCCGCTTCCAGTCGGCGTTGGTGCTGGCGCCGGAGAATCCCGATGTCTACTGGGGACTGGCCGAGTGCCAGCGGCATCTGGGCCAGTTTGCAGCGGCCAAGGCAAACTACCTGAAGGTGCTGGAGTACGACCCGGACAGCAAGCGCAGCAAGGAGGCTCGACGGCTTCTGACGCAGCCCGAACTGGCTAATGTACCGGCGGTCTCATCAAATCAGCCTGCCGGCAACCGGCAGCAGTAGCGCCCTCAGGCGAATCCCTGCCAGCGCAGATAGGCCAGGATAATCTGGTGCCCCCACAGCGCACTCACGGCCCCTCCGGCGCAGAGAAAGCCGCCCAGCGGCAGCTTGGTCATAGCCCAGCTTGCAGACCCTCGTCGCGCCCGTGGCAGCGCCAGCAGGACCAGTGCGAAGACGGCGCTCAGTACCACACCCAGCACAAATGAGAGCAGCGCCCCGGGGAGTCCCAGCCACGCGGCCAGCATCGCCATCAGCTTGGCATCGCCCAGGCCCATGCCTTCGTGCTTGCGCACCAGTTTGTAGGTCCAGCGGATAACCAGAATAAGCCCTGCCGCGGCCACAATCCCCATCAACCGCCCCAGGAGGATGCTGAATGCGCTCGACCATGCATCCACCTTGGCGAACAGCACGATCTGCGCCGCAAAAATCAGAAAGCCTGCCGCCGCGCCCGGCAATGTAAGCCAGTTCGGCAGCCAAAGATGCTCGGCGTCCAGCGCGGCCAGCGCCACCAGCAGCCACAGAAAAAGGAACGTTGCCAGCGCTGTAACCAGATCGAAGTAGAAGGTCTCCGTGGGCAAGGCGGGGTTCACCAGCTCCGAGGTCAGGCGCCAGCCAACAAGCGCCCAGAGCACGCCCACCGCCAGCTCCACCGCCGGATAGCGCCATCCAATCCACGCGCCGCAGGTGCGGCATCTTCCGCGCAGGGCAAGCCAGCTTGCCACCGGCAGGTTCTCCCACCATGCCAGCCGGCGCTTGCATGCCCGGCAGTGCGAGCGCGGCGTAAGGATACTTTCATCCTCCGGCCAGCGGCTTAGACATACGTTCAGAAAGCTGCCGAAGGCCAACCCCAGCAGAGCTGCCAATGCTGTTCCAATGCCTTGAATCATGCGTGTGCTAGAGTATACGGTGCCCGCCCGTCCGCGGCGCCATGCATCATTCCACTGTGTTGTGCTTTGATCGGGTTAGACTGGAGATGCATGGAGCCCGCTCAGGAGAATCGCGTCCAGACTGACGCCGTACGGTCCATCCGCACCGATCCCGCTGAGGCCGCGGCATGCTTTGAGCAGTCAGCCGTCATCATGGCCCGGCTGCGCGCGCCCGGCGGCTGCCCCTGGGATCGCGAGCAGACCTTCGACTCCATCCGCAAGTACACGCTCGAAGAGGTCTACGAGGTCTTCGACGCCATTGAACGGCGTGACTTCCCGCATCTCGAGGAGGAGCTGGGAGATCTGCTTTTGCAGGTACTCTTTTATGCGGAGATGGCAGCCGGTGAAGGCCGGTTCACCATCACTGAAGTCCTCGAGCGCCTCAATCGCAAGCTCATCCGCAGGCACCCGCATGTCTTTGGGGATCAGGCCTCACGCGCGGCGGGCAATGAGGCCGGCGTGGATGCCCGGGTCGATGGCTCCTCCGCGGCAGTGTTACGCAACTGGGAGGAAATCAAACAGGCAGAGAAGCAGTCACAAATCAATACCTCGGGTGAATCCGGCAACGCACAATCCCGCCTCGACGCGGTCCATCGCGCCATGCCCGCGCTGGCAGAGGCCGCCAAGCTTGGCGCCAGGGCGGCCAAGTCCGGCTTTGACTGGCCCCACTGGCGTGATCTGCTGCCCAAGCTCGCTGAGGAGACCGCGGAACTCGAAGCTGAGGCGACGTCTGATGATCCCTCTCGCCGGCACGCGGTTGAAGCCGAACTCGGTGATCTCCTGTTCACCGTTGTCAACCTCGGCCGGCATTTGGGCGTGGACGCCGAGATGGCCCTGCGCGGCTGCAATCTGCGCTTTCGCGAGCGCTTTCGGCAAATGGAGCAGATATCTGCGCGCCCCCTTGAAGATCTTCCTCCCGATGAATTGGAAGCGTTGTGGAGCAGGGCCAAGCGCGAGCTGGCCTCCGCATCCGCTGAGGGGAAGCCATGATTCTGGTGCGCCTCTGCGAAGGTCTCGATGAGCTTGAAGCTTGCGTTCGGCTCCAGATTGCCACCTGGGGCTACGACGAAACGGATATCATGCCGCGCAAGGCCTTCAAGGTGGCGCAAAAAATTGGCGGCCAGGTGTTTGGAGCCTTCGATACCAGTCTTGCTGGCGCATCGCCGCAAGGCGACCCGGCATGCCTCGTCGGGTTTGCCTACTCGCTGCCAGGCATCAAGACTGACCGCGGAGCGCCCGCAGCCTATCTCCACTCCCACATGCTCGCGGTCCGCGAGGGATATGCGAACCGCGGCATCGGAGCACAACTCAAGCTGGAGCAGCGGCGCGAAGCGCTCGCACGCAAGATCCGCCTGATGGAGTGGACCTTTGATCCGCTGGAGATTCGCAACGCCCA
>DASSHM010000291.1:0-8733 GCA_035692885.1 Occallatibacter sp.
CATGTCGCAATCTGGGGAGGCATGCGCAGGAAAGGTATAAACTTGACTTGGGCCTGCTTTTAATGGCTCGCGCTGGCCAATCGCGAATCGGCACTTGTTGTTGGGAGAGAACTGCATGGCATTGATGAAAACATCCAATCCGGCCTTGGGCGAAAACACCTTCCGCGACCTTGAAGGAACCCGCTACGGCGGCGTATCCGACATCGCCGCCCGCATGACGCTCAACGGCACCGTCAACCGGACCGGCATCCTGCTCCTCTGCGCCTTCGCCACGGCCGCCTGGACGTGGAATCTCTTCATGCAGACGCGCGACATGGCCTCCGTCTCCGGCCTGATGATGATTGGCCTCATCGGCGGCTTCATCGTTGCCCTGGTCACCGTCTTCAAGAAGGAGTGGTCGCCGGTCTCGGCGCCCGTTTACGCGTTGCTTGAAGGCCTCGTCCTCGGCAGCGTCTCCGCCGTCTTCGAGCTGCGCTACCCCGGCGTGGCCATCCAGGCCGTCGGACTCACCTTCGGCACCCTCTTTGCGCTGCTGCTGGTGTATCGCTCGGGACTGATCCGCGTAACCAACAAGTTCCGCATCGGCGTCTTTGCCGCCACCGGCGGCATCATGATCTTCTATGTGGCCGAGATGCTGCTCGGCTTCTTCGGTATCCACTTCGCCACCATCAACGGCTCCGGCCCCATCGGCATCGGCTTCAGCCTCATCGTGGTGGGCATCGCGGCGCTCAACCTCGTGCTCGACTTCGACTTCATCGAGCGCGGAGTCCAGTACGGCGCGCCCAAGTATATGGAGTGGTACGCGGCCTTCGGCATCATGGTCACGCTGGTCTGGCTCTATCTTGAGATGCTGCGCCTGCTCTCCAAGTTCCGTCAGCGCTGATCCTGCTCACTCTCCGTTCCCCGGCATCCTGCACCGCGCACAATCCGGTTGCGCGCGCCTGCGCCCGCTTTCCACTCTCCACATTCTGGCGCAGGATTTTTAGCTATGATGGTGCCGCAGCCGATTTGGCCCGGGGAGAGCGGCCATGCGTCGATTTATCCTCACCTCCTGCGTGCTCCTGCTCGCCGTTTGCCTGTCCGCCGGGCAGCAGAAAAAGCCGGTGGAAATCCGCGGCCACGGCTGTGTCCAGGCCGGCGTGCAGCCCCACTGCATCTTCGTCAAGGACCTCCGCAGCGGCAGGTTCTTCAATCTCCTCGTCCGGGGCCTCCAACCTGCAAACGGTGAGGGTATCGAATTCTCCGGCACCCTTCATCCGGGCCGCACCCCCTGCATGCAGGGCATCCCTGTCGATGTCGCCACCTGGGTCCGCTCCTCAACCCTCAAATGCACGCCAAAACCGGACCTGCGCAATACCGGCCGCCACCACTCTGCTCGTGCCCGGTAGCCTCAACTTTCCTGCCTGGAGCTCAGCTCCTGTCCGCTCTCATCTATTGCCGGGCTCCATCACGGCCACGCTCCCGGCTCCGCTATATTGCTTGTATGCGCTCTGCGTTGGCCTTGCTTGCTCTGCCTCTGTCCTTGTGCCTTGTCCCGGTCGTCGCCCCCGCCCAGACCTCCAAGCCGCCCATCACCCTTGATGAGTACCTCAGCTCATCTTCAATCACTGATGCCTTCCTCTCCCCCGACGGCTCCGCGGCGGTCATCGCCACTGAGGCGCCCGACTGGAAGAACGACATCTACCGCGACGACCTCTGGCTCTGGACAAAGTCCGCCGGGCTTCGCCCCCTCACTCACTCCGGCAGCGAGCAGGACCCCCGCTGGAGCCCCGATGGCAAATGGATTGCCTTTATCAGCGACCGCGCGCTGCCCGGCGAAAAAACAGACTCGGACGGCGGTCCCGCCGACGACTCTGACAAGGCCGATCGCATCTGGATTATCTCCGTCTCAGGTGGCGAGGCCCTCCCGCTCTTCCGCGAGAAGCTCGATGTACACACCTTTGCCTGGTCGCCCGACAGTTCATCCATCGATTACGCCGTAACCCAGCCTCTTACCACCGCACAGCAGGATGCCGAAAAGCAGGAGTGGAAGGACGTCATTCGCTGGCGTGAGCAGGAGCGCGGCGACGTCCTCGTCGAACAGGCTGTGGCCCCGGCGCTCGCCCGCGCCTTCGCGGTGCCGCTGCCCTCGGCCGGCCAATCCGGTTCCCCCTCCAGCGCCGGTTCCAACTCCACCACCGAGTCCCCGGCCGCTTCCTCCAAACCCGCCGAAACCCTTCCTCCCACGGCCACCGCCGTGACCAAGTCCACTCTGCTCATCCAGCAGATTGCGCCCGCGCCCGATGGAAAAACTGTCGCGTTTGTCACTTCCTCCATCTCTCATCGCGTTGAGGATCCCGCCGATTTCGAGATCTACTCCGTTCCCGCTTCGGGTGGAACTGCGCGCCGCATCACCCACAATCAGGGCATCGAGTCCCACCTCAGTTGGTCGCGCGACGGCCGCTGGCTTCACTTCCAGGTGGACCCCGGCGCTGGCTGCGTCGAGGGGCCATATAAGGACGTCCAGGGCCGCCTCTACCGCATGGACGCCGCGACCGGCGCCATCCAGCGCCTCGGCGCGGAGTTCACTGGCTCTCTTGATCACTACACCCTGCTGCCCGATGGCCGCGTCCTGGCCGCCGGCCTCAAAGGTACGCAGGCGCAGGTGTACCTCATCGACGGCCCTCGAGCCACCCTCCTGCCCGGCCTCGCCGGCACCTACTCCGGCATCAATGCCGGTCTCCACTCCAGCCGGCTGCTGCTCACCTTCTCCACCGTCACCCAGCCCACTCAGGTGTATCTCGCTGACAATCCGCTCCACCCCGATCAGTTGCTCAAGCTCACTGACTTCAACCCCGTCTTCGCCCAGCGCGCGCAGCCTGAGTGGCAGACGTTTACGTGGAAGGCCGATGACGGCCGCGCCATCGAAGGCATGCTCATCTTTCCTCCCGGCAAAAAGGATGCCCGCCACCTCCGCATGTTCACCCTCATCCACGGTGGGCCCGAGGATGCTGACGGTAACCGTTTCGGCGCTGACTGGTACGACTGGGCAACCCTTGCCGCCGATCGCGGCTGGCTCGTCTTCCGCCCCAACTACCGGGGCTCCACCGGCTACGGCGATGACTTCATGCTCGAGATTCGGCCCCACCTCGTCTCTGTGCCGGGCCGCGACATCCTCACCGGCGTTGACGCGCTCGTCAAGGAGGGTTATGCCGATCCCACCCATCTCGCCATCGGCGGTTACAGCTACGGCGGCTATATGACCAACTGGCTCATCACACAGACTGACCGCTTCGAGTCGGCGGTCACCGGCGCGGGCGCCATTGAGCACGCCGCCAACTGGGGGAATGACGACCTCACCTACGACGATGCGTGGTTTCTCGGCGGGCGTCCGTGGGAAGATCCGTCCAACTACCAGAGCGAGGCCGCGCTCTTCCAGTTCAATAAGGTCAAAACTCCCGTTCATCTCGTGCAGGGCGGAGCTGACGTCCGCGTCAGCTATCTTGAAGGTGTCCTCATCGAGCGGGCACTCCAGTCCCTCGGCATCCCGCACACCTTCCTCACCTTCCCGGGCGAGGGGCACAGCCTCGATAAAAATCCATGGCACGGCTACATCAAGGTTCGGGAAGAGCTTAAATGGCTCGACAAATATGATAAGAAGTAGTCGAATTTTGACAGTATGGCCGCGCTCGCCGGCTCCCCGCTGGAAACATCTGGAAGCCTCCTCGCCACGCCATGCATCTAGCTTTACGTAGGATCGAATGAACCCTGTCGATGAGGCACGCCACGCCGCGTTTCAGCAGACTCTGCGCTCTGCGCGCCGCACCATGCTGCTCAGCGAGATCCTCCGCCTCGCCATCGACAGCTTTCGCGCTTCCAAACTGCGCTTCGCCCTCACCGCCCTGGGCATGGTCATCGGCACCGCCTCGGTGATTCTCGTCGTCACTATCGGCCTCACCGGCAAGCGCTTCATCCTCAACGAGATTCAAAAGATTGGCACCAACCAGGTCGAGGTTGAGTATCACGGCGGCGGCTCCACCGGCGCTGAACGAACCATCTACAATGACTACCTCACCCGCGAAGACGAGAAGGCCGTCCTCGCTCAGGTTCCCAGCGTCATCTATTCCTCGCCCGTCCTTGAAACCCACGACCGCATCAGCTTTGGCGGCGGCGTCGTCAAGGACACCCTCGTCCTAGGCGTCACGCCCCAATACCGCAACGTCCGCAATCTCATCGTGCTCGCCGGCCGGTTTCTCGACGAAGAGGACGAGAGCGCCCATATCAAGTGCGCCGTCGTCACCGTGCCCTTTGCCACGCAGATGTTCGGCAGTCCGTTCTCCGCCATCGGTCAGAACTTCTCCATCAGCGGCATTCCCTTCACCATCGTCGGCACCTTCAAGGAGAGCGTGGACACCTTCGGCCAGACCGAAATTGCCGACCAGACCGTCCTCATCCCCTACTCCGTCGCCCGCTACTTCACCGGCACTGACAATGTGAAGCAGATCTATTTCTCCATCCGCAGCATGGACGAAGTGCCCGAAGCCGAGCAGCAGATCCTGCGCATCATCTCCTCCCGCCACAAGCCCAATTCGGTTTACAAGGCACAGGACCTCAAGGCGCTGCTCACCACCGCCGCCACCATCGCCAACGCCCTCACCGCCATCCTCGTCCTCGTCGCCGCCGTCACCCTCGCCGTCGGCGGCGTTGGCATCATGAACATCATGCTGGCCACCGTCCGTTCCCGCATACGCGAAATCGGCATCCGCAAGGCCCTCGGCGCAACCTATCGAGAAATCAGGCTCCAGTTCCTGGCTGAAGCCGTCATCATCTCCCTCGCCGGAGGAATCGTCGGCACCTTGGTCGGCCTCGTTGTCCCGCTCTCCATCCACTTTTTCACTGATTACGCGCTGCCCGTCTCCGGCTGGTCTGTCGCCATCGCGCTCGCCGCCGCCGTTTTCGTCGGCGTCGTCTTCGGCACCGTTCCGGCTACCCGTGCTGCCCAACTCGACCCAGTGGAGTCCCTTAAATATGAATGATTCTCAAAAGCCCGTGGCCGTCACCAAGCCTGAGATTCTGCCCCCTGAGGACGGCGGAAACAAGTCGCAGGGCCCCAGCCTCACGCTCCTTTACAGCCTGCTTGCGCTCATGTTGCTGGTGGCCACGGCCGCTGCCGCTCTCATCGTGCTGCCTTTCTACATCCACAGGCACTAGCAGATTGCGGTACGGCTGCAGACCGGCGCGAGGGTCCAGCCGTCGCATCCAGCAGTGGGCAGGCAGCCCCGGTCCTGCTGAAAAGCTCAATGTGCTCTTAGTCTTTGCCCGAGTCGCGCGGCTCCGCCTTCGCGCGTTCGATGATGAGCACCGGGATTCCATCCACCACCGGATAGGCGCGCCCGCAGCCCGGGCACACCATCTGTTCTTCCCCGTCGCGCAGGGCACCCAGGCACGCCGGGCATGCCAGCAGACCACCCCACTGCTTCAGCGCCGGGGAATGTCCTGCCTGTGTTGTCATGAGATTGGGCCCTACTGAATCGTGGCTTCTGCATCAGCCTGATCGCTGCCCGGCTTGCGTGCGGGCCGCTTGGCAAACTCCGCCTCAATCTGCTCGTTCGTGGCGGCCTTGGCAAACTCATATGCCACCCGGATGCCGTTGTAGATTGCGTTGTCGTTCGACGATCCGTGCCCGATGATGCAGGCCCCGCGCACCCCCAGCAGCGGCGCGCCGCCATACTCGGTATAGTCCAGCCGCCGGCGGAAATCGTTGAAGGCCCGCCGGGAAAGCAGCGCTCCCACCTGCGCCGTCACCGTCTGCGTAAGCGACTCGCGCAGCACGTCGCGCACAAACCGCCCGATGCCCTCGCTCGTCTTCAGCGCCACATTGCCCACAAACCCGTCGCACACAATCACGTCCGCATGTCCGTTGAAGATGTCGCGCCCTTCCACGTTGCCGATAAAGTTGAACGGCAGCGCCTTCATCAGTTGGAACGCCTCCCGGGTCAGCTCATTGCCCTTGGTCTCTTCCTCGCCAATTGACAGCAGGCCCACGCGCGGATTGTGGATCTTCAGCACGCTGCGGGCATACATCTCGCCCATCACCGCAAATTGCTCCAGATTATGCGCCTTGCAATCCACGTTTGCACCCACGTCCAGCAGCACGCACGGGTTGCCCTTCGATGTCGGCATCGGCGTCGCCAGCGCCGGACGGTCCACGCCCGGCAGCGCGCCCAGCACCATCTTCGCCGTCGCCATCGCCGCGCCGGTGTTGCCCGCCGTCACAAACCCCGCGGCCTTGCGCTCGCGCACCAGCTTCAGGCCCACGCGCATCGAGCTGTCCTTCTTGGTGCGCACCGCATGCGCCGCCTTCTCGTCCATCCCGATGCGTTCCGACGCATGGTGGATGAGGATGGGCAGATCTTCCTCTTCAAGGTGCTCGTCCAGCAGGTCGCGCAGCTCCGCCACGGGACCCACCAGGTGCACCCGCACCGGCAGGGCACGGCAGGCCAGGATTGCGCCTCGTATCTCGGGCTCTGGAGCTTTGTCGGAACCTACGGCGTCAAGCGCAATGTCGATGAGCATATCGCCTCAACAGGGTCTTTCACGCTGCCCGGTCAAGCCGTTCTGCCGCGCCGCTCGCGTCTCCGCCCCGTTTCGCCATAGCTCGCCGGGACCGATACGCCGCGGCAACCGGCCTACTTGGCGTCCTTGGCTTCCAGCACGGCGCGCCCTTTGTACGTTCCGCACTTCGGGCAGGCGCGATGGGGCAGCTTCTTTTCATGGCAGTTCGGGCACTCTGACAGCCCCGACGCCGTCAAAAAGTCGTGCGCCCGGCGGTTGGCGGTCCGGCGCGTTGAGTGGCGTCTCTTCGGATTCGGCATGATGCAATTCCTTTCGTGCTCCTGACCGCTCATCTTCGCCTTCCGGCCCCGGGCCATACCAGCCCTCCACTGCCGCTCGGCGCGCTCAGTCACACCCTCAATTCTTCTCGTCGTCTTTCAGGACTTTATCCGCCCGCGAAGACCTGCCAGCGCCTCCCACCGCGGGTCCGCAGGACCCTCCTCGCAGGAGCACGCCTCCAGGTTCCGGTTCTTGCCACAACGCGGGCAAAGTCCTTTGCAGTCAGGCTTGCACAGCGTCCTCACAGGCAGCGACAACAGCACCTGCTCGCGCAGCACATCCTCAAGCAATAGACCGTCTTTTTGATAATAACCGATTTCGGTTTCCTGCGCTGAAATCGACCTCTCCTGCGCTCCCGCGTCCACCCCCAGGGGCCGGAAGATCAGGTCAAACTCCGCCTCCAGCGGAACCTGCACCGGCTCCACGCACCGCGCGCACGGCACCTTGAAATTCCCCTTGAACCTGCCCCGCAGCCGTATGTCCGCGACAATCTCCCGGGGCCCGCGGTGCTCGTGGATCACCTCGGCACGCCCTGCCGTGGCCAGCGGCCCTTCCTGCGCGGCTTCTCCGCCAAAATCCACCGTGCCCGGCGCCACCGCCACGTCGAACTCAGCCGCTTCCTTCTCCAGCTCAACGACCTTGAATTCCATAGCTACGAGCCTAAGGCTGCCTCATCGCACCGTCAATTGCACACGCCCCGTGAATTGACATTTAAGGTATTAACTGATATAATACTAAAGTACCTTTGCGCGCCGAGCCCGCCTGATGCTCCGCTCAACACGCGCCGCTCAACGAAACGGAGCCTCCATGCCCTATACCGCTGAAGCCGTCGAACAGTTCTTTCAAACCTACGCCCGCCACTCCGATTCGGGCGATGCCCAGGTCATCTCGGCCCACTTCGCTGAAGTCTTCCTCGCCGCCGGCCCTCATGGCGCTCACCCCACGCGCGCCGCCGATTTCGTCCTCGCCCTGCCCAGGCGCAGGCAGCTCGTTGAGGCAGCCGGTCGCGTGTCAAGCTCCCTCGTCTCTGTCCGTCAGATTCCGCTCGACGCGCGCTACCTCCTCGCCCGCACCCGCTGGCGTCTCGATTTCTCCCGTCCGGAACCGCTCTCCCTCCATCTCGACTCCGACTTCCTCATTGACACCGGCGGCGACCGCTTCAAAATCATTCTCTATCTCGCCAACCAGGACATCCGTACCGTCCTTCGCGACGCAGGTCTCTCTCTGCCCCAGTCTCCATCCCCCGGCTGAAGCGGCGGCTGGGCCACCCGCCACCCTCCCGGCTCGCTGCGCCCTCCACCCGGCGTTTCCCTGCCCGGCCCTTCCTGCCCGGCCCGGGCCACCTGTTCCCCCCGCCGCCCGCTTTGTGTAGAATGGGACGCTATGAATGGCAACCCCAAAGTCCTCGAACAACTGAATCACGCGCTGCGCGACGAACTCACCGCCATCAACCAGTACTTCCTGCATTCCGAAATGGCGGAGAATTGGGGATACAAGAGGTACTCGAATTACATCAAGAAGCAATCCATTGACGAGATGAAGCACGCTGAAGCGTTGATGGAGCGCATCCTGTTCCTCGACGGTACGCCCACCATGGCGCCGATGGACCTCACCATCGGGCGCAGTGTCCGCGAGATGATCGAGTCCGACCTGAAGCTCGAGCATGAGGCGGTCGCTGCCTATAACGAGGCCATCCGCGTCTGCGTTGAGAATCGCGACAACGGCTCACGCGATCTCTTTGTGAAGCTCCTTAAGGATGAGGAGCGTCACGTTGACTGGCTGGAGGCGCAGGTCCACCAGATTGGCGAAATCGGCTACGAGCGGTACCTGATTACGCAGACCGAGGACGAGTAGCCGGCC
>DASSHM010000292.1:0-7852 GCA_035692885.1 Occallatibacter sp.
GCATCGCTCAGCGCCGCATGGGTTGTGGTGGCCGAGTGTGAGGCCAGCGACTCCACCCCGCCCAGCGATTCGGCATTGAGAAAGATCTTCATCGCGCCGAGAAAGCGCGCTGCCGCCTCGCGGGTACCGATATCAAAGCTCAGCATCGAGCCGAACCCCTTCTGCTGCTTCACGGCCAGATCGTATTGCGGATGCGACTTCAGGCCCGGATAGGCGAGCCGGCCAACCTTGGGATGTGCGGCAAGGAATTCCGCGACCGCCCGGCCATTCTCCTCGTGCTGCCTGATCCTCAGCGGCATGGTCTTGATGCCGCGCAGCACAAGATAGCACTCGAACGGCGACAGAATCGCGCCCGCGGCCTTCTGAATCAGCAGAAACTTCTCCTTGTGTTCCGGCTTCGAGCCGATCAGCGCGCCGCCAATTCCATCCGAATGTCCGTTCAGATACTTGGTCGTGGAGTGCATCACAATATCGGCGCCCAATTCCAGCGGACGCTGCAGGACCGGCGACATGAACGTGTTGTCCACGCTCACCTCAACACCTTGGGCGTGGGCGATGCCGCTGATGGCGGCAATATCGCTCAGCACCATCCGGGGATTGCTGGGAGTTTCAATGTGGACCAGCCGGGTGTTGGGCCGAATGGCCGCGGACACAGCCTCCAGATTGCTGGTGTCAACGTATTCGATTTCGATGCCATAGCCGCTCACAATCTGGTTGAACAGGCGGACTGTGCCGGCGTACACGTTGTGCGAGCACACAATGTGGTCGCCCGCCCGCAGCATGGCCACCAGCGCGGCAATCGCGGCCATGCCGCTGGCAAAAGCATGTCCGCTGGTTCCGCCCTCCAGGGTCGCCAACGCCGCCTCCAGCCGGTCGCGGGTTGGGTTCCCGGCGCGTGAGTAATCCCAGCCCCGGTCAGTGCCGATTCCAGTCAGCTCAAAGGTAGAAGAGAGGTATACAGGCACATTTACCGCGCCTGTCAGCGGGTCCGGGTGCTGCCCGGCATGTACGGCAAGGGTCGAGTATCGGTATGGGGACATGGTCAGGCTTGTGTCAATTGCTCCTGACCTCTAGCTTATCGCGCCCGGGCCGTTTCCTATCGCCGGGCCGCTGCGCTTGACTTCCTCGGGACCCTCGTCACCGGGAAGTACCCCGTCCGGGTGCGCACGGTCAACTTGCCCATTCCGGCGGCCTGGGCCGTCACCTCAACGCGCCGGAAGCCCGGCTCTGTGGTCGGCTTGGTGGAGTGATAACCGATCGTGTATTGGCTGCGGATATCCCGCGCCACCTCGGCCGCTATCTGGTCCACCTGCTCCATGTTCCTGGGGAAGAAGGCAATTCCACCCGTCTCGGTCGAAAGCATCTCCAGCGCCCGCCGCGCGTGCCGAACCTCGGAGCGCGACATCTCATCGCCGAAGAGCAGCCCAATCGAGTAAATCACAGGGCCGGAGAGCTGCTGCACCCGCCGGATGGTCTGCTCCAGCGTCAGTGTCGAGGCATTATCCTCGCCGTCGGTGATGAGGATCAGCACCTGCTTGGGCCTCTGGGCATCTGCCACCAGCTTATCGGCCGAGGCCACCACGGCATCGTAGAGCGCGGTTCCGCCGCGTGATTCGATGTGCGATAGGCCGTCGCGCAGCTTATTCACGTTCGACGTAAAGTCTTGATCAATAAAGGCTTCGTCTGAGAAGTTCACCACAAAGGCCTCATCCTGCGGGTTTGAGGCTTCAATCAGGTCCAGGGCGCTCTTGTTGACAGCCGGTCTCTTTTTGGCCATCGAGCCCGAATTATCCACCACCAGGGCAATCGAAACCGGGAGGTCAGTGTGCTGAAAACTGATGATCTTCTGGGGTACCCCGTCTTCAAGGACCTTGAAGTCGCTCTCCTTCAGGTTCTGCACCAGGCGGCTGCCCTCCAGCACCGTCGCGTTCAGCACCACCTCTTCCACGTTGGCGTGCAGCACATAACCCTCGCCCTGCTCCTTCCTGAGCGGACCAGCGGCGGCAGACTCAGGCACGGCTACATCGGGCGAGCGAACAGGATCCGTGTCCACCGTCAGTGACGGAGCCGGGGAGGTTGGGGCGGAGGACTGCGCTGGAGGCGCCTGCTGCGCCCATCCCGGCAGTGTGAACGCGAACAGAAGACCTGCAAAAACTGCGTTATTGCAAAGGCGCATAGTAGCCGGTGCGAGCATGAACTGTAAGAGGCGGCAACCCCGGCGGGGGATCCAGCTTCACTTTTACTTTACGCCACTTGCCATCGCGGGTCAGATTCTTGGGTGTGTAGCCAATCACATACTGGTTGCGCAGCTCGGTTGAGATCTTCTCGGCAATATCACCCATCTCAGAGATATCGTCCACGCGGTAGAGCCGTCCGCCGGTCTCCTCGGATATGTCGTTCAGCAGTTGCGGACCCGTGCGCTCTTCCGGGGTGGCCGCATACGGATCGAAAATGCCGATGGCATAGATCTCCACATTGGCCTCGCGCACCTGCGCCCGCACTTCGCCCTCGGTGTAGCGTGAGCGGTTATCCCCGCCGTCAGACACCACCAGCAGCGCCTTGCGATCGTGCCGCGCATCCTTCATCTTCTGCAGTCCAAAGTAGATGGCGTCCAGCAACGCGGTCCGGTGCCCGCTGCGCACAGTCGCCAGCCGTGCCTGGATGTCGTCCACCGAGCTGGTGAAATCCTCAATCAGCTCGGGCCGGTCGTTGAAGCCGATGACAAAGAATTCGTCCTGCGGGTTGGCCGTTTTGATGAACTGAAGAATCGAGCTTCGCGCCCGGATCAGCTTGGAGCTCATCGAGCCCGAAAGGTCAAAGATGATGCCGATGGATACCGGAGCATCCTCGCTGGCAAAGCTGGTGATCGTCTGGCGCTTGTTGTTTTCGTAGATACGAAAATCATCTTTCTCCAGCCCCGTCACCAGCCGGTTCATCGGATCGGTCACGGTCACCGGCACCAGCACCAGGTCCACATTCATCCTGATGAGTGCCCCGGGACGCGCTCGCAGAGCGGCCTTGCCGGTCACCGCTGGGGCCTGCGCTCCCGCCGGCGCGCTCTTTTCCGGCGTTGCGGTCGTTGGGGGCTTTACGTGGACCCGATTCAACTGGTCGTCCTGCGCCACGGTCCGCGCCGGGCACAACAGCGCCACCAGACAGGCGGCCATGAGGAACCTGCCGGCCATACTCCGGGTCGAAAGCAGGGCCATTTTCGACGATAGCCGCATGAGCTGAGTTGTCATCCCGTCCTGCCAGAAAGTTGAAGGCGATATTAGCACGTTCCGTCCTTACCCCAACCTTTTGCCTGCGGTTCACTTCCTGCCAGCATCCAACACTGCCGCAGAGGTTTGCCCTGCCGCTGCTGGGATACAATCGAGCCATTGCCCGCAGGATTCCCAGCTCAGGCATCTGCTGATTCCCGGCGAGATTCTGCACGCTTCAATGGAGAGAACTACCTTATTGAATGGCCTCTATCTATCCATTTCGCGCCTGGCGCTACAATCCCGCTGCGGTCCGGCTCGACGAAGTCGTCACCCAGCCCTACGACAAAATCACTCCAGCCATGCAGCAGGCCTACTACCAGCACAGCCCTTATAATCTGGTGCGCATTATTCTCGGCCTGCCCGAATTATTTGACTCGCAGAGGGGTGAAAGCGTCTACTCCCGCGCCGCCCGTGATTTGAAAGAGTGGAAAGAACAGGGGATCCTGATTCAGGAGAAGGAACCATGCGTCTTTGCCTATGCGCAGCGCTTTCAGGTACCGGGCAGTGACGAAGTGAAAGAGCGGCGGGGATTTATCGCGCTCGGCAGGCTCCACGAATACGACGAGGAAGTGGTTTTTCGTCATGAACATACCCTCTCCGGACCCAAGAGTGACCGGCTCAACCTGCTCAAGGCGACGCGCGCGCACTTCGGGCAAATCTTCATGCTCTACTCTGACCCCGCCGGCAGCGTCGAAAAGATCCTCTACGATGGCCGTGGCCCGGCCGAGGCCGAGGTGACCGACGAATATGGCGTTGTCCACCGCGTCTGGCGCATCAGTGATCCGACGGAGATTCGTCTGTTGACAGCCGCCATGGCCGACAAGAAGCTCATCATCGCCGATGGCCACCACCGCTATGAAACCGCGCTCAACTACTCCCGGGAGCACGCACCTGAAGCCCTCCCAGTGACCAAGCACAGCGTCACCCAACTACCCCAGCCCGCCTTCCCCGAGGCCGCGGCCATGATGACCTTTGTCAACATGGACTCCGACGGTCTGGTGATTCTGCCCACCCACCGCGTGATCCACGGTCTCGAGAGCTTTAGCCCCGAGACCTTCGTCCGCGCGGCAGCAGAATTCTTTACGGTCAGCCCTCTGCCGCCCGCCGGGGCGGCAGAATATCTTGACGCCCTCCGCACGCAATCCGGCATCGCCTTTGTCGCCGTCACCGCCGCGGGCCCCATCCTGATGCGCGCCCGGCCCGAAGCCACAGCCGTATTGCTGGCTGAGTTGCCCGCTTTGCAGCGTCAGCTTGACCTGAGCTGCTTGCACAGCGTCGTGGTTGACCATCTGCTGGGACTCAATGCGGAAAAGGTTCGCGAGCAAACCAATCTGCGCTACCTTCGCGACGCCGTCGAGGCAATTGACCAGGTGCGGCGCGGTGAAGCCAACGTCGCATTTCTCACCAAACCCGTCACCATGGAGCAGTTGCGCGAGGTCGCCTTTGCCGGATCTGTCATGCCGCAAAAATCCACTGATTTCTATCCCAAGCTGCTGAGTGGTCTCGCCATCTATGCGCTGGATTAAGCAGGCCACTCTGGGGCGGCTGGCGCTCGCCGCCTGCGTGGTCCCGCTTCAGTGCGTCCCGGCCCAGACTCCGCCCGCTCCCGCGTCGCGCGTGGTTGCCGTGCTTGACGCAGCCCACGGCGGGGACGACCCTGGCGGAAAGCTCGACAGCGGACAGCCGGAGAAAGCGGCCACACTGGCTCTCAGCATCCGGCTGCGCTCGCTGCTTGCGGCTCGCGGATTTCAGGTGGTCACGACCCGCGAATCCGACGTCACGCTCGACAGCGACAGCCGCGCGGCCGTTGCCAACCACGCCGGTGCTCAACTTTGCCTGACGCTCCATGCCACAGAGAGCGGCTCCGGCATCCACATCTTCACGTCGTCGCTCGCGCCTGCGCGGACCTCCCGCTTCAATGCCTGGGAGACTGCACAGGCCGGCTGGATCACCCGCAGCCTGGCGCTGGCCGGCGTGCTGAATGCCGCCCTGCTCCATGCCGGCTTCAATGTCACCCTCGACCGCACCTCGCTGCCCGGAATCGACAGCATGACCTGTCCAGCGGTTGCCATCGAAATCGCACCCGAACGCAATTCGGACCGCGGCATCATCGCCGAACCCGACGACCCGGCCTACCAGAACCGGGTGGCAACCGCGATAGCAGCAGCAGCCGTGGAGTGGCACGCGGAGGGACGGCAACCATGATCCCCCGCTACCAGAAGATCCTGTTCTTCTTTCTGCTTGTCTCATCACTCGTGATGGGCATCATGTTGTGGCAGCTCCGCGACCGCGCCCACCAGCGGCGGCTCGCCGGCGAGGAGTCGGCCCCCACCAAGGCTCCTGAAGTGGCGCCATCTGAGCCTGCAACGCTGCTTGTCGCCAACGACTACGACGGTTCAATCCTTGCTCAGGCACGTTCCCTGCCCCTGCCCTCTGACCCTGAGGCGCGCGCGAGAGTCCTGCTTGGCAAGCTACTCGATCTCTATGCCGAGCCAGGCTCCAACCATCCGGTCCCCGGCGGAGCAGCCGGCATCGCCCAGGTTTATTTGCTGCCGGCCGGTGACGCCAGCGATCCGCAGCATCCCGCTGGCGAGACGGCGGTCGTCAACTTCACCGGCAGCTTTGCCGCCGGCCACCCTTCGGGCCTTGAAACCGAGACGCTTACCCTGCTCTCCATCTGCGGCACTCTGCGCGCCAACCTGCCCAGCGTCGCCCGGGTCCGCTTCCTGGTGGATGGTCAAAGCCGCGCCACGCTTGCAGGCCACGCCGACCTCACCCGCACTTATCTCACCGCGAACGCTGTACCCACTGAGGGAAACAATCCGTGAACACTCCCGGCACCGCCACCCCCACCATCGGCGTCTTCGACTCCGGCTTCGGCGGACTCACCGTCCTGCGCGCGCTCATTGCTCGCATGCCCGGTGCCCGCTTTGTCTTTCTCGGTGACACGGCCCGGCTTCCCTACGGCTCAAAGTCGCGCCGCACCATCGCCCGCTACGCATCTGAGAGCGCGCGGTTTCTCGTCCAACGGCAGCAGGCCGAGTTCCTTGTCATTGCCTGCAACACCGCCAGCGCCCTTGCCCTCGATGCCATCCAGGATGCGGTACCCGTGCCCGTTCTCGGTGTGATTGCGCCGGGAGCGGAAGCGGCCCGTGCCGCATCCCGTACCCGCGACGTGCTGGTGATGGCCACCGATGCCACCGTGCAGAGTCATGCCTACTCCGCCGCCTGCCAGTTGCAGGGGCTGCGCGCCATGGAGAAGGCTTGCCCCCTGCTCGTACCCCTGGTTGAAGAGGGATGGACCGGCCATCCGGTCACTGCCGAGGTCATCCGCATCTATCTCGGCGACTTGCTTGCATCCGCAAAGGCAGACGGCCTCACGCCCGACACCGTGGTCCTGGGCTGCACTCACTATCCGCTGCTGCGTCCACTCATCGAGAAGGCCGTGCCCCCCGGAATGAGCGTGATTGACTCCGCCCAGGCCGTCGCGGAATCCGCTGTACGTCTCTTCAACGGCCGGGTCCGGCCGCTGCCCGGCGAGGCCGGCCAGCCGGCGGAGATCCGCTGCTTCGCCACCGACTCCGTTGAAAAGTTTGAGCAACTCGGTTCGCGATTTCTCGGTTGCGCCGTGGGTCAGGTTGAGCTTGTCGATCTCGGCGGATGACACTTGTTCGCGGCTGATTTGTCTGATCCTCGACACGCGTGACGGCGCCGGAAGATTGCCCGGCAGACGGCATTTTGCTTTCGTGCAGGCCGCCGCACCAGCCGGGCGGGATGCGAAACAGATGTGCTGTTTTCCTCTGGTATGCTTGAAAACGGTTGGCCCGGCATCTCCCCGGACTTTGCATGGGCCACCGAGGATGGATAAGGACTGGAATGATCGATCTGAAGGGTAAGACGGCTCTCGTCTTCGGGCTGGCCAACAAGCGCTCCATCGCCTGGGGCATCGCCAAAAAACTGCACGCGGCGGGCGCAACGCTGTCCATCTGCTACCAGAACGAGCGCATGAAACTTGAGGCTGAAAGTCTCATCGACGAGCTGCCCGGCACGGCCGGCTTCCAGTGTGACCTCACCATCGACGCGGAGATCGACACCCTCTTTGCCGCTCTGAAGGAAAAGTACGGCAAGCTCGACATCCTCGTCCATGCGGTGGCCTACGCGCCGCCCGCCGAACTGCGCGGCGAGTTTATCGACACCAGCCGCGAGGGCTTTCGCATTGCCATGGACGTGAGCGTGTACACGCTGGTCGCCGCCTGCCGCGCGGCAGCGCCGCTCATGACGGATGGCGGCAGCATCATCACGCTCACCTACTATGCGGCGGAAAAGGTCGTGCCCAAATACAACGTCATGGCCATCGCCAAGGCCGGCCTTGAGTCCGCCACTCGCTATCTTGCTTTCAACCTCGGCCCACGGAACATCCGCGTCAACGCCATCTCTGCAGGACCCATCAAGACCCTCGCCGCCCGCGGCGTCGGCGACCTCGGAGACATGTTGACTGCACATGCCGGGCGTGCTCCGCTCCACCGCAACGTTGACCAGCTCGAAGTTGGCGGCGCGGCCCTCTTCCTCGCCTCTGACCTCTCCTCGGC
>DASSHM010000293.1:0-7322 GCA_035692885.1 Occallatibacter sp.
TAAACCGGTTTGCGGCGCACGGTGGAAAGCTGATTCTTTTTCACGGATGGGACGATCCTGCCATTGCGCCCGGAAACACCATCATGTATTTCGAGAGCGTGGAGAAGAAGATGGGCGCCGAAACAACATCGAGTTTTGTCCATCTTTACATGGTACCCGGAATGGAACACTGCGGCCTGGGCCCCGGAGCGAACAGTTTTGGGCAGTACGGCGGCGAGACTGCGGCAGGGCCGAAACACGGTCTGTTCGATTCTCTTGAAAACTGGGTCGAGAAGGGCTCGCCGCTGGAAAGCGTAATCGCCACGCACTATGAGATGGGTCCCAATGGCACGATCAAACCGGCATTCACCCGGCCGCTCTGTGCCTATCCGCAGGTGGCAAAATATTCGGGGATGGGCGACACCAACGACGCCGCTAACTTTGCATGCGTAGCGCCGTGAGCTGCGCCGGACCTCGTTGTCAAAACGGACGCATCTATTGATATCGCTTCAACACGAACGGGATTGAAGTGCTCGAAGTTCATGAGTGAACGGAGTTGTTGTGGCTCAGGGCAGCATCTGTGGAGTATGGCGCGATATTACGCGGCGGCACTTTCTCGGGTCGGGGTTTGCGTTTGGGATCGGGCTCGGCGCGTTTCCGAAATTAGGGCTGGACAACGAGCTCCGGTCGCCTGACGGCGGTTTGCCGGTGCAGAAAAGTATCTCGGAGAGGAATATGCTGAAATTGATTAATCCTTTGCTGACTGGCGATCTCCTCGCGATTCTATCCAACATGGGGCATGGCGACGAGGTTGTCATCGCAGATGCAAATTTTCCGGCGGAGAGCATTGCGCGCCGCCTAGTCCGGTATCCAGGAATCAGCGCAACTGATGTACTGGCAGCGGTGCTATCCGTGCTTCCGCTGGATGATTTTGTGGATCATCCCGCTGCCGCGATGGACGCTCCCGGCCAGCGCCCCGCGATCTATCCGGAGTATGAGGAAGCACTCAAGAAGGCTGAGGGACGCGTCATCACTTTGGAGCCTGTCGAGCGTTTCGCATTCTACGATCGGGCCAAGGCAGCCTTTGCCGTAATCGCCACCGGAGAGTTGAGGCTCTACGCCAACATCATCCTAAGAAAGGGCGTGCTGCGCTCCTGAGTGTACGAAAAGGTGAACTGCAATGCTCGATGCTCATCAGCACTTCTGGAAAGTAGATCGCGGCGATTACGCCTGGATGACGCCTGATCTCACCGCTTTATACCGGGACTTTGGGCCGGATGATCTGTCGCCGCTCCTTCAGCAGGCTGGGATTGCGCGCACAGTGCTGATCCAGGCGGCGGAGACTGAGGCTGAGACTGAATACCTCCTGGGAGTAGCGGCACGCACGGATTTTGTGGCCGGAGTGGTGGGTTGGGTGGACATGCTGGCAGACGACTTTCCGGCACGCCTCGCTCATTATGCAACTCAGCCAAAGTGGGTAGGCATCAGGCCAATGTTGCAGGAGCACGATCCGAGTTTGATCAACGATCCTCGCTTTCGAGCCTCCCTTTCTGAGATCGCTCGTCGTGGTATCCCTTTCGACATTCTCACTTACCCCCGGCATCTGAGCGCGTTAATCCATGCAGTTCAGGCCACGCCGGGACTGCGCGCGATCCTTGATCATGTTTCGAAGCCGGATATGACCCGTCCGATGGATGCAAAATGGTGCTCTGAGATTGAGGCTCTGGCGGGTGTTCCGGGAATATATTGCAAAATCTCTGGTCTTGTGACCGAGGCAGGGAACGATTGGAGCATAGAACGCATCCGGCCATTTGTCGAGTTCGTTGCACGCGCATTTGGTCCGGAACGGCTGATATTCGGATCGGATTGGCCAGTCTGCATGCGTGTGGCGTCGTATATGCAGGTGCTCGAACTTGCGCGCAGTATTCTCAGTAGCCTTTATGGACCGGAAGCGATGCAGGCGATTATGGAGACAAATGGCCTGCGATTTTACCGCTTGGAATCTCGATAACCTGCACCGTGGAGGAGGATTTCCTGATGAGCAACACGCAGCTTTGCCGGGCTATGCTGTGTTGTGCAGTTGCGTTGGTATCTGTAGCATCCATGCGTGTCTGGGCCGGGGAAAACAAGCCTGCCGCAGCCGATCATTCTGGAGCTGTCACCGCTAAATTGGAACCTGGCCAAGCCGCTTCTGATGAAGACAAGCTCCTTCCGCTGCCGCCGGAAAAGAGCGTGCAGCAGACCATGGTGCTGAACGGCAAGACGCTTCACTACGCCGTGACCGTGGGCGCCTATCCCACGCGCGACAAGGCGAACAAGACAGTTGGTCAGGTGGTAGTCACCTCCTACACCATGGCCAGTGATAACCGCCCCGTCACATTCGCCTTGAACGGCGGCCCTGGCGGCTCCAGCGTCTATCTTAATTTTGGCGCCATCGGCCCCAAGCATCTGCAGTTTGGCAATCAGGGCGACAGCCCCTCGGCTCCTGCCGTCCTCACTGACAACCAAGGTACATGGCTTGACTTCACTGATCTGGTTTTTATCGATCCCATCGGCACTGGATTCAGCCGTTCGCTGGTACCCGATGATCAGGCAAGGAGTCTTTTCTACAGCGCCGAACCGGATATCGAGTATCTTGCCAGCATCATGTATGACTGGCTGGTCAAGAACAGGCGTCTTGATTCACGGAAGTATATCGTGGGTGAAAGCTACGGCGGGTTCCGGGCCCCGCGCATTACCTATTATCTGCAGTCCCAGATCGGCGTGGGCATCAATGGCATGGTACTGGTCTCGCCTGCCCTGAATTTCACTATCAGAAATGACGGATTGATCTATTCGCCTCTTCCCTGGATGCTCACGTTGCCCTCAATTGTTGCAGCACACCTGGAACGTCAGTCCAAACTCACGGCCGAGGCCATGAAGCCGGTGATCGCCTACGACGAGGGCGAGTACGCGACCACGCTCATCAAAGGCAGCAGCGATCCTGCAGCTACCGATCGGATGATTCAACGCGTGACGGAAATGACCGGTCTCGATCCTGAATTTGTGAAACTCTCGGGAGGTCGGCTCGACGCCGCGGCCTATCTGCGAGAAGTTAACCGCGAACAGGGTAGACTGGCTTCCGTCTACGATCCCAACGTCACCATGTTCGATCCCTTCCCGTTCGCGCCGGAGCGGCGTGCCAACGACCCCGTGCTCGCCACGGTCATTGCACCCGTAACCACCGCCATGGTCAACTTTCTCGTCAATACCGTGGGTTGGAAGGTGAACGCACGCTACAATGCACTCTCTTATGACGTGATCAGGCTGTGGAAGAGAGACGATGCGACGCGGGAGGGTGCCGTCACACAATTGCGCCAGACCGCCGCAGCTGATCCTCAGATGCGCGTCCTGATTGTCCACGGATGGGACGACCTTACATGCCCGTTTATGGGCTCGGTGTTGAGCGTGAACCAGATGCCGATCATGGGTGATCCGGGTCGCATCTCGGTGCGAGAGTATCCCGGCGGACACATGTTCTATACCCGCGAAGGCAGCCGCATCGCGCTCCACAACGATGTGATGGAAATGGTGAGCAGGCACTGAAGCTTTTGCCGCCGCAGGGACTTTAACGAGTTTATTCCAAGCCAAACCGTGGTGCGCAGGTAAATCATCGCGAAGCGTTGAGCGTCATGCTGACACAAGACTGGGTCAAAGGTTCTCCTAGGGGGCGCGAAGAAGCAGGAGTTCCAAATCCGAGTCCGACATAAGCACATCATGCGCGTAATACAGATCCACCGTTTGAGAGGTAATTAGCTTGTGGGGCGTATAGATCGCCGGAGAGACAGACTTGGCGTGGAAGAGGTCCGTTGCCAGGCGAATCAAACTGGCTCCGTATTTCTCCGGGAAGAATCCGACCGTACCCAGTAAACGCGTATTCGTTCTCCGTAGTTCCATTCGTGCCTCATACGATCCGCCCAGCCCGACCGCGATGCAATGGGGAAGCCGCCCTGCTTCATTGAAGGCGCGCAGCGCTCCTATTACCGATGCGTCATTTGCGCCTGCGATCACGACCCGTTGTGCCCGGTTGCCTTGAATGTATTTCTGAACAGCTCGCAGGCTCGAGCCAAACGTACCACGTCCGTCCAGGTGCTTAATTTGATGATCTGCAATACCAGCGATTCTTTCCTGGATTGCGGTCAAGACACCCGTCAATCGGGAGTGCGGCACCGCTCCCGCCATCGTGGCCTCAAGGAACAATACCGCATCAATCTCGGAGTTCCAGTTGGAAACGATCCATTTAGCGAGAACACTGCCGGCAACTCGTCCGGCGCTGTACCCATTCGCTCCAAAATAAACTGAATCCGGGTGCGGAATGCTGACCGCGATCAGCGGAATATTAGCTTGCCGAAACATCGAGGAGATCACTGGAGCAACCCGCTCACACGGCTGATATTCAATTGCTACGTCGGGCTTAGCCTCAATCATCCTTGCGGCATTCTTTACGGCCCTGGTGGGGCTATACAGATTGTCAAACTCAATCAGATCAAGGTCGTTCTCATGAGCGGCGATTCGCAAACCATCGCTGACATCTCGCGAAAAGAGATCGCAGCCCGCCTGGCTCGCATAAGCAATTCGAAATTTCTGAGGCCGTAATATCTTTATCTTTGTCCGGTATCGATCATCTCCAAGACGGTCAATCATTTCCTCGTGTTCGAGAGTGCACAGGATTCGAAACGCGGTTGTTCTGTTGAGGCCAGTGCGCTGAACTACGTCTTTAAGCCGCAGGCCCTCCCCATCCCGGCGGAATGACTTGAGCACTAGACAGGCTCGTGTAATCGCGTCGATTCCGTAACTTTCGCGGGGTTTTCCAGCTTGTCTTGGACCGCGCGATTTGCCAGGCCGTTTCATGCAGTGAACTATTGTAGTAGAGTGATGCCCACAGATGAAGATTAAATCATATGCGTCGATGTGCATGTAACAACCTGAAAATAAATCGATTATAAAGACTTGTTTAGCTGAACGTTCATTTCAGTAGCCGAACTCTCATTTGAACCAGCTTCAAGCTGTAGACAGCGATATCCGTATTCCAGCACGATCTCCAAGGCTGGCACTGCGCAATCACAACCTCGCCGGCTTCGAGGCTTGTGCACGGCGGAAGAAAGTTGAACTTGTACTGCGGCGATGAGGACGATCGCATAGTCGCGTTTGGGCGGGAAGACGCATGTGCTGATAACAAAGCAGGTCATTCATGAACGGACCGTTACGGTCCGTTGGGCAAGAGAAGCAGGGCGTTACAGGGCAACTACAGCCAGATCAAGCAGGTCTATGCCTTTCTCGGCTAACGGGCGCAAATTGGGGGAAGCATCTTGTGATTGCGTATGACTTCAGGGAGAAGGTCGCGCTCATCACCGGCGCAGGAGGCGGGCTCGGGAGGGCCGCGGCGGTCAGGCTGGCAACCGCAGGAGCACAAATCATTGCCGCTGATCGCGAGGAGAAGGCAATTCGGCAACTCATGAACGTGCTTCCGGGAAATCATCGCGCGGTTGTTAAAGATCTTCGCCCTGCACTTGCGGCGAAGGATGTGGTGGGGGAAGCGATGGAGCTTACCGGTCGCCTCGACATCCTGATCAATTCAGCGGGTGTTTGCCACTTCAGCCAAATCAATGAAATATCCCCGGAAGAATGGGATGAGGTCCTCGAAATTGATTTACGTTCGATGCACTTTCTGAGTGTCGCCGCTGCTGAAGCCATGGATGGCGGTACAGGCGGGCGCATTGTCAATCTTGGCTCAAATGCGGGCCGCAAAGGCCGTTCGAATGGCGCTCACTATGCAGCCGCTAAAGCTGCCGTCGCGAGCCTGACCGAGTCGTTGGCCATGGCATATGGGCCAAAGCAGATTACCGTTAACACCGTTTGCCCCGCGGTTGTGTTAACCGGAATGTGGAAGCAGAACTTTGCCGAGTTGATGCGAATCACGGCCAAGACTCCAGAACAGCTTACCGCAGGATGGGTTGAAGCTACTCCGCTGAAGCGGCTTGGAACACCCGAAGATGTCGCAAATCTGATTACGTTTCTTGCGTCCGATGACGCATCTTTCATCACTGGCCAAACCATCAACGTTTGCGGCGGATTTATGCTTACCTGCTGAGAGCGGCTTTGAGTGACCGCCGTGGAGGACATGGAGCATCTGGGAGACTGAATGGCAGCGGCCGCTGATCAGGCGATTGCGGATGCTTTAAATGTCAACGGCACTGGATTGTTCTTGAGGGTGTTTTAGCACAACTGTTGTCGGAGCCCCGCGCTACTCACAAGAAGCAGCAACACTTTGGCGAGGCAGTGCAGATCGCACAATGAGCATATAGCGCATCCCGGCCGTTCAGAGATTGGAATTGACATGCGGATTACGAGGAGACAGTTTGTCAGAGATTCCGCACTGTGCGCTGGTGGAGTCAGACTTATCCCACTTTTCAAGAAGAGTCAGATCAGCGTTCTGGCAGCACCGGGCGGAGCGGCCGAATCTCTGGAAAAGCGATTCGTTTCCCCTGCAAATGGAGTTCACGAAAGGGACAGAAGAAGTTGGAACTCGATATAGCGTATCAGTGATCATCAGGCCTCTGGAGGGAAATGATGGTAATTTCGCGACGACATCTTCTTAAAGACGCCTCGGGGTTGCTGGCGGCTCCCTGGCTGACGCAGTTCGCCCTTACTCAAACGCATGAGCCTGCGCCGACTGTCAGCGCGGCTACGGATCCGCTCAGCTATGTGAATCCCGAGTTTCGTGCCGGTTTGGCAGGGCACACACCGACAACGTCGTTGGACGCGGATCTCCTCCAAAAAGCGCGCGACTGGGAAAATGGCAAAGCTGCAACTCCACCCCTGCCCGGTGTATCAGAGCACTTGGTGGATGGAGCCCATGGATCACCCAAGGTGCGACTGTATGTAGTTGGCGATTTGCCCGGCGCATCCAAGCCTGCAGTTCTCCATATACATGGCGGAGGCTATGTACTCATGAGCGGTGCGATCACCCAGGCCGAAATTGAGCTCGTGAAGAAGCTCGACTGTGTCGTCGTCAGTGTTGACTATCGTCTGGCACCCGAGACAAAATTCCCTGGATCCTTGGAGGATAATTATGCCGCCCTGCGCTGGATGAATGAGAACTCCAGGCAACTCGGCATCGATCCGTCGCGGATTGCCGTGAAAGGAGAGAGTGCAGGTGGTGGGCATGCGGCAATGCTCACGCTCGCAGTCCGCCAGCGGAAAGAGTTCGCATTTTGCCAGCAGATTCTGATCTACCCGATGCTGGACGACCGGACTGGATCTACGCGGGATGTACCGCCGTACATTGGTCACTATATGTGGAC
>DASSHM010000294.1:0-8645 GCA_035692885.1 Occallatibacter sp.
AGCTTGCTGATGGTGAGCGGATTATGCAGATGGTACTCCCCATCCACGCGAAACTGATATTGCCCACCCACTGACAGCTCGGTTTCCGACTCGGTCACGGGACAAAACGCAAAGTCATGCTTCATCCGGGCTTCGCGCGCCAGCACCTCGAGTCCCACGCCCTCGACGCGCGATGCGGTGCCCGGGAAGTAGGCATCGACGAGCGACTGGTTGAGCCCAACCGCCTCAAACACCTGAGCGCCACGATAGCTTTGAAGCGTACTGATGCCCATCTTCGAGAAGGTCTTCAACAGGCCTTTATTGATGGCCTTGACGAAGTTCTTCTCGGCATGACTGCCTGTAATGTTATGGGGCAGCAGTCCGCGGTGCTTCAGGTCGTGCAGCGTCTCAAATGCCAGATAGGGATTGATGGCGCTGGCGCCGTAACCGATAAGCAGGGCAAAGTGCATCACTTCGCGCGGCTCTCCGCTCTCGATGATCAGCGCCACCTGCGTGCGGGTTTTATCGCGTACCAGGCGGTTGTGGACGGCGGCCATGGCCAGCAGGCTGGGTATGGGCGCATACGTCGAGTCGACACCGCGATCCGATATGATCAGCACGGTGTAGCCGGACGTGACAGCGTGCGCGGCGCGCTTGCTCAGGTCTTCGAGCGAGTTGCGCAGGCCCACTTCTCCGTCTTCGGCGCGGAAGTGAGCCGGAAGCGTGGTGGCCAGCAGGTCCCCCGACGAGACGCGGCGCAGCTTCTCCAGGTCGCGGTTGGTCAGGATTGGGTGCGGCAGCTTGAGCGTATGGCAATTTTCAGGCTTCTCGTCCAGAATGTTGCGCTCGGTGCCGATGTAGCTGATGAGCGACATCACCAGCTCTTCGCGGATGGGGTCGATGGGCGGGTTTGTCACCTGGGCAAACAACTGCTTGAAGTAGTTGAAGAGTGGCTGCGGGCGGTCAGAGAGGCAGGCCAATGGCACGTCAGTGCCCATTGAGCCCACAGGTTCCTCGCCCTTGGCGCCCATCGGAGCCAGCAGGATGCGCAGGTCCTCCTCGCTGTATCCAAAGGCGCGCTGGCGCCGCAGCAGTGTTTCGGGGTTGAAGGCGATTACGCGCGAGGGCTCGGGCAGAGGGTCGAGCGTTACCTGCTGCTCTCTCAGCCAGTCTCCATACGGCTGACGCGCGGCAAGCTGCTTCTTGATCTCGGCATCACTGATGATGCGCTGCTCAACTGTATCCACCAGGAACATGCGGCCGGGCTGCAGGCGGCCCTTCTTGCGGATATCCTCCGCGGGTACCTCAATGACGCCCGCCTCCGAGGCCAGAACCACCAGATCGTCCTTGGTGACGATGTAGCGTCCGGGGCGCAGGCCATTGCGGTCCAGCGTGGCGCCGATGACGCGGCCGTCGGTGAACGCAATCGCCGCGGGTCCGTCCCACGGCTCCATCAACGAGGCGTGGTACTCGTAGAAGGCGCGCTTGTCCTCGTCCATGTCGGGGTTGCCGGCCCAAGCTTCAGGAATCAGCATAGCCATCACGTGGGCGAGTGAGCGGCCCGACTGATAGAGAAACTCCACGGCGTTGTCCAGAGACGCGGAGTCGCTGCCCTCCGGCATGATGACGGGGTAGAGGGTGTCAATCTGGTCGCCATGCAGCGGGCTGTTCAGCACGGACTGGCGCGCGTTCATCCAGCTGATGTTGCCCCGAATGGTATTGATTTCGCCGTTATGCGCCACATAGCGGTACGGGTGAGCCAGCTTCCAGCTCGGAAAGGTATTCGTGGAAAAGCGCTGGTGCACAAGACACAGGGCGCTGGTGACCAGCGGGTTGGCGAGCTCGAAGTAGAATTTCTCGATCTGCGGGGCCAGCATCAGGCCTTTGTAGACAATGGTCCGGCAGGAAAAGGATGGGACATAGAAGTCTTCCTTGCCTTCAATCTCTGATGCGGCAACCTCGTTTTCAGTCCTGCGGCGCACGCGGTAGAGCAGGCGCTCAAAGGCCTCCTCTTCCATGCCCTCGGGGCTGCCCACAAAGAACTGCTGAATGTACGGCTGCGAGGCGCGCGCCTCCCGGCCAATGGCATCGCCGTTGACCGGCGTGTCCCGCCAGCCCAGCACTTTGAGCCCTTCTTCCTGCGCAATCCGCTCAAAGACGCCCTCGCACTGCAGACGGCTGTGCTTATCCACAGGGAAAAAGACCATGGCCACGCCATATGCGCCCGCTGCGGGCAGGTGGATGCCGAGCTCGCCGCACTCGCGCTCGAAGAAGGCATGGGGAATCTGGATGAGGATGCCCGCGCCGTCACCTGTTTCGGGGTCGCAACCGGCGGCCCCGCGATGGGTGAGGTTGATGAGCACTTCAATGCCCTTGCGGATGATTTCGTGGCTCTTTTCACCACGAATGCTGGCCACCAGACCCATTCCGCAAGCGTCGTGCTCGTGGCTTGGATGATAGAGGCCTTGCGACTCGGGGACCCGGCGACGATTCTCCAAAGATTCCATGTCTACCTTCCCAAGGAACGTTTTCATCTGTCTGCGGCTGCGGCCCGGCCAAAGACACATCCACGACGGCATCTTTCAGTGGAAATTGCCCTTGTAGAACAGTTGTTAGATCTGGCGCAGCAGACCCGGCCGCAAGTGGGGTGATGCTGGTGTCTTTAATATAACGGAAATGTACGGGAAAAACTCCGGTAAAGGAGAACTTATTGCAAATCAACCAGCTGCAAATGCGTGCGCAGGCCGCCACAGACTCCGCCCGAGGCGGAGCCTGCACGCGGAGGATTTAGGCGATCTTCCGAAAAAGCAGGGAAGCGTTAAAGCCTGCAAATCAGCAGTTCGCGCTCATAAATCATCTCGGGGGGCAGGTGGTCGTGCAGGTTGATGAATAGTTCTTCATGCGCAATCACCTCCTTGCGCCATGCCGCGCGGTCCACCGCGATCAATTCCTCGAAGCGGTCACGGGGAAACTCCAGTCCCGACCAGTCAATATCCTCATAGCGCGGAACCCAGCCGATGGGCGTCTCGCTGCCGTGGGCCCGTCCGTTCACGCGGTCCACAATCCATCGCAGAATGCGCATGTTGTCTCTGAAGCCCGGCCAGATGTACCGCCCCCGGGCATCTTTGCGGAACCAGTTCACGTGGAAGATGCGCGGGGTCATTGCCAGTGCGCGCTGCATCCTGATCCAGTGCCGGAAGTAGTCGCCCATGTGGTAGCCGCAGAAGGGAAGCATGGCCATCGGATCGCGGCGGATCCTGCCCACGGCGCCCGTGGCGGCAGCGGTGGTCTCTGATCCCATGGTGGCGCCCACGTATACGCCGCTTGACCAGTTAAATGCCTGGTACACCAGCGGAACCGTCGACGAACGGCGGGCGCCGAAGATGACGGCGCTGATGGGTACTCCCGCCGGCGACTCCCATGCGGGATCAATCGTTGGACATTGCAGCACAGGAGCCGTAAACCGCCCGTTAGGGTGAGCGGCCGGCTGCCCCGTTTCCCTGCCAATCGCCGGGGTCCAGCGCTGACCGCGCCAGTCAAGGCATTCCTCGGGCGGCTTTGCGGTCATGCCCTCCCACCACACGCCGCCCTCCGGCGTTAAGGCCACATTGGTGAAGATGGAGTTGCGCGCCAGCGTGGCCATCGCCACCGGGTTCGTCTTCGCTCCAGTACCGGGTGCGACCCCGAAAAAACCCGCTTCGGGATTGATGGCGCGCAGCCGCCCCGTGGAGTCGGGGCGGATCCAGGCAATGTCATCGCCAACCGTCCAGACCTTCCAGCCCTCCATCGCCCGGGGCGGTATCAGCATGGCCAGGTTGGTCTTGCCGCATGCTGACGGAAACGCAGCCGCAACATACGTTTTTTCGCCTTCCGGACTCTCCACCCCCAGGATCAGCATGTGCTCGGCCATCCAGCCTTCATCACGCGCGATGTTCGAGGCGATTCGAAGAGCAAAGCACTTTTTGCTCAGCAGGGCGTTGCCGCCATAGCCGGAGCCGAAGGACCAGATCTCGCGCGTCTCGGGAAAATGCACGATGTACTTGGTGTCATTGCATGGCCATGGAACATCCTCCTGGCCCGGCTTGAGCGGCATCCCCACCGAGTGCATACATGGCACCACCCGTTTTACGTCCTTGTCGATTTCGGCAAATACCGGCGTTCCGATGCGAGCCATAATGCGCATCTGCGTGACGACATAGGGCGAGTCGGTGAGCTGAACGCCGATGCCGGACATGGCAGAGCCCACCGGGCCCATGCTGAATGGCAACACATACATCGTCCTGCCCTGCATGCAGCCCCGAAAAAGCTGCTTCAGCCGGCGGCGCATGACAAATGGATCTTCCCAGTTGTTTGTGGGTCCGGCAGCACCCCGTGAAAGCGAGCAGATAAAGGTGCGGTCTTCCACGCGCGCCACGTCGCTGGCCACGGACCGGGCATAGTAGCAGCCGGGCCAGAGGTCCTGGTTCAGCCGGGTATAGGTGCCAGCCGACACCAGGCGCGCACACAAGGCATCGTACTCATCCTGTGATCCGTCCACCCAGTGAATGGCTTCGGGCCGGCAGAGGTCGGCCATCTTCTCCACCCAGCGAATCAGGTGGCGGTTGATCGTCAGCGGTGTACTGTTGCGCGGCAGTTCAACCGCGTCTATGGGAGTCTTCATACGTTCCCGGCTGCTCCTTGCTGGAACGTTGCTGGAAAAATGTGCAGCACGTTCCTTAATTACCTGAGTCCGGCTTGCCGTGTGGGCAAACTTACGCTCGTTGCGCACCTACACTTTAGACCAGGCGTCGCGGGGGCATGCAAGCGGCACGGCAACAGCACGCGCCGGTGTGAGGGACCATACCACGGATCCAGGCTTGATGCGCAACCGGGAATTGACTTCTGAGCGGCTGACAGATGAGCATGGTTGGGTTCGGCCTGCGCCTCAAATGCGCTGAGCCCGGTTTATAAACACTTCACATGGAGGCTCACCCAGTTGCCTAAACACCGGCCGGTTCCAGCATTGATTCTGGTTCTATTTCTTGCCCTCGGGATGGACGCCGCGGCACAGCAGGCCGGGCGAGTGCAATGGGTGGGGACCTGGGTGGCGTCGCCCATGCTGGCCTCGGGAGGATGGAAGGTGAAGCCGTTCAGCAACGTCACTCTCCGCGAGGTTGCTCACATCTCCGCCGGCGGCAGCCAGATACGCCTTCGCCTGACCAATGAGTTTGGCACTGATCCGCTGACCATTGACGATGCGCATGTGGCGCTCAGCGCCGGCGGATCGGCCATCAAGGAGGGCACAGACCACGCAATTACGTTTGGAGGCGCCTCGACGGTTGTCATTCCGCCTGGAGCCGCGATGATGTCAGATCCGGTGAGTTTAAGCGTGGAGCCACTCACAGATCTCGCTGTAAGTTTTCATATTCCGTCGCAGGTGATGCGCGCTGAAACCTTCCACGACTTTGCCGATCAGGACAACTACATGGCCGATGGGGATGTAGCCGGCGCAACTGACCTTGCCCAGCCGGCCAAGCTCTCATCATGGTATTTCTTTGATGGCGTCGATGTGCGTGCCGGTGCGGATTCACGGGCCATCCTGACATTCGGCGACTCGATCACCGATGGGGCTCACTCCACAGAAAATGCCAACCGGCGCTGGCCGGACTATCTGGCAGCCCGCCTTCAAGGGGACAGCACCCTGAAGAATGCATCCGTACTGAATGAGGGCATCGGCGGCAACCGCGTGCTCAATGACGTCTATGGCCCCAATGCTCTGGCCCGCATGGACCGTGACCTGATTTCACAGCATGGGGTTTGCTATGCCATCGTGCTCGAAGGCATCAACGACATCGGACGCTGGGCCCGGCTTGCCGGACCAGAAGATGAGGTGACCGCCCTGCAGCTTGAGCACGGGCTCACGCAGATTGCTGACGCAGCTCACGAGCATGGCATCCGCATCTTCGGCGCGACGCTGACGCCATATGAAGGCGCGGGGTACTACTCCGAAAAGGGTGAGCAGATTCGCGAGCAGGTGAATGACTGGATCCGCTCCAGCGGAACCTTCGACGGCGTCATTGACTTTGACAGGATTACGCGTGACCCGGCGAATCCCCGACGCTTTCTTCCTGCCTATGACTCCGGCGATCATCTGCATCCCGGCGACGAGGGCTACAAGGCGATGGCAGCGGGAATCGATCTGGCACTCTTCGCGCGCTAGACACCGGGCTCCATTCCGCGGTGATGAGCAGAGGCGTCGCCGGGTCAAATCCCTGTAAACTGGGACTGCGCCCGCCGCCGCATGTGGCCCCGTAGCTCAGGTGGATAGAGCAGCAGTTTCCTAAACTGCGTGTCGGAAGTTCGAATCTTCCCGGGGTCACCATATTCCGCCCATCTTCATCTGGCTGAGCCGGCTCTTTCGCATCAATTTTGACTTTGGGACCTTTACCCGCTATAAATGTTGATGCCATGGAAGTCGCTTTCATGGCATCACTGTCGCTCAGATGAACGCGCGGCGTAACCTATCACGGCAATCGCCAGGATGCTCGGGAAGGCGGTGCAACTCCGCCACTGCCCCGCAACTGTGAGCGCCCCTGCTGACCCGGCCGTCATTCTGGCCAGGGCAGGAGATCAGCCCGGACCCTTCGCCAATCGCGGGGAGTTCGTAGAACCACTGGCGTCGGCCTCGAGGGCTCGACTCTGGGAAGGTGGCTGGTGAAGGCGCGAGTCAGGAGACCGGTCCTCGGCGCCCCCAACCCGCTTGCGTTCCGAGGGGAACGGAGGAGCCATCGTGCCATCTCTCAAGCATCTGCGCAGCTTAATTTCGCGTCTTCTTCCAGCCTTTCTGATTTCAATGGCCGCGGCTGCCGGTCACGCCGCCGCTGTACATGGAGTTGTCACCGACGCTTCCGGCGCAAAAGTCACCGGAGCGACAGTTGCCCTCATCAGCAATGGGGCCATGGTCGGCTCCACGGTATCCGGGCCGGACGGCAGCTTCCAGATCATCACCGGCGTTGCAGGCCGTTTCTACCTGGTGGTTGCAGCCAAGAGTTTTCGCCAGCTTGAGACACCCAGCTTCTATGCCGGGCGCCTCGACGACATTGAGCGGAACGTGGTTCTCGAACCCGAGTGGGTACGTGAATCCATCGTGGTCACGGCCACCGGCAGTCCCACCCCGCAGTCGCAGACCGGCTCGGCAACCAGCGTGCTCGGCCCTCTCGATCTTGAATTCCACGATAGTCTGGTCAGTTCCTTGCGCCTGATGCCGGGCACGTTTGTGGTTCAAGCCGGCCAACGGGGAGCGCAAGCGTCGCTGTTCATTCGCGGGGGAGACTCGGACGCGAATGAGATTCTGCTGGATGGCGTCAGCGCCGGCGATCTGGGTGGCCGCTTCGACTTCGGACCACTCTCCACCACAGCGATTGAACGTGCCGAGGTGTATCGCGGTCCCGACTCGGATCTGTATGGCGCTGACGCGGCCAGCGGCGTCGTCAGCCTGACCACTCCGCGCGGCACCACCAGCTTTCCTTCATTCATCTTTCACGGGGATGCCGGCAGCTTTGCCACCTCACGGGAGCAACTGGAGGTGGCGGGTGCACCCGGAAAGCTGGATTACCTCGGCGCATTCAGTTGGCTGCAGACTGATAACGACTTGCCCGACAACCAGTACCATGTGGCCACGGCAGCGGGCAACTTTGGCTGGCAGCCCAAGGGCGCAACCCAGTTGAGGGGAACAGTTCACTATGGCGTGGATGCCACGGGCGTTCCCGGCTCGTGGGAGTTTTACCACATCGCCAACAATGCGACGCAAAAGGACCAGGACCTGTTCCTGAGCGCCTCCATCGCCAACCAGACCACCCCTGCCTTCCACAATACGCTGCGCTACGGGCTCACGCGCAAGCGCGAGCAGTATCACCAGTGGGAGCAGCGCGGCTCAGGTGTGTTTGACGCCTTTGGAGACAGCTTTGGCGAACTGCTTACCATCACCGGGGCGAATGGCTACTCCGTGACCGGGCGGGCGCTGATGAACTATGCCGGCGTCTATCCGCAGGGCTATCAGCTCGTCTCCAATCGCGACGCACTCATCTATCAGGGCGACTATACCGTCACGCCGCACTTCGTTGCGATGATCGGCTTTCAGTTTGAAGACGAACGCGGAGCCGAGCCGGGCAGCTCATTCTACGCGCCGGTTGAGCGGACCAACTACGACTACCGCGCCGCCATCCACGGAGACGCGAGGGGCCGCTTTTTCTACAATCTCGGCGGCGATCTGGAACACTACTCCCTCTTTGGGACGCAAGTGTCTCCGCGCGCGGGCTTCTCAGCCTATCTGCTCCGGCCGAGGGAAGGGATATTCAGCGGCACGCGACTGCTCTTCAACTTCGGCGATGCGGTGCGCGAGCCGTCCCTGACAGATCAGTTTTACTCTCTCTACAGCTTTCTCTCCATCAATGGCGGCTCATTCACCATCCAGCAGTTGCACATCGGACCTCTTTCCGCGCCCACCACCCGCACCTATGAGGGCGGGCTTGAGCAGGCTCTCTTCAGCAAACGTCTCGTTTTCCGCACCAGCTTCTTTCACAACCAGTTCGGCCGCCAGATTGAATACGTGGGACTCAACCTGATCCCCCAGTTGCTGCCCAATCTGACACCGGATGAGCAAAATCAGCTTGAACAGTTTTTGCAGG
>DASSHM010000295.1:0-2301 GCA_035692885.1 Occallatibacter sp.
ACAACCGCCGGAGCCTGCAACAGCACCGGAGTCGCTCCGATACTCCCCGAAAGTCTCTGAGCCAGATGAATCGCGTGGAACTCGCTGCCCACGTTGCCCACTCCTCCCAGTATTTGAACGACTTTTCCGTCGGCACAGTACGCGCCAGGATGCAGTGCATCGACCATGGCAAAGAGTGACCGGCTCCATGACGAGATGCCCACAATCTGCCGCGGCTTCAAGGTTGTCTCAAGAAAATAAGCGAGCGCTGCCCCCAGGTCGCGCAGCATTGACTCTCCCTCTGCGGCGCAATCGACCACAACGGCATCACTCAGTTCGTAGCGGGAAGTCAACTGATCCTCCAACTCGGCAAATGAACCGGGCGGCGTGGTAATGCTGAAGCGCACCAGGTTGAGTGCCCGCGCCTTCTTGAGCATCCGGGAGATCGTCGACTGGTGGAGATGCAGTCTCTCGGTGATCGCCTGCTGATTGAGGCCCTGTACGTAGTACATACGAGCAACCTTTGCCATCAATCGAAGTTCATCCACTCGGGCCATTGCGATAATTCTTCCATGCCTTCTTTATGTGTCAAGCATTTTTAATACAATACGCATTTACATGCGCGTGTGTGGTCATAGGGCCCGGACGCACAGCCCGCGAGCCCCTTCTATCAACGCTGCCAGCCAGCATTAGAGCGGCGGCAGCACTGCCAGACGATTATGATGATAGGTCTCCCATCCGAGGTAACGTGAAAGCCCTTCCGCTACCGCTGCCGCGCAGTGACTTCCGTTCATCGCGGCGTGGTGTTCAAATCCGTTCTGACAGACGATGTGCATCAGCGCGGGTAGAGCGGGAACTCGTACCACGGCGCGCGTTCCAAACGTATTGAGGGGATCGTCGGTAAATTCTCCTTCTCCTACGTAAGCACGGATCCTGCCACTAATATCGTCCGTACTGACACGACAGAAGGTAAATGGCCCAGCCGGGGTCCGGCCTTCCAGCGCGCCAACCGTATTTTCCTCACCCAGAACGGTTCCAAGAATTGGCGCTGTTGCGATGCGAATGTCTGGCAGAAACTCCTTGGCCCAATTGCCGCAGTGGAAGAGCACACACTTGTCGGGGTCGTCGCCGTAGTTGTTGTTCCAGTCAACGAGGGCGCTGGGGTGTCCACTACCGAGTTGCAGCGCATACATGCTCACAACACCGGCGATATCGACTTCGCAGGCCGATGGCATCATATATTCACTCATCATGGACATGATGGTGCATACGTTCACCCCAAAGTTCTTTTGCAACGAGCTCCAGCACTGGATGGCGGTGGCCGTAATGCTGAGTGAGTGCATCCAGTCATCGACCACAAGGGCGAATTTGGCCATGCGCAGAATTGAGTCATCTGGTGCAGATGAAGAATCCGCGTAGGAGCGGATTTGCTCGATACGCTGGCGCACCCGCGCGTCAGCGCTGTCAAGCTTGGCGGCCTGCCCAAAGATTTCAGACAGATCAATTGTGTTCACGGTAATGCCGGATGCTTCAAGCAGCTTTTCGCTGAATCGCGTCGTGTTAAATGCATTGATGCGGGCACCCACTGCTCCGATGCGCACCCGGCTTAGCCCGCGCACCACCTTGCACGTTTGTACAAACCTCATCAGGTCTTCGCGAAAGCGCGGATGCGGGATGGCCACGGTATGATCCTTTGTGAGCGTGAACTTAAAACCATACTGCCGCAGGTTGTTGCAGACGGAAATCTTTCCGCAAAAGGCGTCACGACGCCGGTTCAGACCGAATTGATCAAGATCGTCAGGGGATGCCTGAATCAGAATCGGGACGCGGACGTCTGCAAGACGAATTGAGTCGGCCACTCCCCTTTCGTCGCCAAAGTTGGGCAGGCATACAAGAATTCCGTCGAGGCGCTCGCGATTACGCCGGAAGAGCTCACCACATTTCTGGGCGTCGGACCAGGTTTCAACCGCGCCGAGTTTGCTGTCCTTTGCCTCAAGCCAGACGGGCTCGATCGAGAGTTCCGCAAACAGCCTGGTCAGATCCCGGCGAGCTTCAGTGATGAGCACATCCGGAAAAAAATCACGATTGCCAAGGATGACACCGAGGGTTGCCATGAGACGTCACCGTACCTTTTCAAAGTTATGAAACTCGTCAGCGTTCGCTTTTGTCACCAGATCGCATAGGATGATCTGCCTTTCGGGCCTGCCTGTACTGCCGGTTCGCAAAAACTGATTGGCCTCGTCCACCGCCAGGCGTGCGATTTTAACGGCCGGCTGAAGGGCCGTGGCGCGCAGTTCCCCGGCTCGAACCGCGGCAATTGCA
>DASSHM010000296.1:0-7028 GCA_035692885.1 Occallatibacter sp.
TCCTGAGAGACCTGCCCGCGTTGAAATGCGCCTGCTGGATTCATGGCACCTCCATCCTGCCCGAGATCGGTCGGTGCGGCCATCGGCCAAAGGGGGAATCCAACCTGTCGCCGCCCTCCAGGAACCGTGGTCCGGGTGGCGAACTTCCAATGGCAAAAGATTATACTTTGTTGCAGTTTCAGATGCACCTGAACGGCACCAGAAGCCTCAACCCGGGAAGGCGCGGATCTCAACCCATGTCCGATAACTGACGGACAGCATTCGACAAAGCGTCACCACGGCAGCGAGTCGAGGCAGGTGCGGAGTAACAAGGCGAGCGGGCTTGCACCTGACCGCTGCCGGCACAGCCTCTGTTCCGGGAGATTGCATGACATCGCCGCAGGCACCGCCAGACGGGCCCAGACAATTCCCCGTCCGTTCCACCTCGCTGCGGGACTTGAACCTGCTCTGCTGGGGTGCCTTGCTGACCTGCTTCGTGATTCCCTTCTCCATCGTGATTCTGCAGAGCCACGCGCCGCCCAACGGCGATTTTGCCGGGTTCTACAGCTGGGGACGGATCATCCATGAGTACCCCTCAGCTGACTTCTACAACTACCCGCTGCTGCAGAAGATGTGTTACAGCGTTCAGCCAAGGGATGCGGGCTATGGGCCTCTACCCTATCCGCCATATGCCGGGCTGGTCTTTGTCCCATTCGCAAGGCTGCCTTACTGGGCTGCGTATCTGCTCTGGTCGCTGATCAGCATTGGGCTCTATCTGGCCGGGCTGTGGATGATCCTGTCGCGATTTCTCCCTGTCCATGCCCATGCCCGCTCGCTGCTCATCGGCCTTGCATTCTGCTTTGCGCCTTTCCTTGTGGACACGGCGGCGAACGGCCAGCTCGCGGCAGTGGGCTTTCTAGCGCTTGCCGCTGCGGTGAGGGAAGATGACCTGGGGTACGCCTTCAGAAGCGGGCTGGCCATATCCGTGTGCAGCTACAAGCCCACACTGCTGGTGCTGGTGCTTCCCATGCTTCTACTCACGCGGCGCTGGCGCGCACTGGCAGGATTCGCCGTGGGAACGGCGGCCATGAGCGCGGCGGCCACGGCATTGGCCGGTCGGGACGTCTGGCGCGGATTCATCAGCACCCTGCTTTCATTTGGCCATGCATCGGTAAAGGCCAAGTCGGCGACGATCCTCATCCTGGCCAAGTACGTTGACCTGACCTCGTTCGCGCACGCGGTTCCCGGGGGGCAGTCGCTGCCGGTGCTCCTGGCAGTGGTTGCAGTGGGCGGCGCAGCGCTCGCCGCGTTGGTGAGGATGTGGTGGGTTTCAACGCGCCTGGACAGGGAGTTCCAGCCCTTGATGTGGGCCGCCACCCTCACCTGGACGCTCGTGCTGAATCTCTACGTACCCGTCTACGACACCATCCTCGTGGTGCTGGCGGTTTTGCTTATGGCAGAGAGTGTGCGCCGGATTGACGACAGGCCATTGAAGCTCTGGTTTCATTGGAACTGGGCGCTGCTGCTGGCCTGTTCCTGGTTTGCGGTGACGCTGGCCGCGCACACAGGCGTGCAGGTTCTTACCCTGATGCTGATTTCACTCGGCTTGCTTCAACTCCGGCTGCTCTGGAAGCTGAAGCGGTTCGCAAATAAAGCCGGCGCCGCAAGCATGTACATCGCTCACGGAATGCATTAGCCTCTAGGTTCATGCAGCAAACGAATGACAAGGCGGGACTGGCCGGCGCGCCGCTGGACGCAATGCTGAAGCAACTGCTTGAGAGAGCCTGGGAAGCTGCCGCAAACGCCTACGCTCCGTATTCGCAGTTTCGCGTGGGCGCGGCGCTGCGGCTCGCCAGCGGCGAGATCGTGAGCGGCACTAATGTAGAGAACTCCAGCTACGGGCTGACAATCTGCGCGGAACGGGCGGCAGTGGCATGTGCGGTGGCCGAGTACGGGCCCGGAATTCGCATTGTTGCGGTCGCGGTCACCAATTTGAATGACGCGGCCAGCCCGCCCTGTGGCTCATGCCGCCAGGTGCTGTCGGAGTTCATCGAGCCGGACGCTCCGGTGGCATTTCCTGCGTCGGACGGCGTGCGCGTCATGCCCTTCTCGGCGATTCTGCCGCTGGCCTTCGAAATGAGGCGGAAGTGAGACGGAAGACCCCATGAGCAAGCCGGTGAAGGATTCGGAGCGCACCATCGAGCCACCTCTGCATATGACCGACCTGATCCGCAGGAAGCGCGACGGCGGTTCGCTCAATGCGCGCGAGCTGGGCTTTGTGGCGGCTGGAGCAGCAGAGGGCAAAATCCCCCAGGAGCAACTGGCGGCGTGGCTGATGGCAGCGTGCATCCGCGGGCTGACGCTCAAGGAGACGCAGCAGTTGACGACGGCCATGCGCGACTCCGGCGCGAAATTTGATGCGCACTGGCTGGGCAGGCCGGCCGTGGACAAACACTCCACCGGCGGCGTGGGCGACAAGACCAGTTTTCTGGTGGCGCCGCTGGCGGTCGCGTGCGGGCTTGCGGTGCCGATGATCAGCGGACGCGCCCTGGGGCACACGGGGGGCACTCTGGACAAACTGGAGGCCGTTCCCGGATGCCGGACGGCGCTGACCGCGGAAGAGTTCACATCTTTGCTGAAGATGTGCGGCGCGGCCATCGTGAGCCAGACTCCGGCTCTGGTACCTGCGGATCGAGTGCTTTATGCTCTGCGCGATCGGACGGCGACAGTGGAGAGTCCGGGGCTCATCTGCGCGTCAATTCTGAGCAAGAAGCTGGCCGAGGGGCTGGATGCGCTGGTGCTCGATGTGAAGACCGGCTCGGGTGCGTTCATGCGCAAGCGCAAGGATGCCGAGTATCTGGCCGCGCTGATGGTGGTGACGGCCGAGGACGCCGGCACGCGCACGGTAGCCCTGATGAGCGACATGGGACAGCCTCTGGGGCGAATGGCCGGCAACTGGATCGAGTTGATGGAGTGCGTGGCTCTCCTGCGCGGCGAGACGCCCGAAGGCAGCGAGGACCTGCGTGAGCTTTCACTTCGCCTCGCGGGTTGGATGATTCATCTCGGCGGCAAGGCGAGAACGCTGGAGATAGGCATGCGGGCCGCCGCGGGCGCACTGTCCGACGGCTCTGCTCTGCGTGTGTTTCTTGAGATGGTGAAGGCCCAGGGAGGGGACACGCAGGTCTTCGACAATCCCCGGAGCTTTCATCATCCAGGGGCCACGCGGGTGGTGAAGGCCTGGAGGTCAGGCTTCATCGGAGAGATGGAGACGACTGAGCTGGGATGGGCGGTACAGCGCCTGGGTGCGGGCCGCGAGAATGCCGGTGAGCCGGTGGATCCGCATGCAGGCATCGAATTTCACGCCCGAAGAGGCGCGCGCGTAACGAAGGGGCAGCCGCTGGCCACGCTCCATGCCACCGGGGCACACATGCTGGATGAGCCTGAGGAACTGCTGCGCAAGGCGATTGCGATTGAGGTATCCAAGCCCAGACCCGTGCCCCTGGTAAGCCGCATCTTTACACGCGAAAATGCCGGGGCGTATCTTCGCGCTGCTGATAAGGTAAACAAATAGAGACGTTGCAATCTTGCTTGACCCCGCACCGGGGTATCCTGCCGGAGGCTTTCCAGGCGGCATGCACCGTGCCGCATTGCGGGCACTCAGACGATGGCGCTTGAGCAGCGGAAGCGAAGGAGAAATCGAGTTGGCCAGGTTTACCGGAGTGCTGGGAATTTTGGCGGTGCTGCTCGCGGCCTGGCTGGGCTCGACCGACAGAAGGCACATCCGCTGGCGCACGGTGGCTTGGGGTCTGAGCCTGCAGATTGTTTTTGCCTTCTTTGTGCTGCGCTTCAATTATGGGCAGGAGGCGATGGCGTGGGCCGGTGACGTGGTCAACAACATGCTCGCCTCTACCACCGCGGGCACCAAGGTTCTGTTCGGGGCGCTGGGCACGTCGAACACATCCTTCGGCTCCATCTTTGCCTTCCAGGTGCTGCCCACTATCATCTTTATCTCAGCTTTTTTTGCGGTGCTCTATCACATTGGCGTGATGCAGGTGGTGATTCGCGGCATGGCGTGGGTGATGCTGAAGACGATGCGCATCTCAGGCGCCGAGAGCATGAATGTGGCTGCGTCCATCTTCATGGGGCAGACGGAGGCGCCGCTTACCATCCGGCCGTTTCTTTCGCGGGCCACGCGCAGCGAACTGATGACCATCATGACCAGCGGCATGGCGCACGTTTCGGGCGGCATCATGGCCATGTACATTGCCCAGGGCGTGGCCGCCAAGCACCTGCTCGCTGCGGTGATCATGACGTCACCGGGCACGATTCTGATCGCGAAGATGCTGGTGCCCGAGACGGAGACCCCCGACACGGAAGGCCACGTTGTCATCCCCAAAGACGAGCTGCACAAAGAGGAGAACCTGGTTGGCGCCATTGCACGCGGCACCATCGACGGGGGCAAGCTGGCGCTGAACGTGGCCATCATGCTCATCAGCTTTCTGGCTCTGGTGGCGCTGCTGGACGGACTGCTCGGATGGGTGCATATGCATACGGGCTTCCACTGGGTGCCCGGCAGCCTGGAGCAGATTCTGGGCTATCTTTTTGCGCCGGTTGCATGGCTCATCGGTATTCCGTGGCATGACTGCATGGCCATTGGCAACCTGCTGGGCACGCGCATGGCGCTGAACGAAGTCATCGCATACATCGGGCTGGGCGCGCAAAGGGCGGCCCTCGCGCCGCGCTCCTTTACCATTGCCACGTTTGCGCTGTGCGGGTTTGCCAATCTTGGATCCATCGGGATGCAGGTGGGCGGCATCGGCGCTCTGGTGCCTGAGCGGCGCAACGACCTGGCCCAACTGGGCGTGCGCGCCATGCTGGCCGGGACCATGGCCAACCTGATTTCCGCATCCATTGCCGGCATCTTTCTGGGGTGAACTGCAACCGGGGCCGCGACCGGTTCGAGCAGGCGGCGGGACAGGAATGAGACCGGCGGCCCGTCTGCATCGTTTCGGTGATTCCGCTGCCTGGAGCATCTTTGTAAAATCACGGCAGGCACGGCGCAGGCAGGAACATGGATTACTTCGATCAGGTCAATGAGGCGGCTGAGTACATCAGGCAAAAGATTGGCGTGCTGAAGCCGCGCGTAGCGTTTGTACTGGGCTCGGGACTGGGCGCGGCGGCGGAGTCGGCCGTGGGATCAATCGTGGTGCCCTATGACGAGATTCCCCACTTTCCGCGCTCGACGGTTGAGGGACACTCTGGGCGAATGGTGATAGGCCGGTTTGGCGAGGCTCTGGCCCTGCTGATGCAGGGAAGGGTGCATGCCTACGAGGGATATACGCCGCGGCAGGTCACCTTCCCCATGCGGGTGCTTGGCGCGCTCGGCATTCGTGCCGTGGTGCTGACCAACGCTGCCGGAGGCATCAAGGAGGGCTACCGCGTGGGCCAGCTCGTGCTGCTGGCCGACCATATCAACATGATGGGGTGGAATCCTCTGGCAGGGCCGAATGACCCGCGCTTTGGTGCGGGTGAAGGTACGGGCCTGCGGTTTACCGATATGAGTGAGGCCTACAGCAAGAGGCTGCGTGACATGGCCAAACGGGCAGCGGCGGATGAGGGGTTTGCCATGGAGGAAGGCGTCTATCTTGCGGTAAGCGGACCCAGCTTTGAGACGCCCGCGGAGATTCGCGCCTTTCGCACCCTTGGAGCCACACTGGTGGGCATGTCGACGGTGCCGGAGACGCTTGTGGCAAGGCACATGGGCATCGAGGTTCTGGGCATCTCCTGTGTGACCAACCTGGCCGCCGGGCTGAGTGAAACCCGCCTGAGCCACGACGAAGTGTTCGAGGCCGGGCGGCAGGTTGAGCGGCGGCTGGCAGGGCTGCTCGAACGGCTTTCGCTGTGGATTTTCACTCTTGTCGACGCAGAGTCGGAGTAGCCATCCGGAGGAATGCGCCGGGAGCGCGGCGGAGCAACCGGCAGCGCCTGCGCCGGGCCATTAACTTACGCCTTATGGTGGTTACTGAAGCGGCGCCGGCTGCTGCGAAAGTGGGAGTGCCATCCATCCGAAATCGCTTTAATCTCATGCAGATATCGAGCGTGGTTCGTTCGCCGGGAATTTGCCTCGGGCAGGGAACGGAGATCGACCCGATCACGTAAGGTAAGAATGATGACGCGCGGATGGCTTGAGTTGCGAAGGGAGCAGGCGGCAGGTTGGCTGCGGCAGGGATGTTCGCCGCGCCGGCTGGCGTTGACGCTTGCGCTGGGCTTCGCGATCGGATGCATTCCGATGGTTGGCATACCCACCGCGCTGTGCCTGATTCTGGCTTGCACGCTGCGGTTGAACCAGGGGGCAATCCAGGCGGCAAATTACCTGGCGATGCCTCTCCAGGTGGCGCTGATGCTGCCTCTGGTGCGGATGGGTCACTGGATGTTCCCGGGCAGCACGCAGGCCGGTCTGCCCCTGGATTCGTCAGGCCACATGCTGACGCAACTGTGCGTCATGACCGGTCAGGCAATGAGCGCATGGCTGGTGATTGCAGGTCCGGGCGTACTCCTCATGACCGCGTGTCTAACACCTGTCCTGCGCCGGATTCCGGCCCTCGACAGAGTTCGTGCTGCGGAATAACCAGGGCAGAGTTCCTGAGAGCCGGGACCACCAGCCCACGACAAATCCGGGTGGACGATTACCGCGCTGCGCGGGCTACTTGTGCGCGTAGGGGTCGGGGGCCGGCTTGGCGCTATCGAGCCAGGCGGTGTAGATCATATCGCGCATCATGCTTGCCCCTGCCGCCATACGCGCCGCGGCAAATGCGCGCGATGCGGGAGTTCCCTTGCCGACAAAGCCCCCTTCCTTCTCCAACTGGTAGACCTCCTCCACGTGAGTGGCGGAGCGCCGTAGATAGGCGACGTATGCGTCGAACATATCGCCCTCAATGACATGCGGCGGCGTCATTCTGGCGCGGACCTCGGGCGCATGGATGTTGGCCGCTACGAAGATCCCCTCAAACTGCCAGTGGATGGTGTGAGCCGTTGTGTACCCGTGGGGG
>DASSHM010000297.1:0-13914 GCA_035692885.1 Occallatibacter sp.
GCCTGTCAGTACGGGCACCGGAATCATCTGCGCAATCTTCTCGCCCGCCTTCAGCTCCACGGCGTCGTTGCCCAGGTTCGTCATCAGGATCAGCACCTCGCCGCGGTAGCCCGCGTCAATAACGCCTGCCGTCGTGGCCACGCCCCGCGCCGCCATTGACGACCGGTCGCGCACCAGCAGCCCCAGCTGTGCGCCCGTCTCCGTGTGCCGCGCCTCCACGGCGATGCCCGTGCGCACGCGCACCGTGGCCCGCGGCTTCAGCACCGCGCCCTCCAGCGCAAACACGTCGTAGCCCAGGTCCTCGCCGGGATGCGCCACCACCGGCAGCCGGGCTCCTTTCTCCAGCAGCTTTACCCGCAACATGTCTTCGATGGTATCGGACGCCGCGCCATGCTCATCATCCGCCCGCAAAAAACGCCGCCCGCAAAAATGGTCAACCCCGATTGGGGTTTTCCCAACCGGGGCTGATTGTTATTCGGCAAAAGGACCTGTAAGCCGAATTCTGTCGTGTGCGGTCATTCCTCTAGGCGAAGCGTTGCCGCTTGCGCTCATCAGCGACCTACCCGGAGGTTCCGGCACTTGCTTGAGCCGCCTTGCCGCATCGGGCCGATGCGCAGCCGCTGCCTGGCTCGTGCCCGCGGCTTCCCTCCCTATTTGGTCTTGCTCCGTGTGGGGTTTACCCTGCCTCCGCCATTGCTGCCGGAGCGGTGCGCTCTTACCGCACCATTTCACCCTTACATCGGCGCCGGGCGCGCCCGCCAAAACCAGTTCAGGCGGAACGGCCCGGGTGTCGCCCTCGAACAACGGGAGCTAGCCGAAGCGGTATATTTTCTGTGGCACTGGCCGTCCACGGGCATTTAAGCCCGCGTCCCGGACGTTATCCGGCACACTGCCCTTCGGAGTTCGGACTTTCCTCTCCCGGCCGTCCGGTTTCCCGGACCCCGGCAGCGACCGCCCGGTCCTCCTGCCATGCCTTATTCTACCGCGATTTCAAATTCGGCTCATCTCCGCCGCCGCATCCGGCGTTACTTTTGCGTATGCCGCGCCCATGGTCCGGCAATGTCTGAAATCAATGTCTACAATCAAGGCAGGCGCATGATTCAGTACCTCTATCTCGGCCGCATCGGTTACGGCGAGGGCCTTCGCCTGCAGGAGGAGATCGCGGCTCTTCGGCTGGCGGGCCTGGTCGAGAACGTTCTCCTGCTTCTCGAACACCCGCCCGTGCTCACCCTCGGACGTAATGCCCATCGTTCCAATGTGCTGGCCAGCGACGAAATGCTTGCCAGCCGTGGCATTTCTCTGCATGAGATCAATCGCGGCGGCGACGTCACCTACCACGGCCCGGGCCAGCTCGTCGGCTACCCCATTTTTGACCTTCGCAGCCTGCGCAACAGCTCAGGCGCCCGCCTCGGCGCGGTTGATTTTGTCCGCCGCATGGAAGAGGCGCTGATCCGCCTGTGCGCCATTTATGGCGTGCGCGCCGGGCAGATTGCGGGCCTCACCGGCGTCTGGTGCGGAGCGGGGCACGATGCTTCCCAATCCGGCCTCCCGCGCAAAATCGGCGCCATCGGCATCCATGTTTCGCGCGGAATCACTTCCCACGGCTTCGCCTTCAACGTCACCACCAATCTCGCTGACTTCCAGCTCATCAACCCCTGCGGCATCACGGACAAGCCGGTGACCAGCCTGCAGCTTGAGGTTGCCCGCGACGTTCCCGGCGCGCCCGCGCTGCCGGACCTTGAAGCCATCGCCCGTCAGGCCGCGCGCCAGTTTGGCCTCGTCTTTGATCAGCAGGTGCTCGCCGTCGATGGGCTTGAGGCCCTGCGTGCACACGCTCAGCGGGCCGGTGTGTCCGGGCCGCGGCCGCCCACGCAGGATACGCCCCTCGAAGTTCCGCGCGAGGTCGAGCGGCTCCACGGCGAACGCGAGCGCCCTCTCCGCGCATAGGGTCAGTGCATGCGGTCCGCGCCTGGCCGCTGTCCATTCCCGGCCCGACGGCGGTTGAAGCACAACGCGATTTATAATCCGGCAGGAAAACACGAGCCGCAAAATTCCAGCATCGCGGAGAGAAGATCCATGCCAACCGATGTCGTCATGCCCCAGATGGGCGAGTCAATCTTCGAAGGCACCATCACCCGTTGGCTCAAGCAGCCCGGCGACCGGGTTGAGCGGGACGAGCCGCTGCTGGAGATCTCCACCGACAAGGTGGATGCCGAGATACCCGCGCCGGTCAGTGGCATCCTCAGCGAGATCAAGGTGGCCACAGGCGAAACCGTCCAGGTGAACACGGTGATCGCGGTCATCGGCGGAAGTCCCGCTGCTCCGTTCTCGGCGGTTCCCACCTCAGCCGCTCCTGCGTCATCGGCTCCTGTTCCAGTGCCGGCGGCAGTTGCGGCGTCAACCGTTGCGGCCTCCTGGGAGCGTCCCGCCGCGCCGCAGGCCAGCCCGGTTCAGGAGGTCCGCCGCATCCGTTCCTCGCCGCTGGTGCGCCGCATGGTTCGCGAGAACAAGCTGGATCTCGGCCAGATTGCCGGAACGGGCTCCGCGGGGCGCATCACCAAGGAGGATGTGCTCCGCCATCTCAGTCAGGGTGCGGTGGCCGCCGCAGCCCCGGCAAAAGCAGCTTCAACGCCGGCAGCAACGCCGGCTTCGTCTCTGCCGGCGGCGGCTGCCCAGGCCGGCGACCGGGTCGTTCCGCTCAGCCGCATGCGCGCTATCATCGCCGAGCGCATGGTTGAGAGTATGCGCGTCAGCCCCCACGTTCACGCCGTCTACAGGATTGACATGACGCGGATTGCCAGCCTGCGCGAGAGGAGCCGCTCCGCCTTTGAGCAGCGCCACGGCGTCAAGCTCACCTATATGCCATTTATCGCAGTCGCGGCGGTTGAAGCGCTGCGCCATCACCCCGTACTCAACGCCTCGCTGCTCGACAACGCAATTCACTACCACGCGCATGTCCATCTCGGCATTGCCGTGGCGCTGGAGTGGGGCCTGATTGTGCCTGTCATCCGCGAGTCAGAGGCGCGCAGCTTCGTCGGCATTGCCCAGGCCATCGGCGATCTTGCCGCTCGCGCCCGCACGAAGAAACTCAGCGCCGATGAGGCGCAGGGTTCCACCTTCTCGCTCACCAACTTCGGCGTATTCGGCGGCGACTTTGGCACGCCCATCATCAACCAGCCGGAGTCGGCCATTCTCGCCATCGGCGGGCTGCGCAAGGAGCCAGTGGTGGTCACCGCCGACGACGGCGGTGACACCATCGCCATCCGCGCCATGCAAACCTACTGCCTCGGCTTCGACCACCGTCTCATTGACGGTGCCGATGCGGGCCGGTTCATGAGCACCTTCAAGAACACGCTCGAGAACTGGGACCGCGAGATCGGGTAGGCGATCGCGGGCTCGCCACGCACGCTCAGCCCGTAGCAGGAGCACCCGCTGATCTCCCGCCGTCTCTCATTGTTTCCTGCTTGCCAAATGCCGCTCGTCTGCGGCATAGAAGTATCGTCAGGGTCGGTCATGCTCGCGGTCCGCCCCGGTCTTCCATGCCCGTCGCTCAACTCACCCTCGAGCTCCGCATCGCCCATGCCCGGTCACTCAAGGACCGGCGTCAGGTGGTGCTCTCCATAAAAGACCGGCTGCGCCAGAGCTTCAACGTCTCAGTGGCCGAGCTGGATGAGACGCCTGTCTGGCAGTCGGCCACGCTGGGCGTTGTGGCCATCTCCCGCTCGCGCGGCTACCTGCGTGGAATGATGGAGGAGATTGAGCGCGCCGCTCACCGCATGGCCGCCGAACTGGACGCCGAAGTCGCTGACGCCTTCTGGGAGTACGTGGAAAGCTGATTTTGAGCCGTGTGCCATCGCCGGCCTGCCTTGCTTCCCACGCGGATTGAGCCCGCCCTCTCTGCTATTCTGAGACGTTTCCCAGGGAGTCGAAGCCATGCCGGAGCACAGAGGGCGCAGGCATCATCAGGACCGCGTGGCCGAGGCCCTGCGCGAAGAGATTGGCGCCATGCTTGAAGGCGAACTCTCTGATCCGCGCATCGCCTTCTGCTACGTCAGCGAGGTGGTGCTCAACGCCGGCGGCAAATCCGCGCGCGTCTATTTCGCGGTGGATGAGGCCGTGCCGGACATCGAGGCGGCCGAATCGGATACGCTGGCCGGGCTTGAGGCTGCCAAAGGCTACATTCGCCATGAGTTAAAGGAGCGCCTGGGCGTGCGCCATGTTCCCGACCTCAGCTTTCTCGCTGACCGCTCGGGGCGCTTTCAGGCGCGGATTGAAGAACTTATGAGCCGGTCGCGCAAGCGGCTGAAGGCCGCGCAGGAGTAGCGGCGCATGCGGGGTTCCCCTCTCCAATCCATCGCGCGGCCCTCGTCCGCCGCCACCCGCGACGCCATCAGCGAAGTTCTGAAGGTACTGCGCGGCGGAGAGCGGTTTCTGGTCTGCTCCCATGCGCGGCCTGACGGCGACGCGGTGGGCTCAACGCTGGCGATGGGCATGTTGCTGCGGCAGATGGGCAGGCATGCTGATATGGTCCTGGCCGATCCCGTCCCCGCAATCTATCGCGGGCTCCCTGGGGCCGATTCCATTCAGACGGCGATCCATATCCATGGCCAGTACGACGCGGCCATCCTGCTCGAATGCGACAGCCGCGCGCGCACCGGACTTCAGGGCCTGGAGCCATTCCCCGTGGTCAACATCGATCATCACGCCACCGGGATGGGCTGGGGCGATGTCAACTGGCTCAATCGCGACGCCGCCAGCGTCGGTGAGATGGTCTACCGCCTGTCGCAGGCTGCCGGGTTCTCCCTCACCCCTGAGATGGCCGCATGCCTATACGCTACCGTGCTTACTGATACGGGGGGCTTCTGCTACGGCGCCACCCGGGCCTCCACCTTTGAGCTGGCCCGCGAGCTTGTGCTGGCCGGCGCCGATCCCATCCGGATTGCGCGCGAAGTCTACTTCTCCACTCCCATCCCCAAAATGCTTCTACTGGGCGCAGCGCTCACCAACCTGAAGCGCGAGGGATCCATCGCCTGGCTGTGGGTCACCGACGAGGACATGACCCGGACCGGCGCCGCCGAGGAAGACTGCGAGGGGATCGTGAATTATGCGGTTTCCATTGCGGAGGTGGAGGCAGCGGTGTTTCTGCGCGGGCTGCCGCAGCAGCGCGTGCGCCTGAGCCTGCGCAGCAAGGGCGCCGTCAACGTTGCTGCCATTGCTGAACATCTGGGCGGAGGCGGCCACGAGAATGCGGCGGGTTGTACCCTGGATGGCCCCATCAGCCGCGCAATCAGTGAGATACTTTCGCACCTTCGCCCGGCAGTGGCGGCCGGGCGCCCGGGAGAGCACTGAGGTGCATTGCCATCCCGGATGAATCTGATAGCCTTGACCCTGTCGCAATATGCCGGTGCGGTCCCCCATTGCCGCCGACGGCATCAGTCACTTGCGTCTCGGGATGAGTTGAGACGCAGCATCATCTGACCGGTGAGAACCACTGGAACTCCCGGAAATGAGACCGGCTCGGGTCAGTTCAGCACGCACCGGCGCGCGGGCTGTCCCGGCGGAGAACTGCTGGAAGTGGAGCCCGCTCTGGAACCGACTGCCTCGGATTCGCCATTACCCTGGCGCAAACGACTGCCCACCTGGGACGTCACGCTCGAGGTGGCTGTCTTTCTGGGCTTTTCCGTCTTCTTTATCCTCTATGGCGTCACCCCCATTCTGGGTGGCGACGGTCTGGGTCTGGTGGGCGCTGACGAGCCCCGCTACGCGCAGATTGCCCACGAGATGCTCACGCGGTTTGACTCGGCGCACACGCTTCTGGGCCACCTCAGCGCCTGCGTTACGCCCTATCTTTACGGTCACCCGTGGCTTGAAAAGCCCGCGCTCTACTACTGGCGAGCCATGTTCGTCTTCCGCGAGTTCGGCGTCCATGACTGGAGCGCCCGGCTGCCCTCGGCGAGCTTCTCGTTCATCATGATCGCGCTGATCTACCTGCACATGCGGCGATTCCGTCCCGGCGGACACCTCGACGCCGCGCTGATTACGGTGGCCTCGGCGGGCATCATCGGCTTCTCGCGCGGAGCATCCACTGACATGCAGATGGCCGCGCCGCTCTGCATCGGCCTTCTCGGCTGGTATGCCTGGTACGAGACAAAGTCCAAGTTCTGGCTGTTTGACATTTACTTCTTCACCGGCGTGGCCACCCTGGCCAAGGGCCCGGTTGCGCCGTTTCTGGCCTTTCTCATCATCGCGGCCTTTGCCTTTCTGCGCCGCGAGTGGCACATCATCCGGCAATCGTTCTGGTGGCCGGGCACGGTGCTCTACTTTGTCATCGTGCTGCCCTGGTTTGTCGCCGTGCAGCGGCAGAATCCGACTTTCTTCCGCGAGTTCTTCCTTGAGCACAACCTGGAGCGCTTTGCCACCAACCGCTTCCAGCATGAGCAGCCCATCTGGTACTACCTTGTCGTGGTTGTGCTCGCCCTTATGCCCTGGGCGGTGGTGGCGATCCGCGCGCTGGTCGACGGCATCCTGACCTCCGTGGCCGAGTGGCGGCTGCGGCACTCCAAGCCGGAGAAGCCCAAGCCCAGCCGTACCGGCGATGCCTTTCCTGAGTTCCTTGTGCTCTGGGCGCTCATCCCCATCGTCTTCTTCTCGCTGTCCCAGTCCAAGCTGCCGGGCTATATTCTGCCATCGATTCCTCCGCTGACCATTCTCACCGGCGACTACCTGTTCCGGCGCCGCAAGGAGGGCCTGAACCGGTGGCTGCTCGCCGGGCACGCCCTCCTGGTAGCCGTGATGACCATGTTTGCCCTGTTGCTGCCGTGGCTCGTGGGTCATGGCGGCAAAATGCCGCCCCTGCACGCGCTTCTGGTGGCCATTGCGGCCTCGGCCGGAGCGGCTCTGCTCATCATTATTGTGGTGCATGGCTATGGGGTGGCCCGCCTGCGTCTGGCCACCACGGGCGTGCTGATGGTTCTCATGCTCTTTCTCTACGGCGTGGGGCCGTTCTTCGGCATTCCGGCGGTGGGCGCAACCAAGCGGGTCATCCATCTGCTCGATCGCTCCTACTCTGCCCGCCCCCTGGCCGCCCGGCTTGACACCATGTTCGCCCCCGGCGAGACCGTGGCGGTTTTTCGCGTCCGCCGCGACATGGAGTACGGCCTCGCCTTCTATCGCAATCATGAGGTCGTCAATTACGATCAAAGCGGCGTTCCCGAGCAGGAGCATATTCTGGTGGCGCGCATGGCCGGCCGCCGCGGCATCGACCTGCACACCCCGGACGCGCTGCAGGAATATCTCGACGGGCGTCAATACACGCCGCTGTTTGCCTGGCCCGAGCAGGGGCTGGAGGTTTATCTCGTAGGTAAGAAGTGAACAAAAGCAGGCATCGGAAGTCGCTTTCAGGCGTTATCTTGCAATCAGGTGTTGCTCGTGGCAGGTTGACTGGAAGGCGCGTTGCGCGTCAAAGCTCCGGTGGACGCAGTCTTCTCAGGACAGCCGTTGTCTTCAAGCCGGAGTCGCTCCGCTGCGGACAGGGGAACCATGGCGTCAGGCGTTTCCATTGAGATTCTCGACCTGCGGCACTTTGCCGCGTCGCTGCTGAGGCCGGTGCTCGAGGCCGAAGGGGATCTCTGGATGCAGCGTCTGCACTGGGATTATCACTCTTCCTCCCGGTTGCTGATGCAGTACCTCGACAACCACATGCTCCCCGGATACGCCGCGCTGGATGCCGGTCACGTCACCGGCTACACCTTCTGCATCTATGAGGATTCAAAGGCGGTCATCGGCGACGTCTTTGCCGCCGCGAGCGGCGGTGCTGCGCCGTCACTCCAGGTGGAGGAGACACTGCTGCACCACCTGCTTGAGACGCTGCTGAACTCGCCGCAGATTGACCGCATCGAGTCACAGCTTTTGCTGCATCCTGAAGGGGCCCACGCCGCCATCTTCCGCCACAACGGCTTCACCGTTCATCCCCGGCTCTTCATGGTCAAGCGCCTGGCCGGCGCCGCCCCCGCCCTGGATGCCACGCCCGGCAGCGGCCTCGAACTTCGGCCATGGCGCTCCGGCGATCTGAACGCCGCCGCCCGGCTTATCTGCGAGGCATACAGCGGGCACACTGACAGCCTGATCAACGACCAATACTGCACCGCGCATGGCTCGCTGCGTTTTCTGCACAATATCGTCCGCTACTCCGGCTGTGGCGTCTTTTCCGGCCTGGCCTCGCATGTGGTGGAGGATCACAGCACGCATCAACTGGCGGCGCTGGTGCTGGGTTCGCGCGTCAGTCCGCTCAGCGGCCACATTACGCAGCTCTGCGTGCACCCGGACTATCGCCGCCGGGGACTGGGCCGGATGCTTCTGCGGCTCACTTCCAGTCAGTTTCTCAGCCAGGGCGTCAGCGAGGTGTCACTCACGGTAACCGCCGCCAATGTTGAGGCAGTCGAGCTCTACCGCTCAGAGGGATTTGGCAGTGCGCACACCTTCGATGCCGCCGTCTGGCAGCGTGGCATCCAACCCTGATCAATATGAATCTCTATTGGCACACGCCAGCGGCAGGCGGTAGTCCTTGCAGGCTCAGCGTGCGATCAGGTACATCAGCCAGCTCACCACAATCACCGACCCCACGAAGAGCAGAAAGCAATAGATGCCGTAGCGCAACATGCGCATGGGCGTTTCGCGCTGCGTGATGCCAAAGACGGTGGAGACAAACAGCGAGAACAGCAGGACCGCCGTGAAGTGGGTGGGTTGGAACACTACTGCTTCCTCCCCGTGCGCAGATTGTGCGCATCCACGGCCGCAATCACGTTCAACAGGCCAGACACGACGATGAATCGCGTGCCCCAGTCAGCCACGGTAATCTGCACCGAGTCCGCGCCCCAGCTCAGCAGCCTGCTTGCCAGGTAGAGCAGGCCGTTGCCCAGCTCGCCCACCAGCCCAAGCATGTCGAGCACGTTGTGGCCGCTCGAATAGATTTTGCCCTTCATGGCAATGCCCAGGGCAAACATCCCGATGATCGAAATCGCCAGCAATGCTCCGCGGATCCACTTGCCCAGTAGAAAATGGCCCGCGCCAGGCACCAGCCAGCCCGCAATCAGGGGAAGATAAACAATACCTGAACCCGCGGCGTTCTTGTTGTCTGTTGCAGCCATTCCTCTTCGACTATATCGTACCGGGATGGCGCGGCGGCCTTTGCGGAGAACGCAGCCATGGCCAGGCATGCATATTTCCCTGGCGTACCGCCGTTCAGATGCGCACCAGCTCCCTCTGGACGCGGCCCGTGACCCATGCCTGCCGCGGCGATGTCATCATGTTCACCTCGCTGCGCACGCCGAACTCCGGCAGGTAGATGCCGGGCTCGACCGAGAAGCAGGTGTTGGGCAATAGCAGGCGGTCGTCGTGGGTCTCCAGGTTGTCCAGGTGCGCTCCCGCGCCGTGCAGTTCGCGAGCAATGTTGTGCCCGGTGCGGTGGGTAAAGAACTCGCCAAACCCCGCTGCCTGAATCACGGCGCGGGCCGCGTCGTCGGCCTCGAAGCCGCGGATTGGCTGCTCCTGAGCGAATGCTTCCTCGATGGCATGAATCGCAGCATCGCGGGCTTCGAGCACGGTGTGGAACACCTGCAACTCGCGAGCGCTCGGCTCGCGCCCGACCACGCCCGTCCAGGTGATGTCGTAGTACAGGCTGCCGGGGCTGTCCACGCGGCCCCAGATGTCAATGAGCACAAAGTCGCCCTCCCGGATGCGCCTTGAGCGCTCCGCGGAAGGCTGATAGTGCGAGTCAGAGGAGTTGGCGTTCACGCTCACGTTGGGACTGCCCTCCCAGGTTAGCCCCGACCGCCGCATGGCCTCCTCAAGCCAGGTCATGTGCTCGAACTCCGACCATTTGCCCTTGCCTTTCGTGGCCGGGCGCAGCCGCCGGCCCATCTCCGCCCAGCCTGCCTCCAGAATTTCGTCGATGGCCTTCTGGGCCTCGGCGTGGCTGGACATCTGCTCATCGCTCAGCACCGCTTCAAACTGGCTCACCAGATCGGCCGAGCTTTCAATCTGCTTGCCCAGCCCGCGCACAAACTCCACCGTCCCCGCGTCCACCATGGAGACGTACATAATGGCGTTGTTCGGCGAGTATTGCATGGCAATCCGGCGGCTGCCCTGCAGCATGGCCTCCAGGCCCCGAGCCAGCTCCTGCCAGCTTGCATAGAGCCCCTTGGTTCCGGGCAGCGCGTCCAGCCGGCCCGCCTCAATGCGGTGAACCAGCTTGCGGGGCTCATCGTCGGCCGGCACATAGTAGTACCAGCGGCGGGAGACGTGCGCCTGCGGGTCCAGCCCCAGGATGCGCTCCGCGATGGGGTCGCGGTGGTGGTGATCATAAAAAAGCCAGCCGTCAAGGCCGGCCTTGAGCAAAGCCGCTTGAATTGTCTCCAGTGTCATCCCCGGCCTCTCTCCGGCTTCGCGTCGCGGCGAAAGCCGGCCTGCCGTGGCTATAGTGCCGCCAGTGCCTCAGATTGCCCTGAAAACAGTCCCGCATACTTCGTGATGCCAACCATGGTGAACACCTTGGTGAAATGCGGCGAGAGCCCGAATGCAAAGACCCTCTGTCCTGAGTTGGAGGCTTCGATCAGCATCTGAATCACCAGCGCGATGCCGCTGGAGTTGATGTACTCCACCTTGGTAAAGTCGAGCAAGACCAGCTTGGTCTGTTCTTTGGGCAGCGTCTGATATGTGCCGAGCACCGCATCTTTCGATGTGCTCGCAATGTCTCCCTCAAAGCGCAGGACTGAAACCGGATGTCCCGCCGGGGATGTGAGCTGTTCTATGCGCGCCTTGGTTTCGTTTTGCACGTTCTCGTGTCTCCGTTCTCCTGTTGTCAATCGGGGTCTCTATCCAAGTGAATAACGAGCCGGACGTAGCTGCTTTTGCCGTTGGTGCCTTTCACCCATTCAGCCTCGTCCACCAGTGCCTGGATCAGGAACATGCCCATGCCGCGGGGATCTTCTTCGCCGTGAATCTTGCGGTCAATGTCCGGCTTGGGGGGCAGTGTCTTCAGCCCCTTGCCGTCATCAATCACCTTCACCTCAAGTGAGTCATCCACCGCCGACAGCACCACGCCCACTGAGAGCCCCTCGTTCAGCCGGTTGCCGTGCTCGATGGCATTGATGCAGGCTTCGGCGACGGCGGTCTTCAGGTCCTCCACGCGTTCCTCGCGAAAACCCATCAGCTTGGCCACCGCCGCGGCGGTGCTCATGGCCACTTTCTCGTAGCCAAGGCGCGAGGGCAGTCTTACCTCCACGCTGGTGGCTTTCCCAGTCGTCATGCGGATGTCTCCATTGCTTTCTCTCCCCGGCACAGCGCAAGGGCAGTCATGTCGTCTGATTGGGGACCGCCCTCGGCGAAGTCTCCCAGGGTGGCCCACAGTGCATCGAGAATATCACCGGCCTTGTCAGCCGGGCACTTGGAAAACTCATCCAGAAGCCTTTCCGGGCCGAACTCCTCTTCGCCGCGGAACACCTCCGTCAGCCCGTCGGTATAGAAGAGCAGCCGGGAGCCGGGGGCGAAGTGCGATTTCTCGATTGCGTACTGCATGCCCGGCAGCAGGCCGAGCGGCGTGCCCGACGATTCAAACTGCCGGGCCGGACCGCCGGGCGTCACCAGAAAGCCGGGGTTGTGGCCGGCGTTCACCACCTCCACTTCTCCGGTCGCAGGCCGCAGCAGTAAAAAGATGGCCGTTACATACCGCCGGCGAGCCTCTTCACCCTCCTGCCAGTGGTGCTGGTTCATGCGCGCCGCCAGTTCATCCAGGGGCGGAGCCTGCACGGCCACGGCGCGAAAGGCTGCCCTGAAGCTGCAGGCCATAATGGCTGAAGCCAGTCCCTTGCCTGCCACGTCGGCCACGGCAATCAGCAGGTTGCCGTCGGGCTGCTCCACAATGTCAAGATAGTCGCCACCCACTTCGTAGCATGTGACTGAGCGGAAGCCGAGCGAGTACCCGCCAATCGTGGGCAGTTCCTGCGGCAGCAGCGACCGCTGGATGTTCCGTGCTGCGTCCAGGTCCTGCTGCACGCGCGCGAACTCAAGGTTGCGCTGGTGATTACGCGCATTTTCAAGGGCCACGGCGGCCTGGAGTGCCAGGCCCTCCAGAAAGTCGGCCTCATATATCGTCAGCTCGCGACCCTCGGGAGGAGACACCACCAGCTCTGTCATGGCGCGGCCTTCGCGGTCTTCGAGCGGATATCGCGGCCAGGCCGACACGGCCGGTGCGCCGTTGCCTCCGCCGTTCATGTCCGGTGCGTCGCCGTAAGCCAGTTCTGTTCCTGTAAACGCGGCCCCGGCCATCTCCAGCTCGCGCACCACAATGCGCAGAACCTGCTCCAGGACCTCTTCTTCGCGGATGGTGGAGTGAACCTGCCGTGACGCCTCAAGCAGCGCCTGCAGCCGCGCCACCTGCTGCTGCAGATCGATGGTTTCTCCTCCGCCCGGAAGCAGAATGCCCGCCGCCATGTGCCCACCCCCGTGGAACCCTACTCTAACATGGCATATCCGGCCCCGGTCGATACCATTCTGGGCTGGCCTCCCGCGCCCCATCGCCCATCCTGACTGCGCGGCGCTGTCAGCCTCGGCTGTCCACGCGGCTGCCTGCCCGCCGCCCGCCGGGCACTCCCGGACCTCGGCCTCTCAGCCTGCCGCCGTGCTGATTTATCCTTCCCTCCATGCGGAAGACCTTGTCCGTCGCCATGATTGCCATGAACGAGGAGGCGAATCTGCCTCGCACGCTCGAGAGTGTGCGCTGGGCCGACGAAATCATCCTCGTGGACTCGGGATCGAAGGACCGCACGATCGAAATCGCGGAATCGTTTGGCGCCAGGACCAGCTATCACGCCTTTGGAGGGCACGGCGAGCAGAAGAATGTTGCGCTTGACCTGTGCGCGTCCGACTGGATTCTGCTGCTGGATGCCGATGAGGTGCTTGCGCCCGGTCTCCAGGCCGAGATCAGGGAATTGCTTGAGGATGAGCCGCGCTTCGGCGCCTATTGGATTCCCCGGCTGAACCTCTACTTTGGCCGCTGGATTCGCCACGGCGGCTTCTACCCTGACCACAAGCTGCGCCTGTTCCGGCGCGGCGCGGCGCGGCTGAGCGAGGGCGTCGGGCCCCACTCAACGCCTCAGTTTGCAGGCCCCACAGGCACGTTGAAGCACGACATGCTTCACTACGCCTACCCGACCCTGGCAATCTATCTCGAACATATGAACCGGTATAGCAGCGAGATTGCCCAGTTACTGTATCAGCGCGGCCGTGTCAGCCGCTCCTACCCGGCGCTGGTTTGGAACGCTGTACTGAATCCGGCAGCGACGTTTCTCTACAACTACATCTTCCGCCTGGGGTTTCTCGACGGCCGCGAGGGCCTGCTGCTGCACCTGAACCACTCCGTCTATATCCACTGGAAGTTCATCAAGGCGTGGTGGCTGGCGCGCAGCAGCAATGCCCCAGATGTCTCTCGTAAGTAGTTGTCAGATAGCAAGTTAAATGTGGCAGCTTGAGAGTCCGCGCTTCTCCAGATAGCGCTGGTGGTACTCCTCGGCCCGCCAGAAGGTCTGTGCCGGCTCAACCCGGGTAACGATGCGTCTGGGCCGGAAGCGGCCTTCCCCGGTCAGTTGCTCAATCCTGGCGCGGGCTGCGGCTTCCTGCTGCGGCGAGTGGAAAAAGACGACCGAGCGGTATTGCGTGCCCCAGTCAGGACCCTGGCGGTTGAGCGTGGTGGGGTCGTGCAGTGAGAAAAACGCATCGAGCAGTTGCTCATAGCTCACGCGCCCGGTGTCGAATTCGAGTTCCACAACCTCCGCGTGGCCGGTTTTGTCGGTGCACACGTCCTTGTAGGTCGGCTGGTCGAGGGTTCCGCCCTCGTAGCCGACCGCGGTGGATGTGACG
>DASSHM010000298.1:0-7344 GCA_035692885.1 Occallatibacter sp.
ACTACGTCGTTCGCTTCCCCGTCTTGCGAGGTAAAGCCGGTTGATGAGCTTGATGGGCCCAGTTGGCCGCGGAGCCGCGATCCAATGCGCCTTTCGCTTCTACGGGCGTCTCGTGCGACTCCCCCAACACGGAATGCTGCCAGGCCGCCCCAGTCTTCCAGGGAGCCGCGACAGCTGCAGCCGCTTCAAACAGGATGTGATCAAGTCCATCGATTCTTCAGACCACTCTCAACGGCAACCGTGCCATTTAACGCGTGCAGTGTGAGAAGTGTCAACAGGAAAATCCATTTACCTGCCGCCCTTCACTCCGCCCAACCCGTCTTTAACCCGGCCATTTCTCTTCCTGCTATCGGCCTGCAGTCGGCATTGTTCCCATGCCGGTTTGCGGGGTTCGAATCATCTATTGCATTGCCGGAACCCGCCAGGAGTCCCTGCAAATCTCTGGCATCCTTACCCTTGCCCCCGAAACTTTCCCCCGAAGGGACAGTTGCTCGGTCTGCCAGATCCTCCAGATAATTGGAGGAGAAAGAATGAACATATACACCTTTTGGAATTACCCGGCTCAAACGTTTAAGCTTGCAGAGTCAATCGTTTTAGCCGAGCAGGCATACTTCGCCTCTCCTCAGATCGTTTGCCATTAAAAGGCGAAGGGAGGGTGCTTGTCAAGCCCGATTTTTGACTCTTCTGCAGTCTGGTCAAAAACCAGCCAGCCGGGCCGGAACGGGCACTTCAGAATCATGTTTGTATTGAATTATTTATCGGAATTTCAATAGAGGGAAAAGCTGTTTTACGGCCTTGGGCAGGTAATCAACCTGGGTACCTTTCGTGCCGTCCAGCCTGCCTCATCCGGCCCAAAATGCAGTCCGCGCCCGCTGGAGCCGTCTCCAGCGCGGCTATCTCATGCGGGCCGTGTCGCGTAGTTGCCGCGCGGCCACCTCCAGAAATGTCTCCGCGCTGGCCTCCCCCGGTATTTCCAGTCCCGATTTGGCCTGGATGGCCGCGGCAATGCGCTCAGCCAGCGCCGCGCGAGTTTCAAGGGATAGATCCAGACGCCGGCTGAAAAATCCCTCCATAACCTCCAGGTCGGCGGCGGACAAACGTGCAATCCCATTGGCAGGCAGCACAAAGGCCGGCGCAGGCTCGGCGGCTGGCCCGCGCGGAGCAAACGCCGGCGCCGTAAAGGTGCGCACCCCGGAGTCCGCCCACAGGGGCGTCTCCTGCGGGCGGTCGCGCACCACCAGTGTGCCTGCGGCCAAATCGCCCAGCCGCTGGTGCTGCCGCGTCGCAAACACCGCGATTACGCCCACGGCGTAAAAGAACGGAATCTGATCAATAAAGCGAATCAGGTTTCGCGCCATGGATTCAAAGAGTCCGATTGCGCGTCCGGAACGCTGAATCACGCGGATGCGCGCCACCCGTTTGCCCGGGGTACGCCCGTTCCAGAACGCCTCAAACAGGGTGAAGTAGCCCCAGTTCAGCAAAAACAGCGCGAACACATAAGCCGCCACCGCCCACTGCGCTGAGAGCTTTGAGAATGCGCCAATGCCCGGCAGCAACAGGTAGAACACCAGCCACAGAATCAGCATCCCGGCCAGCCAGATTGTCATGTCAATCAGGAGGGCGATAAAGCGGCTCCCAATGCCCGCCAGCGGCATCCGGATCGAAACAAGTTCGGGTGTTTCAATGCTAAGCTGGTCTGAATTCTGCTCCATGACGTCCATTCTCTCCAACCAGTGGATATCGAAGCGGCGTCCGCACTGGGACCGTCTCTCCGCGCTTCTCGCCCAGTCCGACGAGGGCGGGCTGGGGCGGCTCTCCCGCGCGGAGTTGCAGGAGATGGCCCTGCTCTACCGCCAGGTCGCCGCCGACCTCTCCGTGCTGCGCCAGGATGCCACCGCCCGCACCTATGCCGAACACGTCAATCACCTGCTGGCTCGCGCTCACCATATCATCTATTCCCGCAGAAAAACGAACCTGCTTTCCCTCTTTCGATTCCTTCGTGACGACTACCCGCGCATTTTTCAAAGCCAGCTTTCGTTCGTGCTGGCGGCGCTGCTGGTGACGCTGGCCTGGGGCGGGCTTGGCGCCGTGCTTACCAGCGCCCGGCCTGACTTCATGCGTCACTTCGTGGGCCCGCAGATGATTTCCACCATGGAGCGCCACGAGATGTGGACCAAGTCGGTCATCCGCGTCGCGCCCATGGCCTCCAGCTCCATCATGACCAACAACCTCACGGTCAGCTTTGTCACGTTTGCAGGCGGCATCCTCTTCGGGCTGGGAACCTTTTTCTGCCTTTACGTTAACGGCATGATGCTCGGCGTCATCGGCGTCGCCTGCCATCTGTACGGTATGTCCCTTCAGCTCTGGAGCTTCGTCGCCCCCCATGGATCGCTGGAGTTGCCTTCACTCATCATCGCGGGCGCCGCCGGCTTTCGTCTCGGCCACGCCATGCTCTTCCCCGGTGTGCTGCGCTGGAAGGATTCGGTCGCGCGCGGAGGCATCGAGGCCACGCGCCTCGTCTCCGGCATCATTCCCCTGCTGGTAATTGCAGGCACGCTGGAGGGCTTCTTCTCGCCTTCGCATGCTCCTGTGTGGCTCAAGTTCACCGTCGGCGGCATGCTCTTTACGCTGTTGCTGCTGTGGCTCTTTCGCCCGGTCAAAGCGCCCGCGGGCGAAGCATGAACGGATCCCTGAACACTTTCAGAGTGCGGCTTCACCGCCTGAGTAGCGACTCTGCGGCCGGAGATGCGCGTCCGTGGATACGCGTCCGGGCACGCACGCGGCCCATGCGCGAGCGATATTGATGCCTACACCTTCAGAAAGATTTTCTTGCGATACAGAAGCCAGATGGGCATGAAGCACAGGGCAGTGAACGTGACCGAGTAGGCAAACGCGGCCCAGTGCGGATTGCCTATCCGCGCAAAACTGTGCGTGAAGAAGTACGGCTCCCAGGCCGGGATGTGATCGTTGGAGCTGAGCCTGATGCCGCCCGCCGCCGTTCTGCGCACGGTCCACAGCGCACTCGCGGCCAGCTCGCTCAGCATGTAGACCGCAATTGCGTTGGAGCCGAAGACCACCCACACCCACGTCCAGCCCTTGCGCCAGCCCCGCTGCTCCACCGCCCAGTAGACCAGCGCCATCAGCGCCAGCGAGTAGCCGCCTGCCACCAGCACATACGAGCTGGTCCACAGGTTCTTGTTCACCGGAAACTCAAGCGACCAGAGATACCCCAGAATCAGGCTCGCCCCCGCGGCGGCCGCCATCCCCAGCGCTTTGGCTGAGACCGTTCGCCGCGCCCGCAGCCACATCCCCGTCAGGATGCCCATCAGAGCCGTGCCGATTGCTGGCAGACTGCTCAGCAGCCCCTCGGGATCGCGCCCATTGTGGCTGGGCGCATAAAGATAAAGATGGTACGGGAACAGGTGGCGGTCAATCCACGACACCAGGTTCTGGTTCATGTCCATGAAGGGCACATCGCGGCCCGGCATGCCCACGCCGGGAATCGGCACCCACCGTACCAGCACCCAGTAGCCCATCAGCACCCCGGCCAGCGCCGCCACCTTGGTCCACGCGCGCTTGTCCCACATGTAGAACAACGCCACCGCCAGGTAGCAGATCGCAATCCTCTGCAGCACGCCATAAAAGCGCATGTGCTCGAGGTGAAAGAACGGAAAATTGTTCACCACGATGCCGAACAGGACGAGAACGACTGCGCGCTGCACCGTATGCCGCGCCAGTTGTCCCCTGCCCGCGCCGCGCGCCAGCCGCGCCTCGGTGGCAAAAACCACCGAGACGCCCACCACAAACACAAACGTGGGAAACACGAGGTCGGTGGGCGTCAGGCCGTTCCATTCCGTGTGATTCATAAAGTGCCACGAACCGGCTCCGCCGTTGTTGTTCACCATGATCATGAAGGCGATGGTGATGCCGCGCACCACATCCAGAGAGAGCAGCCTCCGGGTGGGCTCGTGAGCAAATGCTGGGTTGTCCATCTGGATTTGAGGTCTCCGTTCGGGCGGATGCGCTGATTGCAGATACCCTACGCGTCCGGGGCGCGGTTCGCCAAGCTTGATTTGGCCCCGGCGTGTTCCCAGGCGCGGCGCAGCTGTCAAGCTGCCGCTCGCGCTGCTACACTCGCCCTTTCAGGCGATTCCGCCTGCTTGTTCTGGGAGGCTCACGTGCCCGAGTTCCAGCCCTTTGTCTCGCCCTACGAACACCAGCCCGAGTTCACCTTCCGCGCCATTCTGCTTGGCTCGCTCTTCGGCCTCATCTTTGGCGCCGTCACGGTCTACGTTGGCCTGCGCGCCGGGCTCACCGTGGCCGCCTCCATCCCCATCGCGGTGCTCTCCATCAGCATCCTGCGCGTGCTTGGCCGCGCGTCCATTCTTGAAAACAACATCGTCCAGACCACCGGCAACGCAGGCCAGTCCATCGCCGCCGGCGTCATCTTCACCCTGCCCGCGCTCATCTTTCTCGGTTTCGACCTCGAGTACTCCCGCATCTTTCTGCTCGCCCTCATCGGCGGCTGGCTGGGCGTGCTCTTCATGATTCCCCTGCGCCGCCAGCTCATTGTGGAGGAGCACGGCAAGCTCACCTATCCCGAGGGCACCGCCTGCGCCGACGTGCTGATGGCCGGCGAAAAGGGCGGCGGCCTGGCCAGCCGCGTCTTCTTCGGCCTCGGCCTCGGCTCGCTCTACACCTTCTTCCAGAACGAGAATCTCTTCAAGGCATGGCCCGGCACGCCTGAATACCAGCCCGATTTCGGATCCCAGCACATCATGAAGGGCGCATCCATCAAGGTTGAAGCCACGCCCGAGTATCTCGGCGTCGGCTACATCATCGGGCCGCGCGTCGCCGGAACCATCTTTGCCGGCGGCGTCCTTTCATGGCTCGTGATCATGCCGCTCATCTATTTTTTCGGCAAGGACCTGCCCGGTCCCATCTACCCCGGCACCGTTCCCATCGTTCAGATGGGGCCCAGCCAGCTCTGGGCCACCTACATCCGCCCCATGGGCGCGGGAGCCGTGGCCGCCGCCGGCCTCATCGCGCTCATCAAGACCATGCCCACCATCCTTGGCGCGCTCGGCTCCGGCTTCAAAAGCATGCGCTCCAGCGCCGCCGCCGCCGCACGGCCCATCCGCACAGAAAATGACCTCTCCATGAGCGTCGTCGTCTTTGGCTCCATCCTGCTCGTGGCCTGCATGTTCATTTTTCTTGAGTTCAAGCCCGTTCCCGGAGCCTTCGTGGGCGCGTGGGCCAACCTCGCCGCCTCGCTGCTCGTCGTAGTTTTCGGTTTCCTATTTGTTACTGTCAGCTCGCGCATTGTCGGCCTCATCGGCAGCTCGGCCAACCCCATCAGCGGCATGACCATCGCCACCCTCATGGCCACTTCGGCCATCTTTCTTGTCAAGGGCTGGACCAGCCCCGCCTTCGGCGCGCTCGCCATCACCATCGGCGGCGTCGTCTGCATCGCCGCCGCCAACGCCGGCGACACCTCGCAGGACCTGAAGACCGGCTACATCGTCGGCTCCACACCGCGCCTCCAGCAGATTGCGCTCATCATCGGCGTCGTCGTCTCCACCGTCGCCATCGGCTTCACGCTCAACATGATGAACTCCGCGCTGCAAAGCTTCCGCCTCAATCCCATCGCATGGGACATCAACGCGTCCCACCCCGGCGTCGCCATCCAGAAGGAGGCCCGCAACCTTCCCGACCAGTTCCCCGTACTGGGTCCCAACCAGACCGAGGTTGAGCATCACAAGTCCGAGTACATCGTGCTCAACGCCATCGGCTCGGCCCAGCTCCCGGACGGCAAATACCTCTACTCGCCCGCCACCCGCCGCATCGAGGTCCAGTGGATCCAGGGGATCGGCAGCGAAAAGGCCGCTGCCCCGCAGGCCCGCCTGATGGCAACCGTCATCAACGGCATCCTCAGCCGCAAGCTGCCCTGGGGCCTGGTCATGCTCGGCGTCTTTCTCGTCATCGCCGTTGAGCTGCTCGGCGTCCGCTCGCTCTCGTTCGCCGTCGGCGCCTATCTCTCCATCGGCACCACGCTGGCCATCTTCGTCGGCGGAGCGATGCGCTGGTTCGTCGATCAGGCCGTGCGGCGGGCCGGCGGTGATGCCGCGCAGGCTGACAGCGAAATCTCTCCCGGCTCGCTCTTTGCCTCGGGCCTCATCGCCGCCGGCGGCATCGTGGGCCTTTGCGGTGTCGCCCTCAAGGGCTACGAAACCACCACCGACAGGGGCGACATCCTCAACTTCCCCCACACCTTCCTCGACCACGGATGGGTCTCCATCCTCGCCTTCGCACTGCTGGCCTACTCGCTCTACTACTTTGCCCGCCGGCCGCTCAAAAAATAAGCAGACAGCCACATGCGTGACTGCCTGCTCTTCATCCACTTCAATTATCGGTTCCCGTCCCAGACAGAATGGGATGAGCCTGCTGCGCCTATTTCTGGCCCCAGAAGTCCGGAGAGTTCGTCATCCAACTGTCCGGCACGTAGCTGAGCTTCGGGCCAAATGCAAACAGGTTGGACTCCGTCGACTCGATAATCGTCGGCCCCTGCGCGCGCATGAGCGTCAGCAGGTCCGGCCCAGCCGCTTCGACAAACTTCTTGTCGTTCGCTATATTCGAGTCCACGTCGCCCAGACTTTTGAGGGGCGTCACCAGAATGTAGGTATCTCCGCTGCCCTGGCCATACATCTTCTGGAAGAAAACGAACTTCGCTCCCGATACGGATTCGTAGGCTTTCAGATACACCTTCACCAGGTGCCGGAATGCCGGGCCCTGACCCTGGCGCAGATGGAAGAGCGTGATGTCCATAAACCGGTCCTGCTCCAGACTCGGCCCGGAATTCAGGCTCAGGTCCTTCTCATACTCGTAGATGCTGCCGTTGTCGCTCTGGACCAACTGCCCCTCGGCGGCCTCGTTCTTGTCCAGCACCGCGCGTACGGCGGCATTACCCATCACCGAGTCGTGCATCTTCTGGAGGTCGGCAAATGAATCCGCCCCATAGAAGTACAGCACCCGGTTCTCGTTTCCAGTGACCGACCACATGCCGAAATGGTGGGCGTTAATCTTCTCCGCCCGCAGCGCGGCGTTCTCTTCGCTCTGCAGTTTGACATAATCAGCCGAGCTGCCCGGCTTTAACACCACATTGCTCAGGTAAATGTACTTTGGGGGGCCCGAATTCTCGCCCGCCTGTTGCGCTTGCATCGACAGCACGGGGCTAAGCACGAAACCGGCAGCGGCTACCAGAAAAGGCGTCATCACGCCCATTCGAACTTTCATCATGGTGAACCTCCAGAGTTCAGATTTGGATTTTTTTGAATCGCCGATTTG
>DASSHM010000299.1:0-9534 GCA_035692885.1 Occallatibacter sp.
GCCTCGAAGACATGTTTGGCCATCAGCGCCTGAGAGAGGAAAAATACACGGCGGGCCAGATTGACGCAAAGTGGTCTGCGGCCATTGAAGCGGACTATCACCAATGGTTGAGAGAGAATCAGGACCATCTCCCCGTGCCCAGGAGCACCATCGAGGAGATTCTGAACGAAAATAAGTAAGCAGAGCGGAGAAAGGGGCTGAAGACTGCTCATGCACTTCAGGCTGCCCCTCTGCACAGTTGTGACAGTTGGGAATGCAATGGAAAGCGTTGCCTGCGCTGTTGGCTTTGACAGGTCCATGGTGCTTTTATTGGGTGTAAGAACAAATCCCGGATTCAAAGTTGACTGGAGCTGGGAGCAATTCGGGTGGGACTGATATGAAATCGAAGATGTATTTTGCACTCATGACAGCGGCGCTCACAGTGATGGGCGCAACCTTTACGATGGCGCAGCAGAGCAGGGAAGCATCCCGCACTGCTCCGCCGCGGCCCCAAGGCCCGTGTGACATCTATGCCGCCGCCGGCGACCCGTGTGTGGCCGCGCATAGCACCACGCGCGCGCTGTACGCTGCCTACAACGGGCCCCTCTACCAGGTTCTCCGCCAGTCCGACGAAAAGACCCTGGATATCGGTGTGGTGCAGCCTGTCTCGACACCTTACCCGGATGCGGGCGGGTACGCAGATGCTGCCGCGCAGGATGCATTCTGTGCCAACACCTACTGTTGGATCTCAAAAATCTATGACCAGTCTCCCCGGCACAACGACCTGACGCAGGCGCCTCGCGGCGGATTCAGCGGCCCGTCTCTCGGCGGGTTCAACAACCTTCCGGTCGCCGACATGGCGCCGGTCACGATCATGGGTCACAAGGTCTATGGCGTGTTCATTTTGCCCGGCATGGGCCTGCGCCAGGACGATGCCAAAGGCACCGCGGTGGATGACCAGGCGGAAGGGCAGTACTGGGTGATCAACGGGCTGCACTTCAACTCCGGCTGCTGCTTCGACTATGGCAACGCCGAGATCGACAGCCGCGATGACGATAACGGCACCATGGAAACCGCCTACTTCGGCAATGCCACTCCGTGGTATCACGGTTCCGGACCTGGCCCGTGGATCATGACGGATCAAGAGAACAACCTGGTGGGTTGTGTCAATCCAGACGGGTCGAGGGGCTGCGCGAACCTGCCGACAATCACCTGGCGATTTGTGACTGCGGTTGCCAAAGGTGAACCGCACCGATGGACTTCCATGGGCGGTGACGCTCAACGGGGGGCCTTATCCGTCATGTTTGACGGACCGCGCGTGAATGCCACCTATGATCCGATGCGCAAGCAGGGAGCAATCCTGCTGGGCAACGGTGGCGACAACAGCAACGGCTCGCAGGGCACATTTTATGAGGGCGCGATGACGGCCGCAGGCACCTTTCCGGCGGATGCCACCGACCAGCTAGTGCAGGCCAATATTGTCGCGGCAGGTTACGGAGTGGAGCCGCTGAGCGTAGTCCCGGCCTCGGCCAAAGTCGCGCCGCCGGGACTCCAGACGTTTTCGCCGGAGACATCGCGAGACACCACGGTCACATTCACCAATATGACTGGGGCGCCCGTCGCGGACGTCGAATTGAGCATTTCAGTACCCAGCAGCCAGTGGACCGCCGTGGTTCTGGGCACCCGTAAGGCGTCGAAAACGTTTCCTGCTCCATTGGCGCCGGGCGCGAGCGTGAGTGCGACGTTCAAGGTCACTTCAGGACCTGCGACATTCAACGGGGACCTGGTCGGAAGCGCGCACTGGAAGAATCCCGCAAGCGGTGAGAAGCGGGTTGTGACGATGGCTGAGAAGGTGCGGAATGTGAGTCCGGTGAAGATTAATGAGTTTCGCATCAGCTCCGGCCCTCATGAAAATCTAACAGACTCGTTCATCGAGCTTTACAACGCAGGCGATCGGACCGTGAACATATCCAACTGGTCGCTTACCGAGCATCCTGCTCAGCAGGCCATCTTTTCCACGGTGAAGATTCCGTCGGGGACGAAGCTTGCGGCAGGCGGCTTTTATCTGCTTGGCCTGTCCAACTCCGGGCTTGCGGCTTCCGCTCGCGCGGGTGATGCCACCATTCACGTCAGAAGCACGGCTGGCATGAAGGTTGGCGATGACATCGAAATCGGCACGGGCTCCACCGCGGAGGCCCGTAAAATTGCGGGTATTGGGACCGCTGCGAGCAACCATACGACCGTGTGGCAACCGCTTCCAGATGGTCCCGTGATTACGATTCCCGTGGGCTCGACCAACGTGCCCGTGATGAGCGTGGACGGCTTTAAGGTGGGCGAGAAGATCGCGCTTGGATATGGCGCGACGTATCCCGCGGTGGCAGGAGACCGCGAGAAGTATGAGGTGGCCACCGTCACTGCTGTCGGGAAGCCGGGCACGCAAGCCTACCTGGCGGCGGATGCGCGCGCCGGCGCCACGAACATCAAGGTGACGTCGGTCGCGGATATTTCCGCAGGCGACAAGATCAGGCTGGACATCGACAGTGTCGGCCATGGGATTGAAACTGTGACCGTCACTTACGTTGGCACGCAGGCGACCCTCACCAAGCTTGCGGCGGACGTGAGTGCCGGCGCCTCCAATGTCAAAGTGCGCAGCGTTAAAGGCTTTTCCGCGGGCGAGAAAATCACCATCGGTACTCCCGCGAAGCGCAAGATAGTGACCATTACTGACGTTGGCACCCCCGGGGCGGTGGGCACCGGTATCAGTTTTAGTCCGGCCCTTGATCATGCGCATATCAGCGACGAAGACGTGGTGGAGGCGGGAACGGGTCTCGACCTGGCCGCCCCGCTGCGATTCAACCATGCGGCCAACCTGCCCTTTACAGACTGGGGAACAGGCGTCAGCTTTACTCCCGCAACGAGATTTGCCCACTCCAGCAACGAGCCGGTTCAGGCGCTTGGCAGCGGCATTTCGCTCGACCGTCCCCTGGCCAGTGAACACGAGATGAACGCGGTTGTGCGCGACGCGGCGGTAAAGAGTGCCGGCTACCAGGGAGCGACGACGCCAAACCAGTGGTTCGGCGGGCCTGAATTTACCACCAGCGCAATTGCATTCGGCCGGTTCAAAGTGACATACAGAGAAGGCAACATGGTATTGCGCGATGCCTCTGGCCTGGTCGTGGACAGCTTGAACTATGGGGGCGTGGTCGATCCCTGGGCCGCCGAGGGGTACCAGGCCACCTCGGGAGCGTCAGAGAGTGGCTGCTATGTGAAAGCGCCCGGCGCGGCGGGTGGCTCGGGGCCGTTCAATCCCGCAGGCGCCACTTCGGATACGAGCGCGGGACGCTATCCCGACGGCGCTGACACAGACAGCAACTGCACAGACTTTGTCGCGTCACCCTCGACAATGCTCTCAGCAGCTTCGGCGATGGGATCAACCAACATCAAGGTTGCCAACGTAGAGGGCTTTGGCGCCGGTCAGACAATCCGAGTGGGCACCGGCGCAAACCTTGAGGCAGCTGTAATCGCGAAGGTGGGAACGGCCGGCGCGACCACGTTGCGCGAGGCAACCGTCGCGGGGGCAACCGTTCTCCCTGTCGCTGGTACAACAGGCTTACGCACTGGTGAGGCGATCACCATTGGCAGTGGAGCAGATCAGGAGTCCGCAGTCATCGCTGGTACAACTAGGTTCCGTGTAGCCTCCATCACCGTGTCCTCGCCGCTCGCGCATGCCCACCAGATGGGCTCGCAGGTCTCGGGATCCGGTATCACGCTCACAACCGCCTTGAAGCAGGAGCATCCCAGCGAAGCTCCTGTGGCAGGCAGCGCAGCCACGCCGGGCGCGCCTAACCACTATTCCCGGTAGTCGGGGGTACTATTTTTTGCCTTGTGTGCTCGATGGGGCATAGTAGCCTCGTCGAGCCTGAATCTTAACCCGGTCCTGTTTTACTTTGACTTGAATGCGATGATACTTGCCATCCTGCTTGACTCCCTGCAGTGAGACCTCAAGCAGGTACACGGTTTCGGGCGCCGCTGCCGCGCGAATGAATTGCTGGCTGATGTCGTTGCCGCCGCGTAAAAAATACCCTCCAGTGCCGCCTGCTAGCTCAGCGAGCATATCGTCGTTGCCTCCAGACGCCTCGCTGAAATTAGACGGCGTTGAGCCTGTAATCTGCGCAAAAAATGACCCAGCTCCACTCTCGTTGGCGCTCATGTTGCCGGTAGTGAGCCCGCGAAGATCGAGTGCATTGATGACGATGTTATCCCGGGCAGCATCATTGAGAACCTGCGATTCAATCCGCATCGCCTCTTCAGAGAAGTTGAGAAATCCGGGTGAGATCAAGACGAGCGTTCGTTGGCCGGGCAGGCGACTCATGCCGTGCTCAACCTCCCTCAGAAATCCAACGGCCGCCATGGCATCCTGGTCACCCGCAAGAAGAGCCTGATTCGCGGCTTCGTGAACGAGAATGTCCAGGTACCCGGGGTTGGTTTCGGAACTCCGGTGCGTGCAGTTTTCAGCGCGCTCGAGCTCGATCTGATACTGGGCGTTGCTGTGTTTATTGAGAATTTGATCCGCCACGTAATAGCTGATATCCGGGCACCGGCTGCGATCATTCAGGTCTGTGGGCTGGGCTTTGATCTTCTCAATCGTTTCAGCCAGCACTTTTCTGTCTGCCGTGAAGCCTGAATTCACTCCACGAAACGACAGAACAACCGCGCGATCGTTGGGGCCAAGCACCTGATCGAGAACCTTTGGCACCGCCTTTTGCACCTGAATCAAGCCAGATGGAGAAAAGTGCAGATCATCGATCAGAAGCACCAGCGAGCGCGGGCTGGGTGCCGCGGCCGCTGTCAAAGCGGGAGAATTGCTCGCGGTGCTGCTCTCCGTCTCCCGGGCTGAGTGCGCAACGGAAAATCCGGTCACCGCGCGCGACTTGCCATTGTCGAGTACCTGGAAGTCGCTTTGGGCAAGGCCCGTCACAATTTGCCCGTGGTCGTCGCGGACGACGACTGGAATGAGCAGTGCATTCACGTTCACGCGAAGCGTCGCCTGGTTTCCAGTCGAATCCGCCTGCGGTTGGCCCGCGACGCAGGTCAGGCAGGACGCGACGAGGAGGCTCCCAAGAGTCACTAGTCTGGTGCGATGGCGAGCAGGATGCATGAAGTACCTCAATCGATAATTTGCCTGTCACTGAGAATCCGCCCCATCATCAGTTGGGGATGATGCGGGCCGTGGAGTGATACAGGTGATAGTCCGAATAGCGATGCTGTTCACGAATAATCAGCCTGCCCTGATCAATCAGAATCTGCACCTCGCCCGGCAGCCAGAAGGTCTCGTCAATATCCGGAATATTCACTGATCGAAAGCGAATGTCGGTGGTGAGTTGCTTGAGGAAGGGCTTTTCAAGCGGGGCTTCGATGTCGCTTCGCAGGTGAATAATGTTGAACGATTTCTGGTCGACCCAGAGGACTCCCTGATAGAAATATTGAGCCTGTTTGCCTCCGGATTGAAATACCGCCGGGAATCTTACCTGCCCGGGAATCTGGGCAAAGGCAAGGACGTAGGTCCTGTGCCCATCCAGTTCCTGATCTCCCAGGTATCTGAATTGAAACTCAGACTGATTGGCTGACGCGAACAGAACCCACTGATACGCGAAGCCTGAGCCGAATGCGGCGGCCTTACCCTTCCGATCCAATGGATGGCCCTTCAAGTCAGTTCGCGATTCCTGAAGCGATATGGCGCCATTGGCGGAACGGTGACAGGCAATCAGATATCGAAACTCCTGGCCGCGCGGCGCCTGTTCCGTGATGGTGGTCAGGTCGAGCGGCCCCGTGCCGGGACGGGTGAGGCTGAGAATCTGTTCAGGCGGATTTGGGCCCGGCCGCCGCTCGGCGCGGTAGATATCTTCGCGCGATATCAGGTCGGGCAGGCGGGGCAGAAGATTCCCAATCGTCTGTGCCATCTGGGACAGGATGGAAGAAAGTTGCTGCTGGCTCGTGGCGGGCTCCAGTCCCTTGAGGGCCGGTATTGCCTTTCTCAGGTCTTCAATTGAGCGCACCGTATACAGCGGCGCTGCAGGGGCTACGTCTGTCTCCGATGCGGAGGCAGAATGCTCCGCACATGTGCCCACTTGTGGAGCGAGGATAAAGAATGAAATAAGCAAAGCGAGCCCGGCGGTATGCAACTTCTCCATGGGGATACCTGCGTCCGATTTTACTTCACCCTGTTGACGGGCACAGCAGGCGGTGTGAAGTATGAAAATACCCATCTCGCGGACTATTTTTCGGTGGGGAACCAATCGGTGGAGTAAAACGTATGTAGCTGTACGCGAGGCAGTTGGGTCGTTATCCCTTCATGACAGGGTTGTGTGGCCCCGGAGGCTCGGTAGATGTCCACAGTCAATGATCAGCTGCGGCAGATTGTACGCAGGCTTTGGCGCTCACCGCTTTTCACCATCGTCGTTCTCTTGACGCTGGCAGTCAGCATCGGCGCCAACACGGCGATTTTCAGCGTGGTGGAGGGAGTGCTGCTGAAGCCGCTCCCCTACCCGCATCCCCAGCAGCTCATCGGGGTATGGCACACCGCGCCCGGTGTCGGCATTGAGAACCTGAACATGGCGCCGTCGGTGTACTTCATCGATCGCGAACAGAATAAGACTCTGGTTGATATTGGTGCGTATGACGGCGACTCATTTACCGTGACGGGGCAGGGCGATCCTGCACATGTGCGCGGACTGGACGTGACCGACGGCACATTGCCGCTGCTGGGAGTGAAGCCCAGGCTGGGCCGGCTGTTTACCCGGCAGGATGACTCGCCGAACACGCCGCAGACGGTGTTGATCTCGTACCGGTACTGGCAGAGCAAGTATGGAGGAGACTCCTCCGTGGTTGGGCGCTCCATCACGCTGGATGGCAAGTCACGGGAGATTATCGGTGTTCTGCCCCGTGGCTTTCAGTTTCTGGATTATCGTGACGTGGACCTGGTTGTACCGTTTCAGTGGGATCGAAGCAAGGTGAAGCTGGGAAACTTCAGCCAGCGGGCGCTTGCACGGCTGAAGCCGGGCGTGACCATGGCCCAGGCCAGTGCCGACCTGTTGCGCCTCTGGCCAGTAACTCTGCGCAGCTTTCCCGCGCCAGATGGCTTCAGTGTCAATCTGTTTGAAAAAGCACGGTTCGGAATGAACCTGCGGCCGCTGAAAAAGGACGTTGTGGGCGACGTGGGCAAAGTGCTGTGGGTGCTGATGGGTTCAATTGTGCTGGTGCTGCTGGTTGCCTGTGCCAATGTGGCGAACCTGCTGCTGGTGCGCGTGGAGGGCCGCAGGCAGGAACTGGCGATTCGGACGGCACTGGGCGCGTCATGGAGTCGAACTACGGGCGAGTTGCTGCTGGAGAGCTTTGTGCTGGGCATTGGAGGAGGCGCGGTTGGGCTTGGTCTGGCTTATGGCGCGCTGAAGGCTCTTGTCGCCGTGGCGCCTGCGGGACTGCCGCGGCTGGGAGGGATCGGAATCAACCTGCCTGTCCTGGCATTCACGCTGGGCATAACGCTGTTCACAAGTCTTTTAATCGGGCTGATTCCGGTGTTGAAGTATGCAGGTGCGAGAACAGCGGCGGGACTCCGCGAAGGCGGACGCGCTTTGAGCCAGGGCCGCGAACGGCACCGGGCGCGCAAGACACTGGTGGTGGTGCAGGTGGCGCTTGCCCTGGTGTTGCTCATCTGCTCCGGGCTGATGATGCGCACCTTCCGCGCACTCACGCACGTCTCGCCCGGCTTTGTAAACCCGGATGCGGTTGAGACGTTTCGCCTGTACATTCCAGAGACTCAAATCCCAGATTCTCAGGCAGAAAAACTTGTAAGGATGGAGGAGGAGATACGAGACAAGCTGGCCACGATTCCCGGCGTTTCCTCGGTGAGTTTTTCAACTGAAGTGCCCATGGATGGAAATGACTCCAATGATGTGCTGTTCGCGCAGGATCATCTGCTCGGGCAGGGCGAACTGCCGCCAATCCGCAGGTTCAAATTCATCTCGCCGGGCTTCTTTGCCACGCTTGGCACGCCCATGATTGCCGGACGCGACCTGACCTGGACCGACACCTACGAGCAACTGCCGGTGGCCATCATCTCAGAAAATCTTGCGCGTGAATACTGGCACAGCGCACAGAACGCGCTGGGTAAAAAGGTTCGCGTGGGCAGCGCTGACGACTGGCGCGAGATTGTGGGTGTCGTGCGGGACATTCATGATGACGGCGTGGATAAGCCGGCGCCCTCCACGGTGTATTGGCCGGTGATATTGAAAAATTTTCAGGGGCAAAAGCAGGAGGTACACCGCGGCATCGGCTTTGTGGTCCGCAGCCCGCGCGCCGGCACGCTATCATTTCTGACGGAGATTCAGCAACAAGTGTGGTCCGTTAATCCTGAAGTGCCTCTGGCAGATGCCACAACGCTTGGCATGCTCTATTCCAGGTCGATGGCGCGAACCTCGTTCACCCTGGTAATGCTGGGCATCGCCGGTGCGATGGCGTTGTTGCTGGGTATCGTCGGGATTTATGGAGTGATTGCCTACTCCGTCTCGCAACGCACGCGTGAAATCGGGATCCGCATGGCGCTGGGCGCGCAGCGCGCTGAGCTCACGTCCTTGTTTGTGCGTCAGGGACTGTGGCTGACGGGAGTCGGCGTTGCATGCGGACTCATCATTTCATTTCTTGTGATGCGGCTGATGGCGTCAATCCTTTTCCACGTAAGCCCCGTGGACCCGTTCACGTACGTGACGATTACCGCATGTGTGGCTGTAACCGCGTATCTGGCATGCTATTTTCCTTCGCGGCGCGCCGCCACTGTTGATCCGGTTCAGGCACTGCGGACGGAATAGGAGTCGTGCGCCATAAACGTTAAGGGCGATGCACCGGGCAGAGATTTCGCATCTGCTCCAGCAAACCATCCCTGAGTGGTGCTAAATTATGTCTCAAATGAGTTGTGTGCCTGTGGATCCGGCATCCATTGTGGTGAACAAATGCATGGCCGTGCCATCATTCAGCCCGGAGCCGACCTGGAGGGCATTGCCAACCACGACAGCAGCAATCTCCCTTAAAAGGTGATCGCAAGAACAGCCCGTCTAGCAGCCACACCTGGATTCGGCGGGTGTGATCTGAAGATAAAGGCCGCCACCATCGGTCATGCAAAAGGCAGAAGTCCTGGCCTTTGCTTTGCGGATTTCGGTATCGGTAAGCGCCACGGCAAGCCCTCCAAAATGCTCGTCCGGGGAAGATACCCCCAGGGAAAAATCAACATACCCCCAAAAGTACCCCCACCGGAACGTGGCTTTCATAGTACCCCGATAGATGGCGTAAAACAATATGTTATTTGTTTTCAGTAGATTACTGTATCAGATTGGACTTGTTGGGACATCCTTGGAAGGCTTCATGGCGGAGGGAGAGGGATTCGAACCCCCGGTACCCTTTCGGGTACAACGGTTTTCAAGACCGCCGGTTTCAACCGCTCACCCATCCCTCCGCGGGCACATGGGCGAATCCACTCCTTGAGTTTACCTCAGCTTCGAACCC
>DASSHM010000300.1:0-16577 GCA_035692885.1 Occallatibacter sp.
GGAAAGGTCATGTTTCTCCACAGACCGTGGTCCCACTTCTCAAAGTCTCCCGACGCTGAATTGAGATAGGGATTCAGTTCGGACCCGGTTTGAAGAACGCCGAAGTACAGGCCATTGACGGCAACTTCCCTTGCGCTCAGAGCATACGGTCCCCACTGGCCCTGGAAAAACAGGCCGCAGGTGTTGTAATCGCCATAGGTGTTTGCCGGGCTCAAGGAACTGAAGCTCACGTTGTAGAAAGAATCGTCCTGATTCCCAATCGGGCCGCTGGTTGTATTATTGGCTGAATTGCCGTCCGAATCGTCCCATGCCATTACGCAGGAACCTACCGCCGTAGTTACCGGCAATCCTCCGAGAGAAATATAAGCGTGCGCGTTCGATACCGTCGTTGAAGCGGTCGCCGCCAGCGTGACTGTGGGAGTGTCAGACAAGCAAGGACTGACGCTGGCAATTGTCGTTACAAGGTCTGCGCCGGAAGCTCCGGCCCCATCCACCTTGATGGCCTGGCCCACGTCGCCGCAACTAAATAAAGCATGAGGCGACGTAATCACCGCGCTGCCGGAGGTCATGCCCGCATCTGTAATCCAGCGCCCCGGCCAGCGGTGAGGATGCGAACCGGCGACAGAAGTATCAATCACCAGATTTAAATCCCGGATGCTCCACGAACGGGCGGGAGCAGCGCCGGAATAAGTGCCTGGCGCCTGCTGCTCAAATAAATCTTCCCCCGGTTCTCCCTGTATCGTGACGCGCGGGCTGGTCGAGGATATTCCGCTGGAAGACAACGGCCCTTCCATCGAAACACCCATGCAGGAATTAACAATCGTACTGGTCAGATACTTTCCTGCCGTAGTGAGAGGAAAATAAACCACAGCCGGTGGATTGCTCGCCTTTGCTGCGTTGCACGCAGCCACAATTGCATCATGGTCATCTGTCACGCCGTCGCCTTTGGCGTTATAGGGAGGAGCCAGCACGTTGATCACGCCGTTCACGCTGGACGTGATGCCGGGGGTGGTAATCGGTCCGGCAAAGCTCTGCCTGCCCGTGGCGGTGAGTGACGCCCTGGCGGCGGCGCTCGCGTCAACATATTGCTTTGTCGCTGCCTGCAGAGCCGTGGTGGGATCGCCGTTGAGATAGAGTGGTCCGGCAATCGTGCCGCCCGAAGTGATGAGCGAGCCCTGCGAGACGGACTGAACGGCCTGATCGACATACGCCTTGCTGGCGGTCTGCAGGGCCTGCGCCGCGGGCATTACCTGGGCGCGTACCTGCGCGAGAGTGGCCTGCGCAGCGGCCGGCACCACCCAATACTCCGTGCTCGTGGTGCCGTCACTCAGGTAGTAGACCGCCGTGTAGTAGAGACCGGCCGGCGATGCGCCTTCGTTGGGAGCAAGGTTCACACTCATTGATCCGCCGGCTCCAATGGTCACCGAGGTGCGTCCGGCAGCCACCGCCTGATTGGCGGCAGTGGTGAACGCGGGCCAACTAATCTGCACTGTACCGGAGGCCGGCTGCCCGCTGGCCAGATACACGGTTCCGTCGACGGTTGTGGTGGTGATTGCCTGGGCATTCACATGCGCCCCGGCCATCATTGCAATCGTGCAGACCGCTGCCCAGCGGGCTGCGCGGAGCCACCTGCTCTTGGTGAAGTTCATGTAGGTCACTTCCTTCTCTGCTGTAGATGCAGCCGGAGCAACCGCCGGGCTGCGTGAATGCGTTGTTCAAAGCCGTTCAGAAGTCCATCCCTGGGGCTGATGCCCGCGACCCACCCGCCTGTACGGTACCAGCCACGGTAAGGATTTTGCCAGATGAGCCGCGAGCAAAGTCATGATGAGGTCAGCCAGTTACACTTCATTTTGCTGGCGGCCGGTCGCCGCAGGCGAGACCTCTCCGCCTTCAGTCTGGGCCTCGCTGTCAGCCTCGTCCGCCGAATCCTGCTTGCGCACATCGGACCATTCCGGCTCCTGCGCGAGCTCGATGGCCAGGCTGTGGAGAGTCTGGACCACCTGCGCTGCTTCAAGCTTGTTCTGACCTTCGGCCAGAAGGTAGAGAAACCGGGTAGCCTGGATGTGGCCCTTAATCGAGCTCCTGGCCAGGGCAGCCGCGATTTCAGCGCATTTTTGTTTGAGCACGAGGTCGGCGGCTTTGCGCAGCGACTCGGCGCCCCATTGGTCAGTCTGGTCAGCGGTTTCAGCCTTCCGCGGCGCATCGGACGCCGCACTCTTGTCTTGTGTTTCGTTCATGAGTCCGTCCATTTCAGACGGCCTTCCATGGTTTGACGCTCCCGTGAGAGAGCTCCCTGAGCCGGTTGGCAGCGACGGGCTTTCCGGGTTGATTGTCCACGGAAGGCGTCCGCGAAGATGAGGAGAGCACGCCCGCCCTCCCTGATGCTGTCGAGTCGTTGGGAATGAATTCAGGATAGCGAAGCGAGCGGAAATTATCTGCAAACCGGAGCCAGGGTCAAACAGCCTTTGTTTGCAATGGCTTGAGCGGGCAGGCCACCGAGCAGCGACTTGCCGGGCCAAATTGGGTGACGGCTGAGGGGCATGGCGCCGGTGTCGGACGGTGGAGGCGTCCTGAGCCTGACCCCTGCCCGCGGATGGATTAAGCTAGCCGGTGATGCAGAGGACAACGCAAGTTCCGGTGCTGCTGGTGCACGGCGGCGCGTGGGCCATACCCGCAGAAGCTGAGGCGGCGCACGAGGCCGGGGTGCGGAGCGCGATGGAGGCCGGATACGCGATTCTGGCGGATGGCGGCCAGGCCCTGGACGCGGTGGAAGCGGCGGTTGCGGTGATGGAGGACGATCCGGCATTTGATGCCGGGCGGGGGAGCTTTCTGACCTCGGATGGGCGGGTGCAACTGGACGCGCTGCTGATGGACGGCGGACGCATGCTGGCGGGCGGGGTGGCCTGCGTGGAGCGGCTGCGTAATCCAATCAGGGCGGCGCGGCTGGTGCTGGAAAAAAGCCCGCATGTCTACTTTGTCGGGGAGGGCGCGGAGGCATTTGCGGCGGCGCACGGGATGGAGCTGATCGCGAACAGCGAGCTGGTGCTGGAGCGCGAGCGGGAGCGATTGCGTACCGCGCAGGCCAGGGCGGCGGCAGGGCTGGCTGACGGTACGTTTGTGGATCTGGCGGACGACAAGGATCGAGAGACAGCGGCGGCAGCGGAGAAGCCGGGCTCGCACGACACGGTGGGCGCGGTGGCGCTGGATGCCGGCGGGAACCTGGCGGCGGCCACCTCGACCGGAGGCACGCTGAACAAGACGCCGGGGCGGGTGGGCGACTCGTCGCTGATCGGGTGCGGCTGCTACGCGGACAATCTGGCGGCGGCCGTGAGCTTGACGGGGTGGGGCGAGCCAATCATGAAGCTGGTGCTGGGCAAATGGGCCACGGACCGCGTGGCGGAAGGCACCGCGCCGGAGCTGGCGGCGCGCGAGGCGATTTCCTATCTGTATAACCGCCTGGGCGGGCACGGCGGCATCATTCTGCTGGGGCCGGACGGGCGCTTCGGGATGGCGCACAATACTCCGGCGATGGCTTGGGGGCTGGCGACAGCGGCGGGGATGCGGGCAGGGGTGCGGATTGCGGGGGAGTAAGGCGCGCCAAATGCGGGACGGGATGGCGACTGGATGTGCGGATTACGCCGGAAGCGCCCACTTGATGCGGGTGTAAGCGACACCAAAGCCCTGGCGCTCGGCATTGTTCTGCGAGCTTGAGCCGGCCTCGGACACCATCATGGCAATGTCGCAGCCGGTGGAGGGCGCATGGCGCATGCGCGCCGCGAGCAAGGCTCCCTGAAGGCCGCGACGCCGGGATTCAGGAATGGTGGAGGCACCGGCGAACAAGGCCACTCCCTCATACATGACCAGCGCACCCGCGGCTGCGGGAACGCCATCCAGCTCGGCAAGGAAGCAGGGACTCCGCTCACGGGCGGCCGAGATCACGCCCATCTGCCGCACAAAGGGCTCGAGCTCGGGGTGCTCGTGGGTCCATCCGCGCGCGCTCACATCGCCCCAGACCTCAAACTCGACGGGAGTGGCGACGCGGACGGAAATGGAGGATGGGAAAGACGTGGGCATCGCCTCAACGGGGCGATAGAGAACGTTGCTGATCTCACAGGGTTGATAGCCTCGGGCGCAGAGCAGGCCAAGGATGGCGACGCCGGCAAAGGGGCAGACTTCATGCATGACGGCGGCGCCTCGGGAGCGAAAGAACTGCTCGATGCGGTCGAGATCGGGCGGCGAGAGATCCTCGAAGAGCCCAAGGCCGAAGGTCTGCGTCGTGGGCGCATCCACGCCGTCGAAGACCACGGTCGTGCCGGCGATCTGAGTGATCTCTGAGCCGCAGCCGGGGAAGATGCGCCTTCTTGCCGCGGCAAACTGCGCGCAGGCGAACGCTTCAGCACCCTCAAGGCGCAGGGCCAGGGCGTGGTCGGCAAAAGTCATGCTGTTCATCGTAACGTGGAAATGAGGATTGCCAGCGCGCATATTTCCGTGGGCCAGGGAAACACGATAACGTGGAAGACATGCTGATTCTTGCTTCAGCGTCGCCGCGGCGCAGGGAGCTGCTGGCGCAGGCCGGTTATGCATTTCAGGTGCGTCCGGCGCATGTGAACGAGGAAGTGCGCGCCGACGAGGATGCGATTGCGTATGTGGCGCGACTGGCGCGGGAGAAGGCTCAGACGGTGTTTGAAGCCACGGGCGACGCCACCGCCGTGGTGCTGGGCGCGGACACGACGGTGACCGTGGATGGGCAGATTCTGGCCAAGCCGGAGGATGAGGCGGACGCAGCGCGGATGCTTCGCATGCTGAGCGGGCGCACGCACCGCGTGATGACGGGGGTGGCGGTGGCAACCAGCTCGGGCGGCGTGGACCTGCCGCCGGGAACCCCGGAACACAGGGTATTGACTCCTCGCGTTGAGATGGCGGTCGAGGTGACGGGAGTCCGCTTTGTAACGCTGAGCGACGAGGAGATTGCGGCGTATGTGGCCACGGGCGAGCCGATGGACAAGGCGGGCGCGTATGCGATTCAGGGACGCGCGGGCCGGTGGATACCTCGCGTGGAGGGCTGCTACTTCAACGTGGTGGGGCTGCCGCTGGCGCTGGTGACGACGATGCTGGAGGCGGTTGGGGTGAGGACGTAACCTTCAGCCGCGCCGGAATGGAACGCCTCCGGATCAAGGACCACACTCATTTACAACGTCACCTCCACCTGCGCGCCGCCGTAGGTGACGGTCTTGTCGGCTGTGGGGCTGGGGTCGATGCCAACGCCGTGATCCTTGCCGACGAGAACGATGCGGAAGGTGCGATTCCTCAACATGCCGGGGAAGCTGCCGTGGCGCGCGCCGATGGTGAGGATGCGGGACGCGTCAGTCCAGTGAAGCTGGATGGTGGCGTACTGGCCGCGGGTGTAGTCGTAGTTGTCGTTCTCGTCTTCGTACAGGGTGAAGTCGCCATCGGCGCCGGGGTAGATGCGAAGCTCGATGGGGTCGGCGGGCTTTTGCGTGGACCACTCCATTGCCGGGCCGAGCGGCAGAATGGAACCGGCGCGGATGTAGAGCGGGAGCCTGTCGAGCGGCGCGGAGGCTTGGATGTGCGCAGGTCCGGCGAGCCGGGCGCCGGTCCAGAAGTCGTACCACGCGGCCGGAGGCAGATAGACGGCGCGGCCGGTTGCGCCCTGTGTGTAGACGGGATTGACGAGAATGGCGGGGCCGAACATGAACTCGTCGCCGGTGTTCTGGGAGTCAACGTCAGTCCGCCAGTCCATGACCAGCGGGCGCATGAGGGTGGAGTGGTTGTGGGTAATCTGCCAGGCCTGGGAGTAGATGTAGGACAAAAGGCGATAACGCAGGGTGTCAAAGCGGACGAGAATCTTTTCAGCGCCGGGGCCGTAGGACCACAGCTCATTTTCGTCGGGCCAGCGGGTGCCATGGACTCGGAAGATGGGCGAGAAGACGCCGAACTGGAACCAGCGGACGAAGAGCTCGCGGAATTTGGGGTCATTCAGATTTCCGCCGGAGATGAAGCCGCCGATGTCGGTGGTCCAGTAGGGCATGCCGCTGATGGCGTAGTTGAGCCCGGCGGAGATCTGGCGCTGGAAGGTGAGCCAGTCAGAGAGCACGTCTCCTGACCAGGCGGTGACGCCATAGCGCTGCGAGCCGGCAAAGGCTGAGCGCGAAAGAATGAAGACGCGCTTCTGCCGCGACGCGGCCTGCTGGCCTTCTGACACTCCGGCGGAGTGGAAGAGGGGGTAGATATTGGCGTAGCGCGCGCCGGAGCCGATGTGAAGCTGGTGATCAACCAGGATGTTCTTTTCGCGGCCCTCGGTTTCAGGCTCGTCGGTGTCGAGCCACCAGGCGTCGACGCCAATCTTGAAGAGCGCGGTGTCGATGTTGTTCCAATACTGCTGGCGCGCGGCGGGGTTGGTGGGGTCATACAGCGCCTGGCCGACGGGGTGGAAGCTGGGCGCGATGGTTTTGGCGATGAACCAGCCGTTCTTCTGGAACTGGTCATAGACGGAGCTGCCGGGGCGGAAGAAGGGCCAGACGCTGACCATCAAATGAAAATGCTCATCGTGGAGCGCGCGGATCATGCCGTTCGGGTCGGGGTAGTTCTTGTTCCACGTCATCTCGCCCATCGTGTTCCACCAGAACCAGTCCTGCACGATGTTGTCGACGGGGATGTGAAGCCGGCGGTATTTCGCGGCCACGCCGAGCAACTCCTGCTGTGACTGGTATTTGTTTTTGCACTGCCAGAAGCCGTAGGCCCAGCGGCCGAAGAGCGGCGCCTGGCCGGTGAGCTCGCGGTATTCGCCGATGATTGTGTCAGGCTCGGGACCGTAAAGAAAGTAGTAGTCGATGCTGTCGGCAACCTCGGAGCTGAGGTAAAGCGCGTGGACGAAGCGGTTGTTCATGCGGCTGCGCGAGGGGTTGTTCCAGAAGATGCCGTAGCCGTTGGTGGAGACGAGCAGTGGGATGGCGATGCTGGTGTTCTCCTGCGAGAGATCAACCGTCTCGCCGCGATAGTTCCACACACCGGCCTGATGCTGGCCGAGGCCATAGAGCCCCTCGTGCGATCCGTAGATGGAGAAGTAGACCTCGGACGAGTAGGTATCTTCGCCGTTGACCTCCACGGGGTGCAGAGAGCGGTAACTGTCACTGGTGAGCGGTTTGCCTTCGGCGGACTCATAGTGGATGACGCCGGTTTCGCGCTCAATGACGACCTTGAGCTGCGCGGTGGAGAGGGTAATGGTCTTGCCGGCAGACGAGACGGCGAAGGGCGTGGCCGGCCAGTCGCGCTTGACGACTACGTTGTCAGAGGCGCGGGCAGGCATCATCTGCGCGGGCCGCTCATAGGTCACGTGGAGCACGCCGGGGGCCTCAACCTGAAGGCGCAGCGTACCGCTTTTCTGATGCACGACGATGCCGCGGGCCTCCCGGGCAACGCCGGTGACAGGATTCAGCGGATTCCACTGGGCCGACGCCGAAGGCAGGGCGACGATGGCGGCGGCCAGGCCGAGAACAGAAGCTGCAGGACGAAGCACTCGCATGACGGGAGAACCTTTCCGTACTGAGTTGCGGGAACGAACCAGTCTACGTCAGGCCACGCAGATGCCGTGGGCGAGGCTAGCTTGAGCAGACCGATGGCGCCACTGACTGACCTGCGGGTTGGCTGACACCGCAGGCGCAGGCCAGGCACCGTAAAGGATGGGCAACGACGCAGGCGGTCTTGCATCTCTTTCGGCGGATCATCATCTATAAAGGACAGGTGTTCAAACCTGAGCCGCAAGGATCCGACAGCCAATCCATGAGCCATCCTCTGTTTTCGCCACTCAAGCTTCGTTCAGTCAGTTTTCCCAATCGCATCGGCGTCTCACCCATGTGCCAGTATTCCTCGAAGGATGGGTTTGCGAACGACTGGCATCTGGTTCACCTGGGCAGCCGCGCGCAGGGTGGCGCGGGACTGGTGATGGTGGAAGCCTCGGCGGTGACGGCCGACGGACGCATCTCAATCGGCGACATGGGGATATGGAAGGATGAGCATGTCGCCGGGCTGGAGCGGATTGTGCGGTTTGTGCATGGGCAAGGCGCCCGCGCGGGCATCCAGCTGGCACACGCCGGCCGCAAGGCCAGCATGACCGTGCCGTTTGGCGGTGAGCGGCTGCTGGAGCCGGAGGAGGGGCGATGGCAGCCGGTGGCGCCCAGCCCGGTGGCCTTTGCGCCGAACTTTGCCGTGCCGCAAGCGCTGGACCGGGCGGGAATGGATGCCGTCATCCGGGCGTTTGCCGGGGCCGCGGAACGTGCCCGGACGGCGGGGTTTGACGTGGTGGAGATTCACGCCGCGCACGGCTACCTGCTGCATGAGTTTCTCTCTCCGCTGGCCAATCAGCGCACGGATGGGTATGGCGGCAGCTTTGCAAACCGGACGCGGCTGGCGCTTGAGACCGTGGATGCGGTCCGCGCCGCGTGGCCGCAGCATCTGCCGCTGTTTGTGCGCATCTCGGCAACGGACTGGGTGGAGGGCGGCTGGTCGATTGATGACTCCGTGGAGCTGGCCAGGCGGTTGCACGAACACGGCGTCGATCTTATTGATGTTTCCTCAGGAGGGGTTGTTCCGCAGGTACGCATCCCGGTGGCACCGGGTTACCAGGCGCCGTTTGCAGCGCGCATCCGCAGAGAGGCCGGGATTGCCACTGCCGCGGTAGGCATGATTACCGAGCCAGCGCAGGCGGACGGAATGATTGCCGCGGGAGAAGCGGATCTGGTTCTGCTGGCTCGAGAGATGCTGCGCGACCCCTACTGGCCCGCGCATGCCTCCGCCGCACTGGGCGAGCCGGCAAGCTGGCCGGAGCAGTATTTGCGCGCCGCCCCGCCGCACTCGCCCGCGCGCGCCGCCGTGAGCCGTCCGGAGGGCGGCCAGCCCGCCTGACCAGACGAGCCGATGGCGCGAGGACGAAGCTGAAGAGCCGGTATCGGCAAGATTCTGCGCGCTCTTTTCCACCGTTTTTGCATCGTCCTCAGTGCGCCAACTGCCCTATACTTGCGTCTAAAGAGGGAATCCCCGCACCCAGTGAGGGGTTCACTGTGATTGCTTATGTCCCCGCGACTGTCTCACAAGCGCGCGCAGGCGCCGCCGGAAATTCCGGACCGGCTGTACTTCAAGATTGGCGACGTGGCGCGCATCTGCAAGGTTGAGACGTATGTGCTGCGCTTTTGGGAGACACAGTTTCCGCAGCTTAAGCCCAACAAAAGCGGGACGGGACAGCGCCTCTATCGCAGGCGCGATGTGGAGATCGCGCTGGAGATCAAGCGGCTGGTGCACGGCGAGGGCTACACACTGCCGGGGGCGCGCCAAGCGCTGGGCCAGGCCCGCTCGCAGGCGGCGGATGGCAAGCCGGGGCGCAACCCGGATGCGGTTGCCTCCACCATCGGCCATGCACGCGCCGAGTTGCGCGAGATTGCAGGCCTGCTGGCCGAGCCCGAGCCCCAGCCTCCCCGGCGACGCGCCCGCCCCGCGGCATTCCGCACCTCGTCGGGCGAACTGTTTCCATCGTGAACGGATACGTTGCGCCAGCCTGACGTCGTCGGCTCGCAGGGGCAGTATCCGCGGTTTCAAGTGAGCTGAGTGGTCTACTCTTCACTTGTGCCAATGTGTCTCACCTCATCTGGTACGACGGACCGCACGGCACAATTTGCCCAGCGCATATGCCGTCAAAGCTGCTGACTCGCCGGCGCGGTGGCTTGTGCCTGCGGAGCGGTTGGCTTTGCAGGGGAGAGAAGAGGGATTCAAACCATGTGTGCAAAGCGAAGAGATGTGCTGCGGGGGCTGTGCGCGGGTACGGCCGAGGTGTTGTTCGCCCGGCGCCTGCTGATCTCAGAGCCGGCAGTTGATGCTTTCCGCCGGGACACAGCGCCCGCGGGGATGCTGGACCTGATGATTTCGGCACTTTCTCCCGGGACATTGCGGATCAGCATCGCTCCCGCGAATCAGCCGGTCCAGTTGCATGAACTGGGCGTTGTTGCCCGGCGGGAGGCTCAGACTCTGATTCCATCCGGCCAGGCTCGTGCGCATGATCTGGCGTGGGGGAAGTATCACATTGATGTCAACGGCAATCCTTTGCGCGTCTCAGTACGCGAGGCGGGAAAACCGCGGCAGGAAATCCGTTTCGATCTCGACAGCACGAATGTGCGCTTCAATCTCGATGGGCCGGTGTTTGGACTCGGCGAAGGCGTGCAACCCTTTGACCGGCGCGGGACACGTGACGCGATGCTGAATGGGCAGCACGAGCCGGACCTGCGCACCTTTGGATCCCGCGTGCCCATACCCTGGGTGATGAGCCCCACGGGCTGGGGCGTATTTATCGGCCAGCCTCAGGGTTCGATTGCATTCACTGAGACCGAAGCCACGTTCTTTGGAGCCGAGGCAACATCAACGCGCAACGTGTATCTGCTGCTTGGCGACTCGCCGGTGGAGGTGCTGCGTGAGTATGCAGGGCTTACGGGATTTCCTCACCTTCCGCCACTCTGGGCCTTCGGCTATCAGCAGTCGCACCGCACGCTGGCCAGCAGGGACGAGATTCTTTCTGTTGCCAGAACGTTTCGTGACAAGAAGCTGCCCTGCGATGCCGTCATCTATCTCGGCACCGGGTTCTGTCCTTCCGGCTGGAACACCGGCCACGGTTCATTCACCTTCAATGAGAAGATCTTTCCCCATCCGCGGGCAGTCATCGGTCAACTGCATGATGACCATCTCAAGGTGATTGTTCACGTGGTGCCGCCTGGAGACTTTCACGGTACGGTGCACGATAGTGGCGCCGAGGCCCAAACACCGGGAGACGCAGCGCCTTACTGGGCAGAGCACCTGCCTGTTGCGAGAGCCGGCGTTGACGGCTGGTGGGTTGACGAGGGCGACCGGCTGCCAGTGTATGCACGCCTGCAACGCAACCAGATGTACTGGGAGGGTCCGCGCGAGATCCATCCGGATAGTCGGCCATTTGCGCTCCATCGCAACGGATACGCGGGCCTGCAGCGATTTGGCTGGCTGTGGTCGGGCGATACGTCCTCAACGTGGGCGGCACTGAAGGCGCAGATTATGGTGGGCATCAACGTTGGGCTGTCGGGCATTCCATACTGGGGGAGTGATACGGGAGGCTTTCTACCAACGGTCGAATTCACGCCTGAGCTGTTTGTACGCTGGTTCCAGTTCAGCAGCTTCTGCCCATCCTTCAGAGGTCACGGGCGCGCGTGGAAGCTGCGCCTGCCGTGGGGATGGGACACGGGCGACCCGGGGCCGAAGGAGGTGGAAGGCGCCTGGACCGCCGGTTGGCCGCCTGCCGCCGACCTGCACCGCGCCGACGTGGAGGTAATCTGCCGGAAATTTCTTGATCTCAGATATCAGCTGATTCCTTACATCTACAGCATGGCCGCGCAGACTCGAGACACCGGCATCCCCCTCATGCGCGCCCTGTGGCTTGCGTATCCAAACGATGCGCGCGCCAGCCTGATTGACGACAGCTACCTGTGGGGTGACAGCATTCTGGTTGCTCCGATTTATGCAAATGGCGCCACGGAGCGTACCGTTTATCTGCCGGATGGAGCGTGGTGGAACTTCTGGACCGGAGAGAAGCTGGAAGGCGGCAGGGAGGCGACCGCGAAGGCGCAACTGGACTCCATGCCGCTGTTTGTCAAGGCAGGTGCAATCGTGCCGATGGGGCCAGTGAAGCAGTATGCATCCGAGCAGTCGGATGAGCCGATGGTGCTGAAGGTCTATCCCGGAGCAGATGGCAGCATGCGATGGTACGACGATGACGGAGTGAGCTTTGACTATGAGCACGGAGAGTTTCTGAGGGTGGACTGCGCATGGGATGATCAACGCCGCATGCTCACTCTGCGGCGTGACCCGTCGGGCACACTTGGCGTGGGGAGAAAGGTTCGCATTGAAATTGCAAGCACCGGCATCAAGCGGACGATTGCGCTGGCCGGGAATATCTCGCGTGTGGAACTTTAGCCGGAGCATGCAGGGTGTGAGATCTGTGAGCGAGCGCTGTACCGGTGTGCCTCTTCTTTAGAAGAGAGCAGGCATGCAAGTGAGGCTGTGATGAGGAAAAGGCAGGATCGACAGTAGACTATTTGAAGCTGGAGGCGCGGGCTGCGGGCTGGCATCAGACGCCATTTGCAAACCGCGCGAGGGTTCAACAATGCGCTTCCTATGGGCTTCATCCATCTCACTGCTGCTTTTGTTGACCGGTTTGCCGGGAGTGGCGCACGCCCAGCCGCGGCAGCAGCAGATAGTGAGCGAAGTGAGTGAGGCCCTGCGCCACCAGGATTTTGACCGTGCGCTGGCCACCCTGCAATCCGCGCTGCAGACCTCTCCAGACAATCCGCAATTGCGTGTTCTGCAGGGCATTGCCTACTCGGGAAAGGGAGACCGACGGTCCGCATTGGCCTCCTATCAGAGGGCGCTCAAATCCGCGCCGGATTATCTGCCTGCGCTGGAGGGAGCCGCGCAACTGGAGTACGAGGCGGGAAACGCGGGCGCCATTGCGCTGCTGGAGAGGGTTCTGATGCAGCGGCCGAACGATGCCACCGCGCATGCAATGCTGGGGTCAGCCGCAGCCAGGCAGGGCGACTGCAAGACAGCCGTGACGCACTTTGCCGGGAGTGGTGCCGTTCTTGAGTCGCAACCGGAGGCGATGCATGCCTACGGCGTATGCCTGCTGAAGCTGAAGCAACCGGCGCAGGCGGTTGAGGTATTTCGTAAGCTTGCGGCGTCCGAGCCGGGCGATGTGCGCGCCCAGCGAAATCTGGCCGCCGTGCAGCTTTCAGCAGGCCAGAAGCAGGAGGCGCTGGCGACGATCAAGCCGCTGCTGGCAGCAGAGCCTGACGCGAATACACTGCATCTGGCGGCGGATATCTTCGAGGCAAACCAGGACACTCCGCACGCTGTGCAATATCTGCATGAAGCGATTGTGAAGAGCCCAAAGCAGATTCCTCTCTATGTGGACTTTGCCGGGATCGCGATGAACCACCAGTCGTTTCAGGCCGGCGTGGCCATGCTGAACACAGGACTGAAGGTGCAGCCGAAGGCGGCACAACTCTATCTCGCGCGCGGCGTGCTGTATGTTCAGATGGCGCAGTATGACAAGGCGGAAGCCGATTTTGAGATGGCGCAGCATCTGGATCCCGGCCAGCAAATGAGCGCCGCGGCGCAGGGGATGCTGGCGGAACAGAAGTACCAGGGAGATCCGGATAAGGCGCTGGCCACCGTGCGCGCCAAGCTGGCAAAGAATCCGAATGATGCGTTCCTGCTGTATCTGCAGGCAGCGCTCATCTCACAGAAGTCTCCGGAGCCGGGGTCGGCGGATTTTCTACGGGGCATGCAGTCGGCGCAGCGGGCCGTGGAGCTGCAACCGGCGCTGACGGCCGCGCACAATATCCTGGCAAAGTATGATCTGGACTCCGGCAACTACGCGCGCGCCGCAAAGGAATGCAGGCTGGTGCTGACGCAGACGCCGGAAGACCAGACAGCGCTCTATCATCTGGTGATGGCCTTGCGGAAGACCGGCGACACCGCTGAGATACCGGCACTGCTGCAAAGGCTTGCAAAGGCGCGTCAGGCAGCCACCCGGCAGGAGGGTGAGCGAAACCGGTACAAGCTGGTGGTGGATTCCAGCAGCTCCCCAGACAAATAAGGAGCAGGGCGCAACACTCGCGGCGGCCTCTCTTTACGATCCGGCGGGTTGACGAACATAATGGACCACGGTCTTATGTGCATCTCCAATGACTGTTACGCGCCGTTCTTTTCTTCTTCTTTCGCTGTGTGCTTACGCTGAACGCCTGGCAGGCCAGGCGCCGGGGGCGTCGGGCATATCCTCGCGCGGCATCGCGGCCCAGGCACGCCCGGCGCCGTCCGGAAAACCGTTCCATGCCCAATTCATCGACGTGGCACGGCAGGCGGGCCTGACTGAGCCGGTTGTCTATGGCGGCATCGACAAAAAGACCTACATTGTCGAGGCGAACGGCTGCGGCTGCGCGTTTATCGACTACGACGACGATGGATGGATGGATATCTTTCTGCTGTCGGGAACGCGGCTGGGCGGCGCTCCGCCGGGCACGACCAACCGTCTTTACAAGAACAACCGCGACGGCACATTCACCGATGTAACAGAGAAGGCCGGGCTGACAGCGGTGGGATGGGCAAACGGCGTCTGCGTAGCCGACTACAACAACGACGGCTGGGATGACCTGTTTGTGACGTATTTCGGGCAGAACCGCCTTTACCGGAACAATGGCGATGGCACTTTCACTGATGTGACAAAGGAGGCGGGTCTTCTTGAGGCGGGTCCTGCGCGATGGGGCGCAGGTTGTGCCTGGGTTGACTACAACCGCGACGGGCATCTTGACCTGTTTGTGTCCAACTACATCCGCTTTTCATTTGAGCATGCGCCGGTTCCGGGCGCTGCTTCGACGTGCAACTGGAAAGGGATACCGGTAAACTGCGGTCCGCGCGGACTGCCTACCGGACGGCACCTGCTCTACCGCAACAACGGCGACGGCACGTTTACAGACGTGACCAGGGAGGCGGGTATCGCCGCGGCTACAGAAAGCTACGGCATGACGGTGGTGGCGGCGGACTTTGACGAGGATGGCTGGCCAGACATCTTTGTGGCCTGTGATTCAACGCCGAGCCTGCTGTTTATGAACAATCACGACGGCACTTTTCGCGAAGAGGGCGTGGTGCGCGGCGTGGCGTTGAGCGATGACGGCATGGAGCAGGCCGGCATGGGCGTGGGAATTGGCGACTATAACCTGGACGGGCATCTGGATCTGTTCAAGACGCACTTTACCGATGACACCTGCGGCCTTTATCGCAATGACGGCACCGGCAACTTTGACGAGATGACGCGCGCCTCGAAGCTCGGGGTGGAAACGCGCTATACAAACTGGGGCGCGGGGATGGTGGACCTGGATAACGACGGATATCCGGATATTCTCTACGTGACTGGAAGCGTCTATCCCGAGGTGGAGAAGAAGCTGCCGCAGTATCCATACAAGACACCCCGGGTACTGTTCCGCAATCTGGGGAATGGGACGTTTGAAGAGCTGGAGACACAAGCCGGCAAGGGAATCTCAACACCCCACAGCAGCCGCGGATGCGCGTTTGGCGACTTTGATAACGACGGCGACCTGGATGTGCTGATCATGAACATGAACGAGCCGCCTTCCCTGCTGCGCAATGACCTGAATTCTCAATACAACTGGGTCAAGTTCAAGCTGATCGGCGTCAAGTCGAATCGCAGCGCCATCGGAGCGCGGGTGCTGGTTCGCTACGGCGGCAAGGTGCAGGCGCAGGCCCTTGTCAGCCAGTCGAGCTACTACTCGTGCAATGATCCGCGGCTCCATTTTGGGATTGGAGACGCCAGGGAGGTTGACGTAGACGTTTACTGGCCGTGCGGCTTGCACGAGGCTTACCGGAGACTGGCCGCCAATCAGCTGGTCACCATCCGGGAGACGGTGGGGATAGTCCCGGGTCGAGGGTGGAAGCGATAGACAGATAAAGCCATTTACTAATTCAAATCGCCGTGGAAGAGAGAAATTCCTTGACAACCGGATACCGTGGGAATATAACCGCTTGGCAGTGAGAAAGCGTTTCCCCGAACGCTCAGTCAAAACAACAGGAATGTAAGGCAACACGGGAGGAGACATGGCTCGACGTAGTCTGTCCTGCCGGATTGGTCTGTTGTGCGGTGTACTTGCGATTGCAACAGCCACGGCTCTGGCACAATTCACAGCCAGCATCCAGGGGGTGGTACTGGACCAGACGGGTGCGGGCGTTCCCAATGCAACTATTCAGCTCACCAACGTGGCAACCGGAATTTCAAAGAGCGCGGCCAGTGATGGCTCCGGCAACTACCGGTTCGTGAGTCTGGCTCCTGGCAACTATAAGGTCGCAGTCCAGGCACCGGGCTTTTCGCAGTCGGTGGCGAACGTGACGCTGCTGACGGAGCAAAACCTGAACGTGCCCATCACGCTCACGGTGGGTTCGGTACAAAACTCGGTCGTTGTGACGACGCAGGCGCCGATTGTCGACACGGCTGACTCGCGCATCCAGATGACGCTGGAGAACTCAGGCGTGGCACAACTGCCGATCGTGGGCCGCAACCTGGTGACCCTGGTGACCATGGCCCCGGGCGTATCAGGCCTGGGCACGAGCACGTCGGGCAGTCCCGCATCCGGCGTGGATAACTACTCCACGGAAGAGCAGGTGGATGCCAGCGCCAACGGCCAGGGGCAGAACAACAACCAGTATGTGATTGACGGTCTCGACGTCACGAGCGGCATCCGGCAGGGCGTGTTGAACCTGACTCCGCAGCCCGAGTCGATCCAGGAGACCAGCATCCAGGTGAATACGTTCTCCGTTGAGCACAGCCGCGCCGCGGGTCTACAGACCATCTTCACCACGCGGTCGGGTACGGATCAGTTCCACGGCTCTGCTTCCGACTGGTTCAACTACCAGGGCATGTTTGCCAACCAGCATTTCGTCAGCTCCAAACAGAGCCCCTACAAGCCCTTCCACTCGAACAA
>DASSHM010000301.1:0-7952 GCA_035692885.1 Occallatibacter sp.
GGCACAACAAAAAGGCTTAGGCTCGCCGCGCTGCCAATCAATCCAAGCACAAATGGAATCTTCAATTCAAAAATGATTGAGACCAGGGATGAGCTTGTCCCTGCCGGAGCGGGAAGCGTCGTGTAGTGGTACGCATAAAGCGCAATGCACCCGGCCGAAACGGCCAGCCAGCCCGGAATTCGTCCGGCGCGGCGAGAAACGAGCAGAATCAGCAGTCCCACGGGCATCACCATCAAACCATTGCCGTCGGATGCAACGGCAAGAACCAGGACGGCGAGCGCGGCATAGTAGGTCCAGCGCTCAGGCCGCGTAAGAAAATAGATTGCACCAAAGGCAAATGGGAGCACCGCCAGATGCTGCAGCCCCGGTGTGGCAAAATTCAGAGCCTCCCAATACTGCAACTGGAAGAGCAGCCATGCGGCCGGAGCAAACAGTGTCATGCGTCTTGCAAGGTCCTTGTGCCCGGGGAGGAACATCTTCCACAGCAGGATGGCCAGGAGCACCACGGTTCCGTCGCCGAGCAGGGAAAGTACCTTGAAATTGACGTGTCCCGTGACTTCATATTGCATCCAGGCCAGTGCGCGAAGAAGAATCAGCTTGAACTCGCCCTGTTGATAGGAGAACAGCAAGGAGAACTTATCCGCTGCCGTATGGAGGTCGGTCACGAGGTTCAGGAATCGGATGACCGCGTCGTAGTCGTCGAGATTCGGGATGTTGACCAGCGTGCGCAGCAGAACGGAGTAGAAGATCAGAGGCGGAATCGCCAGAAGGATGAAGGGGACGATCAGCCTGCTGGAGGGTCTCGATGCCGCGCGGCCTGTTGCAGATCGATCTCCGGACTCGTCCCGCGCGTCGCCATGCGTTTCGCCTTGCACCATCCCGTTATTGTGGCACCCCCAGGGCGGCCTTCATCTGCCGTTGTCAATCAGGGAATATGTAGAATCAACGCTGCACCGGGCAGCCGCCCGCGCGAAACCGGGCCCAATCTTGATCGAATTTCATCATCACTGGCGCCAGAGCGCTACTCCGCCGAGAAGCCCGGCCTCGTTGGAAATGATATGGACATTCTTTTCCGGCTTGAATGTAATCTTTTTTGCGTTTCCTCCTCCCAGGTAAAGGTGGTCCCAGTTGAAGAGGGCTGCCGTCTGCTCAATGGCCTCACGCAGCAGCTTGTTCCAATGCTTCTTGCCATGTTTGTCCAGCCCCCGGCGGCCCAGGAAGTCCTCGTAGGTCTTTCCTTTTCGCCAGGGGTGGTGCCCCAGTTCCAGCCCCGGACACAGCTGGCCATTTGTGAAAAGCGCGCTGCCGAGTCCGGTGCCGAGCGTCAGGGTAAGCTCCACGCCGTCGCCCTGGATTGCGCCGTATCCCTGCACCGCGGCGTCATTCGCCACCCGGACAGGCCGCTTCCAGCGTTTCTCCAGTTCCGCCTGCAAAGGGAAGCCCACCCACCCCGCGTGCAGGTTTGCGGCTGTGAACGTGGTACCGCGCTTGATTACGCCGGGAAAGCCGACCGACACGCGGTCAAAGTCCGGCAACTGCAAACGCAGTTCGTCAAGCCCATCCAGCACCAGTTCGGGCGTCGAGTCTGACGGGGTTGCAATGCGCTGCCGTTCGCTTAAGGGCTTGCCTGAGGGGTCTAGCAGCATGGTCTTCAGTCCTGATCCGCCAATGTCAATCGCCAGGGTGATGACCGGTCGAGCGGCCGATGCACCGCCATCTCTTGTGGGCTTGGTCTTGTTGGTGTTGGTTGCCATCAGCAGGAATTGTACTGCGCAAAATTGGGAATGTAATGCTGAACCGAGCCGGGTCTGACCCGGAGAGTGTCCTTGCGCCCGCATCCCCTACACTGGTCTTGACTATCATGTCCCTCTTTTGTGAAGTCGCATTGCCCGTGCCTCTCGACCGCACCTTTACCTATGCAGCCGGTGAGGAGCAGCGCCCACAGCGTGGAGCCCGGGTGATTGTGCCCTTTCGCAATGAAAAGCTCATTGGCGTGGTGACTGGCGTTTCCCGCGAGCCGCCGGCAGACTTTGAAGCACGCGCCATCGACGCGGTGCTGGACGAGGAGCCGCTGCTCAACGAGCATTTGCTCACGCTGGCCGAGTGGATCGCCCAGTATTACCTGGCTCCGCTTGGCGAGGTGCTGCGCGGCATGTTGCCGCTCATGGCCGAGGTGCGCCGCACCATCCATTACCGCATCACCGACCTTGGCCGCGACCTGCTCGCGAGCAGCCACGATGGCGACTCGCGCGTTCCCCGTAGGACGGGTTCCAGACAGGCCGGAAAGCTATCCACTGAGGAGCTGAACATCGAGCGTCGCGTCCTCAAGCGTCTCTCTTCGGGCGAACGGGTCCGGGTTTCCACCCTGCGCACGGCCACGGGGGCATCGATGCCCGATCTCACCGCCATGCTGCGCAAGAAGTGGATTGCGCGCGAGGCCTCCGCCGTGGGGCGGGATGCCCGCCGCATGGAGAGATTTGCGGTACTCGTGCCGGAGGCGCGCCTGCCCGCGCTCACTGAAAAGCAGCAAGCCATTCTTGCCGAGCTTACCGCCTGCGGAGGCGAAGTCCCGCTCGCCGCGTTGCGCGGCAAGGATCTGCCCTCATCAACGCTGCAGACGCTGGTGCGGCGCGGTCTCGTTCGCATCGAAGAGCGCCCTGCAGCCTTCCGCCTGGGAGGAATCGAAGCCATCGGTGAGCCGGTCCAGTTGAATGAGCCGCAAGCCACCGCGCTGGCCTCCATTGATGCGGCCCTCGGAGCGTTCCATACCTGCCTTCTTCATGGCGTCACGGGCTCGGGCAAAACCGCTGTCTACCTGGCCGCGATGCAGCATGCGCTCGATCGCGGCCTCGCCGCGCTGCTGCTGGTTCCAGAGATCGGCCTCACGCCGCAGATGGCCGGTGTGCTTAATGCCGCGTTCGGTTCGCGGATTGCTCTCCTGCACTCCGCGCTTACGCCGGAAGAGCGCGGCGAACAGTGGCATCGCATCCATCGCGGCGAGGCGCCCATCGTGGTCGGCACGCGCTCCGCCGTCTTCGCTCCCGTGCCCAATCTCGGCCTCATTCTCGTCGATGAGGAACATGATCAGAGCTACAAGCAGGAGGAGACGCCCCGCTACAATGCGCGCGACGTGGCGGTGATGCGCGGCAAACTCGCCGGAGCCGTGGTTGTGCTCGGTTCCGCCACGCCATCCCTCGAGAGCTGGCAGAACTCGGTCCGGGGCAAGTACTCTCGCATCGAGCTGCGCGACCGGGTCATGAATCGTCCCCTGCCCGAGGTGGAGCTGGTGGACATGCGTCTTGAATTCCAGCAGACCGGCCGGGAACAGCTCTTTTCCCGCGCCCTGGTGCAGCGGATTCAGGCCACGCTTGAGCGCGGCGAGCAGGCGCTCATTCTGCTCAACCGGCGGGGCTACTCCTTCGCCGTTCTCTGCCGCTCCTGCGGAGAGAAACTCGAGTGCCAGAACTGCGCCATCGCTCTCACTCACCATAAGCCGCAGACCGATGACGCTGGCCTGGCCCGGGCCGGGCAGCGTCTTGAATGCCACTACTGCGGATTCCGGCGGACTGTGCCCGCCCGCTGCCTCCGGTGCCAGAGCGAGCACCTCTACTTTCTCGGCGCCGGGTCGCAGCAGGGTGAGGAGCGGCTGGCGGAGATTTTTCCCACGGCCCGCATGGGCCGGATGGATCGCGATTCTGTCCGCGGCCGCCATGATCTTGAGCGGTTGCTGGCGCGTCTGCACTCGGGCGAAATCAACCTGCTGGTTGGCACGCAGATGATCGCCAAGGGGCACGACATCCACGGCGTCACGCTGGTGGGCGTCGTGGGCTGTGACCATGCGCTTTCTATGCCCGACTTCCGCGCTGCCGAGCGCGTCTTTCAGCTGATGACGCAGGTATCGGGCCGCGCCGGCCGCGGCACTCTGCCCGGACGCGTGCTGGTGCAGACCTACTACCCTGATCACTATGCCATCGTGGCCGCGCAGACTCACAATTACGATGGCTTCGTCGAGCGGGAGCTGAAGTACCGCCGTTGGATGCATTATCCGCCCTTCGGCGTCCTGGCGAATGTGCTGGTGCAGTCAGAGAAGCTGGAAGAAGCCTCGCGCTGGTCGGCGGAGTTGGGCCGATGGTTCGAGCAGGCGGCTCCGCAGGGCGTGCGGATTCTCGGCCCCTGCACGGCGCCCATCGCGCGAATCAAGGGCATCCACCGCTTTCATCTGATTCTCAAGGCAGGTTCGCGTTTGGCACTCAACGCGGCGTTGCGCGGCATGCTGGCACACTCTGACTCGGCGGGTGTTCCGCGCAGGAGTCTTGTGGTGGATGTGGATGCACAACGCCTGATGTAAGACAGTTGGCACATCTCAAGGCAGTTAGGCGGCGCGTGTCTCGCCGGCTACTGGCCGGGTTTGCCTGTGTCCAGGCTGTGCAGCTCCTTGCCCGGCTTGAAGCGGACGGCTTTGCCCGGTGTAATGCTCACTTCAGTGCCGGTGCGCGGGTTGCGGCCGATGCCGGTTTTGCGGGCGCGAACGCTGAAAACTCCAAAACCCCGCAGCTCGATGCGCTCGCCTGCCGCCAGGGCCTGCTTCAGCCCCTCAAAGACCGTGTCGACGGCGGCCTCTGCCTTCGTGCGGGGCAGGCCTGTACGCTCAATCACGTGATGGACGATATCCTGCTTGATCAAAGGGGTCACCTCGCTGGCGCAATTGGATTTGACTGTACCATGCCTACCGAATTGATGGTACAGGTTTTGCGCCGAATGTGAAAACTGAAGTGCGCACCGTTCCCACAGGGTATCGCTTTCCACAGGCCCCGGGGCCATCCGGGGTGGAATCCATTTTTCCTCACATTCCAATTTCATGCGCCGCTCGGCAGAGTTGTCAGCGGCAGTCCCGTTTCGTAAGATGAGGCATTCGAGCGGTCATTTCAGCCCCGCCGGTAGAAGCCGGAAGCCACAACGGCTCAGGCATAGGAGAACCATGTCGATTCAGAGCGACCGTTGGATTCGGGAACAGGCACTTAACCACAAGATGATTGAGCCCTTTAGCGAGAAACAGGTGCGCGAAGGCGTCATCTCGTTCGGCTTGTCCTCCTATGGTTACGACCTGCGGGTCTCAGATGAATTCAAGATCTTCACCAATGTCAATAGCGCCATCATTGATCCCAAGGCCTTCGACGAACGCTCGTTTGTCACGGTGCAGGCTGAGTCAGTGATTGTCCCCCCCAACTCCTTCGCTCTGGCCCGCTCCATTGAGTATTTCCGCATTCCCCGGGATATCCTCACCATCTGCGTGGGGAAATCCACCTATGCCCGCTGCGGCATCATCGTCAATGTCACTCCCTTCGAGCCCGAATGGGAGGGCTACGTTACTCTGGAAATCTCGAATACTACTCCGCTTCCGGCTAAGGTATATGCCAACGAGGGACTTTGCCAGATTCTGTTCTTCCACTCCAATGAGCCCTGCGAGGTGAGCTACGCAGACCGCAAGGGGAAGTATCAGAAGCAGCAGGGAATTGTGCTCCCCAGGCTCTGAGAGTGGGCTGCTGCCCGGGCTCAGGGGCAGAGGGAATTCCGGCAAGGCAGCCCTCGTTTGGAGTGCATATGGCCACTCATGTCCTGCGGGCCGGGGGTGATGATTTGTCGACTGCTCGAATCCGGAACACAATTCGCATCGGCGTACTCGCCGGGGAGCCCATTCGTCTTGAGGGCCTGGCAAGCGTATTCGATCAAAAGCCGTTGAAGGACGAGGCCCAGCTCGTACCCGTGGTCGGCGCGCTGGACGCGCTGGTTTCCAACGAGTCCATCGACTACCTCGTCGTCGACCTGCACTCGTCCGCCGACCGGCTCCACCTGCTCGACGACATTCGCACCGGGCGGCCTGACCTGAAGCTCATCGTCATCGGACCCGAGGGCAACGACGCGCTGATTATGGACGCCATCATCGCGGGGGCGCGAGCGTACCTGGATACCACAGCCTCCCCACGCACCGTGCGGGAAGCCATTAACGTGGTCATTGCCGGCTCCATCTGGGCTCCGCGGCGGCTTCTCTCGCTGCTCATTGACCGTCTTTTGTCCGGGGCAGAAGGCGGGCTCGCCAGTGGCTTTCCCCGCCTCACCGCCCGCGAGCGCCAGGTGCTGGACCTCATCCTTCTGGCCCGCTCCAACCGCGAAATCGCAACGGAACTTGGCATTGAGGAACGCACCGTGAAGGCCCATGTGGGCAGGCTGATGCGCAAGACCGGCGCAGAAAACCGGATTGAGCTCTCCATGCGGGCCGTCCACTGCGCTGTCTCGCCTCAGCGCCGGAGTCAAGCCAGGCGGCATGCGTCAGTAATTTAAAGATTAGTTACCAGGCACTTCCCAAACACGTTACTAAAATGCATAATCCTTCTGTACCCTTGTGGTACGCGGGTAATCCCCGTAAATTTTGCATAGAAACAACGCAGATCTGGGGAAAGGGGTTCCCAGGCCGCATGTTGACCATGAAGCCTGGCAACCCCTATTTTTTTCCTTTTTCCGCTCCGCCTCTCTCTCCGACCAGCCCACCCTTGCGCCAATCCAGGCATCTGACCTTGTTGAACGTTCTGGCACCTTTCCGTTGAGTGCGCGAAGTTGCGGCAAGTTACTCATTCCTGCTGTGTTATGCTTCGTCGCGTAGACAGCCCTGCTGGTGCGGGCGATCGGGCCTTCAATTCCGGGCCGTATTCTCCCTGATTGCGTTACGTTGCGGCCTTTAAGCCGTCTCAAGTTTCGATTCATCAACGACCCGGCCCCCACGGGCCTCGAAATGAAAGGATTCAGGTATGAAGAGAGCAGTCGCTTCAGTGTGCGTATGTTTCTTGCTCACCTGCACCGCCTATGCCGCCTCGTCGCGTGAAACGTTGCAGGCGCGCATCGACGCCGCAAAGACGGTGCTGGACCAGATCATGACCGCGCAGGATAACAGTATTCCCCTGAATATCCTGCAGTCGGCCACATGCGTCGCCGTCGTTCCCGGCATGCTCAAGGGTGCCTTTGTATTTGGCGGCCAATACGGCCAGGGTGTGGTGACCTGCCGCACCGGCCATGGCTGGAGCGCTCCGGTCTTTATCCGCATGGCCGGCGGTTCCTTCGGCTTCCAGATTGGCGGCCAGTCCACTGACCTGGTTCTTGTCGCAGTCAATGACCGCGGCTTTCAGGACCTGCTCAAGAGCAAGTTCAAGATTGGCGGAGATGCCTCAGCCGCTGCCGGTCCAGTGGGCCGTGCGGGCCAGGCTTCTACGGATTGGAAGATGAATGCCGAACTCCTGAGCTACTCCCGCAACAAGGGCCTGTTTGCAGGCATTGACCTGGACGGCACCAGCGTGAGCCAGAACATGGAGGACACCAACACGTATTACGGCTCTCCGCACACCTTTGACTCCATCCTGAAGGGCCAGGTCCCTGTTCCCTCGGGCGCCGTGCTTTTTGTACGCAGTGTCGCCCACTACTTTGTCGCGGCAAAAAAGTAATGTCGACCGTTTGACACTGCGTCAAACTTGCAAAGGCGGCCTTCGCGGGCCGCCTTTTTATTGCATGGCAGCAGGCTGCACCAGGTTTGCAACGTGTTCCGCACGCCGCGTGTGCGCGGTTGATGCCCTACACTTGATTGTTACCTGCCTGCAATGCGAGAGAAGATCGAGTACTGGCTCGTGCTGTCTGTGGTGCGCTTTCTAGGCCACATGCCGCGTCCGTGCGCACGGCTTGCATCCGGCCTGCTCGCGGGGGCTGTATTTCGACTTTTTGGCAGGCTGCGCCACGTCGGGCTGCGCAATCTTGAGCTTGTCCTGCCCGAACTCGCCCCCCGGGAGCGCCGGCGCATCCTCAAGGGTGTTTTTCGCCATCTCGGATGGCAGCTTGTTGAATTCTGCCGCATGACGCGCTACTCCCGCGAGAACACCCGGCAATGGATCCGTACCGAGGGATTGCAGCAC
>DASSHM010000302.1:0-17799 GCA_035692885.1 Occallatibacter sp.
CATCGCGGCCATCGGCTTTGGCGCGTTCCGCATGCTCCACAAGGACTTTGGAGACGTGCTGGCGCAGATCGTGGCCGCCCTCCGCTTCAATCCCGAGTCCCGCCTGGTCAACTTTGTGCTGGAGAAGGCTGAGGTCGTCAATGACCCCCTCCTGCGCCGCATCGGTGTCGTTGCCTTCAGCTACGCCGTGCTCAATGTGGCCGAGGGAGTTGGCCTCTACCTTGAAAAGCTCTGGGGCGAGTACCTCACCCTCGTCATCACGGCCTCGTTTCTTCCCTGGGAGATTTTCGAGGTCTTCCGCCGCCTCACCTGGGTCCGCGTCAGCCTGCTCACCGTCAACACCCTGGTATTGATCTATCTGCTTAAGCTGGTGGTGGAGCGCCGACGGCAATCGCAATCAGTCAAGGAAGCCTAGATTCGCCTTTTGTTCCCTTATACCTCCCGGCTCCATTTGCCAAGAGGTCTCACCACCCAGGAATCTCATCCATAAACACTACATCTGGTGGTTGCCTGACGCAGGCTGTCTATTAGGCCGCGCTCCGCAAGGGCTGTGCGCTAAACGATCGCGAAGCTCCAGATTTTTCAGGCTTTCCACAGTTTTTAGGGTTGGAGCGGACAAGATTGTGAGCTAATATCGTGTCTAAAGTGGAGCAAAAGGGAGTAAAAGGGAGCTAACTGCTCTATCAAAGCGCCAGATTATCCCTGTTCCTGCTGTTCCGCAAAGACTTTTACGGCTGGGGTGGTCTTTGAGTCACCTTCGGCCCATGGAAACCGGCCGCCGGGCAAGCAGGCTCCGGCTGGACCGGGCAGGGAAAGAGTTGATGTTCAGGGGCAATCATCCGGCGAAGGTGGACGAGAAGGGGCGGTTGAAGCTGCCCTCTGCCTTCAAGCAGTTGGTGGATGCAGCCCATGTGGCCCAGTTCTATGTCACCAGCATCGACGGCAGAAGCGCCGAGATATGGCCGCTGCCGGAATGGGAGAAGCGCGAGGAGCAGCTTGCCGAGTCTAGCACCATGGACGACGCCGTGCGCAAATACCTGAACCTGACCAGCTATTACGGCCAGCAGGTGGAGATGGATACCCAGGCGCGGATTCTGCTGCCCCAGATTCTGCGCAACTCGGCAAAGCTTGACGCCGAGGTGACCGTGTTCGGCATGAGGACCTACCTGGAGGTGCATAACCGGGAGATCTTCGAGCGCAGTTTACCGGCCAATGAGATGACGGCGGACGACCGCAGGGCGATGGCCGCCATTCTCAGCCGCCGCAGTTGAGGCTTGAGCCCCCCAGGGGGAGCGCATGACGCAATCTGCTGAACGCCATGTGCCAGTTCTTTGCAATGAAGCGATTGAGTTTCTCCATGTGCGCGAAGGCGGCGTTTACGCGGACTGCACGCTGGGGATGGCGGGCCACGCCACGCAGATTGCGCGGAGGCTTGGACCGGACGGTCACCTGATCGCCTTTGACAGGGATCCGGATGCAATGAGCCTGGCGCGGCTCCAACTGGCGCGGCTGGGCGCTGAGGCTGGCGGCCAGTCGCCCAGGATCACGCTGATCGGCGAGGCATTCAGTTCCATCGCCCGTCACGTGCCGCCCCGCTCGCTGGATGGCCTTCTGGCCGACTTCGGCGTCAGCAGCCTGCAGTTGGACGAGGCGCGCAGGGGATTCAGTTTCATGGCGGATGGACCGCTGGATATGCGTATGGATACGCGCTCCGGGGTCACCGCCGAACAGGTGGTGAATGAGGCGGGTGAGCGCGAGCTTGCCGACCTTATTTACGAATACGGAGAGGAAAGGAGGTCGCGGAGAATCGCCAGAGCCATTGTTCGCGGGCGGCCGATAACGACAACCGGGCAACTTGCACGGATTGTCGCAACCGCCGCCCCGGCAATGAAACAGGGCAGAATTCATCCGGCGACCCGCACGTTCCAGGCCCTCCGTATTTATGTGAATCGCGAGTTGGACGAGATCAGGGCGCTGCTGGAGGCCGCACCCGGATTGCTGAAGCCGTCGGGACGGCTGGTCGCAATCAGTTTTCACTCGCTTGAGGATCGCATCGTGAAAGACAGCCTGCGCGAGGGAGCGCGGCAGGGAATCTGGGAAGTGCTAACCCGCAAGCCGGTCACGCCGGATGAGGGTGAAATGGAAAGAAATCCGCGCTCGCGGAGCGCAAAGTTGAGAGCGGCGGAACGAATCGAATAGAAGGGTGAAAGCAGCAGTCTCAGGAGAATTGCAATGGCGGCGTGTACAACCACTTATTTAGAACCCACCAGCGGATGGCCGGCACGCGTGGCCGAGCGCAATGCGGCTCTTATGGCTCAGCAGGCGCTTCGCCGCCGCGGAGCGCGCACGCCCGAGGTCGCCTTCACCCGGCACTTCGACAACTCCCGCCTCATCAAGGCGCCCGATCCGGTGCGGGTCCGCCAGATGCGCATTTTTACCGCTGCCGTCACCATGCTCTTTTCACTGGTGATGATCTACGGCCTGCAGCACTTCAGCGCCATCGAGGGATCGTACCGGGTTGAAGCCGAGAAGCAGCAGTGCCAGCAGTTGCAGGAGCAGAACCGCCAGTTGCACCTGACTGAAGCCCAGCTTGCTCAGCCCGGCCGCATCGATCATCTGGCCCGCCAGATGGGGCTGGTTGCTCCGCAGCCCGGCCAGATTGTCCACGCCAGCGCCCAGCCCGATACCGGCGCTCCGGCCCTGGCGCAGAATACTCCGCCCCCGTCTCCCGTTCGCTGACCGTAGGGCGTCAACCGGTACTCAGGCTTCAGGCCATGCAGGCAACCCTTCGAGCCAGCCGACCGCGCAACACCACGCCGCGTGCCGTGTCCATGAGGCGGACGCGCTTCTGGCTCATCTGTACGCTCTTTCTGTTATGGGCCGGCGCCATCGCGCTGCGCCTGTTCTGGCTCCAGATTGTGCATCACTCGGAATATGTGGAGCGCGCGCAGCGCCAGCAGCAGCGCACCTTTGAGGTGGCCCCGCATCGTGGCGCACTATATGATCGCAACATGCGCGACCTTGCCATGACGGTCAAGGTCGACTCCATCTACGCGGTGCCCAGCGAAATCGAAGACAAGAAAGCCGCCGCGCGCACGCTGGCCGCTATTGTTCATACCAATCCCGAGGATCGGCGCACCACCGCGCACGAAATTGAAGAGCGGCTGAACAACGGCCACGCATTCGCATGGGTGGCCCGCCGCGTGAGCGCGGCAACCGCGGACAAGGTGCGCACGCTCAACATGGATGGAATCTACTTTCAGAAGGAGTTTCAGCGCTTTTATCCCGATAACCAGATGGCCGCGCAGGTGCTCGGCTATGTAGGCGTGGATGACGACGGGCTCGGCGGCCTGGAGCTGAAGTATGACAAGCTGCTGCATGGGGCGCCCGGGCGCATGTTCACCGCGCTGGACGCGCGCCGCCGCGTGCTGGGCTCGGTTGCTCAGGAGCCCGAGCCGGGCCGCAGCCTGCAGCTCACTATTGACGAAAATATCCAGTTCATGGCGGAGCAGGCGCTGGATCATGCCATGGCAAAATCGCGCGCGGCGAACGGGACGGTCGTGGTGCAGGACGTGCACACCGGCCAGATTCTTGCCCTGGCCATCCGGCCCACATTCAATCCCAATCACTTTCGGCACGCTTCACAGTCGCTGCTGCGCGACCACGCCATCAGCGATGTGTACGAGCCGGGCTCGGTGTTCAAGCTCGTCACCTATTCGGCGGCAATGGATCAGCATGTCGCCAGTCCCAACGACATGATTGACTGCCAGGGCGGGCAAATCACGCTGGCGGGCCGCGTCATCCATGATGACAAGAGCGATCGCGGCCTGGGGGTTGTGTCGGTTTCCACGGCGCTGGCCCGGTCAAGCGACGTGGCCGCCATCAAGCTCGCGCTCAAGGTGGGCCAGAGCCACTTTTATCAGTACATCCGCGACTTCGGCTTTGGCCGGCGCACGGGCATTGAGCTGCCCGCTGAGACGCGCGGCCTGCTGCGGCCGCCCAGCAAGTGGAACGGCTCCTCCATCGGCTCCATCGCCATTGGGCAGGAGGTGGCCGTCACGCCGATTCAACTGGTCACCATGGTCTCCACCATCGCCAACGGCGGCGTTTACCTCCCTCCGCACATTCTCCTGCCCGGCCAGATTGATGCGGCGTCAAAGAGCGATGCCCAGCCGGATCTGCACGCCTCGCCCTTCCGGCTCAATGAGGATGTGCAGGATCCGTTGCCGGCGGGAGCGCATCGCGTCATCTCCACCATGGCGGCGGCCGAGATGCGCAAGATGATGGAGGGCGTCGTGCTCTATGGCACGGGCAAGCCCGCACAGCTCAACGGATACTCCGCCGGTGGCAAAACCGGCACCGCGCAGAAGGTGGATCCGGTGACGCACCGCTATTCCAAGACCATGCACATTGCTTCGTTCGCGGGCTTTGCGCCGGTCAATGATCCGGCCATCTCCATCGCCATCGTCATCGATTCGCCGAAGGGTGAGTACTATGGAACCGCCGTCGCCGCGCCCGTCTTTGCCGAGGTGGCGCAGCAGGTGCTCGAGTACCTGGGCGTGCCGCACGACAGCGCTGTCAAGCCGGTGCAGCAGGCCGCGCAGAGCCATGCTGCCGCCGCGGCCGCTGAAGACGAGGATAGCGGCAATGACGAGGACATCAACGCGCTCTACGCGGCGGCAAATGATCTGCCTGCCGATGATCCGCTGCGCGCGCCCGCTGCCGCGGCGCAGGATGCAGACAATCAGTCTCCGTCCGGCGCGCCTGATTCGGTAGAGGTCACGGCAGGATCTGCACTGGGCAAAAGGCCCTCCGCGGCAGAGGACCCAGCGAAGCCGGTGGGTCAATCTGCGCCAGCGGCCGGTGCCGCCGTAACCGTCAATGACGGCAGAACGCTGCGTGTTCCATCCCTGGTGGGGCTGCCCATGCGCCAGGTGATTGAACGAGCCGCGAGTTCCGGGCTCAACGTGGAGATTACCGGCAACGGCATCGCCCGCGAGCAGGCGCCCGCGCCCGGTACGGCGGTGAGCGCAGGCACAAAGATCGTGGTTCGCTGCGCGCGCTGACCAGCCGCATCGCGGCCACCTGCGCGCCTCTCCATCTACAATCAGGCACGGAATGATTTGGAAAGACCTCATCGGCGAAGTGGCGGCGGTCGAGTCCGCCGGAGACGTCACCCGGTCTGTCACCGGCGTTGAATATGACTCGCGGCGCGTGCGTCCCGGCGCGGCCTTCGTCGCCATCCGCGGTGAATCCACCGACGGCAATCGCTTTGTGCAGAAGGCGCTCGACGCCGGCGCATCCGGCATCATCACTGACTCGGCGCACACCTACGACCACCTGCTCGTCTATCAGCCCGGCGTTCCTGTGATTGAAGTGGAGCATGGCCGGAGCGCGCTGGCACAGGCTTCCGCGGCATACTTTGGCCACCCTGAATGCAAACTGAACGCCACCGGCATCACCGGCACCAACGGCAAGACGACGACCGCGTTTCTCGCCGAGGCGCTGCTCAACGCCGCTGCGCGTTCCACGGTACTGATCGGCACCATCGAATATCACGTTGCCGGCGAGGTGCGCCCCTCGCTGCACACCACACCGGAGTCGCGCGATCTGATGGAGCTGCTCGCCGAGGGCGTCAGCCGCGGCGCAACGGAACTGGTCACTGAGGTTTCAAGCCACGCGCTTGCTCAGGGCCGGGCTGCAGGCATCAGCTTCGACGTTGCCGTGTTCACCAACCTGACGCGTGACCATCTCGATTTTCACGGCACCATGGAAGATTACTTCGCCGCCAAGCGGCTGCTGTTTGACGGCATAGTCTACCCGGCGCCGCGCGTCGCGGTTCTCAATGACCACGATGCATACAGCGCACGCCTTGCACAAGCCTCTCGCGGTGCAGGATCTGAAATTCGCAGCTACGGCATAGGCCGCGGCGACTGGCGCGCAGCCTCGTATTCACTTGTTCCCGGCGGCGCCATCATCGAAATTGAAACTCCAGCCGGATCGGCGCGTATTCACTCGCAGCTCGCGGGTGAGGTCAACATTCTCAACCTGCTCGCAGCCTTCACCGCGGCGCACGCGCGCGGCGTGGCATTCAGCGATCTCGTGGCTGCCGTGCCGGACCTCAAGCCGGTTCCTGGACGCTTTCAGCCCGTGCATGCCGGTCAGCCATTCCACGTGGTTGTGGACTATGCCCACACCGATGATGCGCTGCACAATCTCATTACGCTCGCGCGGCAGATGGTTGCGCAACAGCGCGGCCGCGTTCTTACGGTTTTTGGCTGCGGCGGCGACCGCGACCGCACCAAACGTCCGCGCATGGGCCGGGTCGCGGGCGAGGGAAGTGATTTTGTCGTGGCCACCAGCGACAATCCGCGCTCCGAGGATCCGATGGCGATCCTCGCGGAGATTGAGCCGGGCCTCAAGGCCACCGGTGTGCGCCATGTGATCGAGCCGGATCGTACCCGTGCCATCCATGCCGCTCTGGATGAGGCAAACGCGGGGGACGTGGTGCTTATCGCGGGCAAGGGCCATGAAAAGGTGCAGATTCTCGCCAGCGGAGTTATTCCATACGACGACGTGGAGATTGCGCTTTTAACCTTGCACGAACTAGGGTACGGTGGAGAGCAATGAGGCTCACTCTGGCGGAAGCTGCGGTTGGCGCCGGCGCGGTGCTTGAGGCGCCCGCCAGCATTCTGCGAGCCGGTGCGCTGGTCGCGGAAGGCTACTCCATCGACTCGCGAACCATCGCGCCGGGCGAGCTGTTTTTCGCCGTCCGCGGAGAGCGGTTTGACGGCCACGACTTCATCGCACACGCCATGGAGCGGGGGGGCGTGGCCGCGGTCGTATCGCGCGCCCGGGTGGCCGCGCTACCCGACGCCGCGCTACTCGCTCCGCTGCTCATCACCGAGGATCCGCTTGCGGCGCTGCAGGCGCTCGCCATGCATGTTCGCCGCCAATGGGGCAGGCGTCTGGTGGCAGTCACCGGGTCGGCCGGAAAGACAACCACCAAGGAGGCGATTGCCGCCGCCCTGGGCGCAAAATACAACGTGCTCAAGTCCATGGGCAATCTCAACAACGCCTACGGCCTGCCGCTGCAGTTGCTGCGCATTGAGCCGGAGCACGACTATGCCGTTGTGGAGATGGGCATGAGCCACGCCGGAGAAATCGCCGCGCTGGCGCGCATCGCCGCGCCTGACTGGGGCGTGGTCACCAACGTCGGCACGGCGCACATTGAGAACTTCGCCGAGGGCCAGTCCGGCATCGCGCGCGCCAAGTTTGAGCTGGTGGCGGCGCTGCCCGCCAGCGGCGTCGCGTTTCTCAATTGCAGTGATCCTTACGTCTCGCAGTTCGGGCGCGATTTTCCCGGCCGAGTCGTCTACTTTGGTGTTGGCCCGTGCGCCGATCCACAGATCGTTTCCGCAGACGAGGGCGCGGATGGATTGCACGTCCGCTATCGCGCCGGTGATCGCGAAGGCACATTTACACTTCACCTGCTGGGAGCGCACAACGCATCCAACGCCATGGCAGGGCTGGCGGTGGCGCTCGAGGCAACGGTGGAGACGGACGCCGCCATTCGTGCCCTCGAATCCCTTGAGCCGGGTGACAAGCGCGGCCAGGTGCTGCAGGTGGGCGGCGCCATTGTGCTCAATGACTGCTACAACTCCAATCCCGAGGCCCTGCGTTCCATGATTCGCGCCCTCGCGGCGCGGCCTGCACAGCGCCGAATTCTGGTGGCGGGCGAGATGCTCGAGCTGGGCCAGTACGCCGCCGCCATGCACGCCGCCTGCGGCCAGTCCGCCGCTGAGGCGGGAATCGACCTGGTGGTTGGGGTCAGCGGGAACGCAAAATGTCTGGCCGAAGCCGCGCACGCAGCCGGCGTTACGGCCATCTTTCTCCCTGATGCTGAAGCTGCCGGACACTGGCTCAGGCAGAATCTGCGCACGGGTGATGTGGTTCTCGTCAAGGGATCGCGCGGCGTGCATCTTGAGCGCGCGATCGAGGCCATCAAGGCTGACCACCGGATGAAGGAGGACGGGTGATCGCAAAAAAGTTTGTTTTTGGGTTGATGCTGGCGCTGCCGCCGGCATGCATGGCAGCGAGCACCCCGGCTGTCGATCCCGCATGGACCCGTCCCGTCCCGCCCTTCCGCATCGCAGGGAATCTCTACTATGTCGGCAGCGAAGACCTCGCGTCCTACCTGATTGTCACGCCGCGGGGCAACATCCTCATCAACAGCAGCCTCGAGTCATCGGTGCCCCTCATCCGCAGGAGTGTGGAGCAGCTCGGGTTCAACTTCAAGGACACCAGGATCCTGCTCATCAGCCACGCCCACTATGACCACTGCGCGGGAAGCGCCGCCATCAAGCGGCTCACCGGCGCCCGATACTTCGTGATGGATGCCGATGTGCCGGTGGTGGAGTCGGGCGGAAGAACCGATTTTCAGTACGCTTCGGATAAGACCATGTGGTTTCCGCGCGCGCATGTGGATCGCGTTCTGCACGATGGCGGCCGTGTCAGCCTGGGAGGCACCGCGCTTACGGCGCATCTCACCGCCGGCCACACCCGTGGAACCACGACCTGGACAATGGACGTGACCGACTCGGGCAGATTGCTGCACGTGGTCATCGTGGGCAGTCCCAACGTCAACCCGGGCTACCGGCTGGTGGGCAACCGCGTCTATCCGCGCATTGCCCAGGATTATCGGCATGGCTTCCAGGTGCTCAAGGGACTCCGCTGCGACATCTTTCTTGGCGCGCACGGCGGATACTTCGGACTGACGGAGAAGTACACGAGGTTCAGGCGCGGCGATCGTAACGCATTCATCGATCCGGCGGGGTACCGGCGATATATCGCCGGCCGCGAGCAGGCTTTTGAAGCGGAGTTGAGACGACAGTCCCGGGCAACTCGCTAGCATCGTTCGCTCCGGCTCAATGCCTTCCTGCCCTGTAAAATCTACCTGAAGCTCGCCCCGATCCGGCTTGGGAGGCAACTTGCTCTACTGGCTGCTCTATCAACGGCTGTACCCGTACTTTCACCCGTTCCGCATCTTCCGCTATCTCACGTTCCGCACGGCGTTTGCCTCGCTTACGGCGCTGCTCATTGCGCTTTTCATCGGACCCTACGTGATCCAGAAGCTGCGCGAGTTCCAGATTGGCCAGTACATCCGCGAGGATGGTCCCCAGTCGCATCACAAAAAGTCCGGCACGCCCACCATGGGCGGCGTGCTCATTATTATTGCGATTCTGCTGCCCACCATTCTGTGGGCCGACCCCGCCAACCCGCTGATATGGATTGTCGTCTTTTCCACGCTGGCCTTTGGCGCCATCGGCTTTGCCGACGACTACATCAAGGTCGTTCAGCGGCGCAGTCTCGGTCTCACGCCGCGCGTCAAGCTCTTCTGGCAGGCATTTGCCGCCGCCCTGGTGGCGGTTGCGCTCGTTGTCATGGCGCAGTTCAAGCTGTTCTCCACCACGCTGACCGTCCCGTTTATCAAGAACTGGCACCCTGACCTGCTGTGGCACGAGGCCGCGTCGTTCCCCCATCTCGAGCTGCTGGCCTATCTTCCGTTTGTCGTTTTCATCATCTTTGTGCTCACCGGCTCAACCAACGCCGTCAACCTCACTGACGGTCTTGACGGGCTGGCCATCGGCTGCACCATCATCGCCGCTGGCGCGCTCACCGTGCTCACATACGTCAGCGGCCACGTGGTCTTTGCCGATTATCTTGAGCTGCAGCGCATGCCCATGGTGGGCGAGCTGACCGTCTACTGCGGCGCAATGGTTGGCGCCTCCATCGGCTTTCTCTGGTACAACGCCCATCCCGCTGAAATTTTCATGGGTGACGTGGGTTCGCTGGCGCTGGGCGGCGCCATTGGAACCGTCGCGGTCATCATCCGCCAGGAACTGCTGCTGCCCTTTATCGGCGGCATCTTTATTATCGAAGCGGTCTCCGTGGTGCTGCAGGTGGGCAGTTACAAGCTCCGCAACAAGAAGCGTATCTTCAAGATGGCTCCGCTGCATCACCACTTCGAGCAGATCGGCTGGCACGAGTCCAAGGTCATTGCCCGGTTCTGGATTGGCGCCCTGGTGTTTGCACTGTTTGCACTGACGACGCTGAAACTGCGCTAGCGGCGGTTCGCGACCCTCGCCGCGCGGTGCACAATAGAAGTGTCGCGGACCGGGAGAACCAGCATGGAGTTGCAAGGGAAGAAGGTTCTGGTGGTCGGCCTGGGAAAATCAGGCCTCGCCGCCGCGTTGTTTCTGCGCCGCCGCGGCGCTCATGTCACGGTGTCGGACGTGCGCAGCGCCGAGGCGCTGGCAAAGGACATTCCGGCCCTGCTTGAAGAGGGCATCATGGTCGAAAGCGGTGGCCATGGACTGCTGACCTTCCGCCGCCAGGACCTGATCGTCGTCAGCCCCGGCGTTCCGCTCGACACCCCGGAGCTGGCCCAGGTTCGCAGCTTCGGCCTGCCTGTCATCGGTGAGCTGGAGCTGGCCGCGCGTTTTCTCAAGGGGCGCTGCGTGGCCATTACCGGCTCCAACGGCAAAACCACCACCACGGCCCTGCTGGGAGAAATCCTGCAGGAGGCCGGTCTGCACACACTGGTGGGCGGCAACATCGGCGTGCCTGTCGTCGCCCTCATCGACGAGAGCGCGGACGATACCTGGTCCGTGCTGGAGGTCTCCAGCTTTCAATTGGAAAGCACTGAGATGTTCCATCCCCGGATTGCCGTGATTCTCAACATCACCCCCGACCATCTCGACCGCCACGGCACATTTGAGAACTACGCCATGGCCAAGGAGCGCATCTTTGCCCGGCAGGACGGAAACGACTCGCTGGTGCTGAATGCGGATAACGCCCGTGCCGCGTCGGCCGCGGCGCGCACGGCATCAAGAGTCTACTGGTTCTCGCTCGAGCACGAGGTCGAGCGGGGCGCCTGGGTGAAGGAGGGGCATGTCGTGTTCCGTGAAGGCCCCGGCGCGGCTGTCGAGTCCGTGCTCCCCCTCGGCGGCATACCGCTCAAGGGCGAACACAACGTGGAGAACGTGCTGGCGTCCGTGTGCGCGGCGCGTCTGGCTGGTGCCCCGCAGCAGGCGATTCGTCGCGCAATTGAGAATTTCAAGGCCGTGGAGCATCGCCTGGAGTACGTTGCAACCCTCAACGGCGTCGAGTTCTACAACGACTCCAAGGCCACCAACGTGGACGCCACCGCGCGCGCGATTGCGGCGTTCCCGGCAGGGATTCATCTCATTCTGGGTGGCAAGGACAAGAACTCGGACTATACGCAGCTCGAGTCTCTTCTGCGCGAGCGTGTGCGGGCTGTTTACACTATCGGCTCGGCGGCGCACAAGATTGAATCCCAGTTGCGCGGCATGGTTGTCCTCCACTCCTGCGAAACGCTCAACAAGGCTGTCAACGATGCCGCCTCCGCGTCGCATCCCGGCGAGGTGGTGCTGCTCGCCCCGGCCTGCTCCAGCTTCGATCAGTTTGAGAGCTATGAGCATCGCGGCCGCGTCTTCAAGGAACTCGTCAATGAATGGCGGGGCTGGAAGGTATGGCAAAACGCATAGGCGTCGACAAGTGGATCTTTTTCACCACGCTGTTGCTCGTGGTGGTGGGGCTGGCGATGGTATTTTCAGCTTCCGCCGTGGTCGCGCAGGCCCGTTACCACTCCCCATACGCTTTTGTCGGACGTCAGGCGGGCTGGGCTGTTGCCGGCATCCTCGCCATGGTCTTTCTCATGCGCGTGGATTACACCCGCTATAACTCCCCGCGCTTTGTCTACCCGGCGCTGGCCATGACCACGCTGCTGCTGGTCATGGTTTTCTTCTTTCGTGATTCGCATAACACGCATCGCTGGATTCGCTTTGGCGGACTGTTCACCTTTCAGCCCTCTGAGATAGCCAAGCCCGTGCTGATCCTTTTTCTGGCCTGGTTCCTTCACACCCGGCTTGATGCCATGCGCGACTGGAAGCATACCCTGCTGCGCGCGGCCCTCATGCCGCTGCTGTTCATGTTTCTGGTGGTGCGTCAGCCCGATCTCGGCACGGCCCTGGTGCTGGCCGGGGTCACGGCCATGATGCTGATGCTGGCCGGCATGGAGTGGAAGTGGCTCTTCGGCGCGATTGCCGCTGCCATGCCTTTCCTGGTGGCGCTGCTTTTCTGGGTCTCCTGGCGTCGTCAGCGCATGCTGGTCTTCCTGCACCCTGACTCCGATCCCATGGGCGCGGGCTTCCACATCAACCAGTCCCTCATCGCTGTGGGCACCGGCGGCCTGCTGGGGCGCGGGTATATGGAAGGGATGCAGAAGCTCTTTTATCTGCCCGAGGCGTCCACTGACTTTATCTTCGCCAACATCGCCGAGGAGCTTGGCTTCATCGGCGCCATGTTCATCCTCGCTCTCTTCATCGTTCTCGGCGTGCGCGGCCTCCGTACCGCATTCCGCGTGCAGGATCCCTTTGCTCGGCTCGTGGCCTTCGGCATCACGACGGCGATCTTGCTGCAGGCTTTTTTCAACATCAGCGTGGTGCTCTCACTGCTGCCCACCAAGGGCATTCCGCTGCCATTCATCTCTTCCGGCGGAACCTCGCTGTTCTTTACCTTGGCCAGCATTGGCATCCTGCTCAACATCTCCCGCCAGGTGGAGTGAGCGGCCCGGCATGCCTCGAGAGCGCGCCGCCGGCCACTTTTGCCTTTGGTAGAATCACTGCTGTCCGGCATCAAGAATGTTGGATGGCCGGGAGGATGCCAGCAGCTTTTCCCGCGCTTGCTCTGCGAAAGGCACACGCTTGTCGGAACTGCGCGTACTCATTGCCGGAGGAGGCACGGGCGGACACATTATTCCGGCACTGGCCGTGGCGCGTGAGCTGGTGGCGCGGCATGAGGCTGAAATTCTTTTCGTCGGCACCGCGCGCGGCCTTGAGCAGAGGCTTGTGCCCGAAGCGGGTTTCCCGCTGCGGCTTGTCGACGCCGGCCCGCTCAAGAACGTTTCGATTCTCACCCGCCTGCGAACCCTGTACGATCTGCCCCGCAGTCTGTTGGCCTGCCGCCGTCTCATCCGTGCTTTCAGGCCCCATGTTGTCTTAGGTGTGGGCGGTTACGCTTCCGGACCGGGCATGGCTGCCGCGCTTACCCTTGGGGTGCCGGCCATGGTGTTTGAGCCCAACGCCTTTCCCGGCCTCGCCAACCGTCTGGTGGGCAGGCGCGTCCAGGCCGCCGCGGTCAACTTTCCCTCGGCGGTGCGATGGTTTCGCAACGCGGAGGTCACGGGCATCCCGGTGCGCCCGGAGTTCTTCCACCTGGAGCCTCCCTCCGCAGCCGCACCCCACCTGCTTGTCTTCGGCGGCTCTCAGGGTTCCCGGCTTTTGAATCAGGCGCTGCCTCGTATCGCTGGCGATCTCCTGCGGCAGGTGCCCGGCCTCACCATTGAGCACCAGTGCGGAGCACGCCATCTGGAGAGCACTCAAGCAGATTATTTCTCCAGCGGCGTCGATCCATCGCGATGGAGCGTGGAGCCATTCTTCAGCGACATGCCGCAGCGCTTCGGGCGCGCGCACCTCGTCATGGCCCGCAGCGGAGCCTCAACAGTGGCCGAGCTGGCTGCGGCTGGCAAGCCCGCTCTGCTGGTTCCATTCGCCGCTGCCGCTGACGACCATCAGAGACGCAATGCCGAAGAGATGGTGAATGCCGGAGCCGCCGCCATGCTGAATGAAACGGATCTCGCCGTCCCCGGCAGGCTGCTCGATACACTCACCGGATTGCTGTCTGCTCCAGACAGGCTCGCAGCCATGGCGGCCGCGGCGCGCCCACTTGCCCACCCCGGAGCGGCAGAGCACATCTCTGACCGGCTGGCCAGCCTGGCTGCAGCGGGCGCCGCCGTGGCGGGGAGCTGAAGGCAACGGCATGGATCGTTGCATCAGGCGTGTCTCCGGGCAGGGGCACAAAGAGAGAGCCCGTCTGCTCTGGCAGACAGGCTCCTCCGTTCAGTCAGTTGTCGATTAGTGGCGACCGCCTCCATGTCCGCCGCCGTGGCCACCGCCACCGCCGAAGTGTCCACCACCACCACCTCGACCGCCGCCGAAGCCACTGCCTCGGCCGCCGCCAAATCCACCACCCCGGCTGCCGCCAAAGCTTCCGCGGTTGTGTCCGCCACCGTAGGTCCCTACGTGGCCGCCGCCAAAGCCTCCGCGATTGTGTCCGCCACCGTAGGTTCCGACACGGCCGTCATAGCTTCCGCGATAGTGTCCGCCGCCATAGGTGCCCACATGACCGCCTCCATACGATCCAATCCGGCCCCCGGGGTATCTGCCACGGCCTGAATAACCGTTGCGTCCGCCGTATCCGTTATGTCCACCGTATCCGCCTCGCCGGCCATCGCCGTAGTAGCCGTGACGTCCGCCATAGCCCCAGTGACCGCGGCCGCCATAGTAGCCACGGTATCCGCGCCAGTGGCCGTATCCGTATCCGCGGAACCGCCAGCCATTGTTGTAGTACCAGCCATAGTGATACCAGGGACCGGCGCCGATAAAGATGCCGCTGATGAACCACTGCGGGCCATAGTAGCCATAAGGTGCGCAGGTGTAGGGGTAATACGGATAGTAGCCCCACTGGCAGATGGGAGGACCGTAGTCGTAGTAGCCGCTGTCATCGTAGTAGTCGCCGTCGTCGTAGTAGCCGTTGTCATATGCCTGGGCGGGGACTACCGCCGGTCCACCGACGCCGACTTCAACGCCCGCACTTACCTGGGCGCGAGCGCGCATCGCCAGGGGTGCGGTCAGGAGCATTGCGATCAGAGCCAGATTCAGTCGTTTCACTACTTCCTCCTTGTGCCGCCCGCCTCGCTCGGAGTGGGAATCCTGGGCCAAGCGCCGTGCCCGATACCGGCCTTTTGGGACTTCTTCGTTGCCGGTGTCTGTTCCTTCAAACAGCGCTCTGCCGCCTAAGTTGCGGTGGCAGGCAAAGATTCCCGCAAATAATCCGCCCCTGGCGTTCCGGCGCATCCGCAGAACTTCTTACCGGTCATTGACTTGTCCTCTGGTTATTGCCCTGCGGCCCGGACTGGACGAGGAGCGAGTGCAAAAAAGGTGGCCCCTCCCAGGGAGAGAGGCCACGCAAAAACTCCAGCTAGACGTGAATCTGCTTTTCAGCGGCGGTAGCCTCGCCGCCATGCGCGGCGGTCATACCGGCGATCCCTGGCGCGAACCCAGCCTCGGTCACGTTCGCGCCAGTGGCGTCCGTAGTAGCGGCCATCGCTATAGGAGCGGTAGTGACGGTCATACTGCCAGCGCCCCGGAACCCAGTAGCCGTTGTACGTGTAGCCCGCAACCCAGAAGTATCCGGGGCCGGGGCTCGGCGGAATGTACGCCACTGGTCCGCCAAAACCGACGGCGATTCGCACTCGTGCGGCATGGGCTGAAGTTGCTCCAAGCCCCAGTACGCCCAGGGCCAACGCCGCTCCAAGCATCCAGTTCCTCGCTCTTCCCATCTCTCCTCCGTTTCTTCCGGCCTTGAGTGCGGCTCTTTTGCGGTTTCGTCCGCTGCTGTTCGAGGCCGGTCCCTGCTGCATGATGTTCTGCCGGGTATGAACGATTGAACGGCGGAGGCAGCGGATTGTTGCGCGGAGCACCGCAAATAAAGAGCCGCAACAATTTGCCTGCGCGCGTGTTGCCGCGCGGCATTGCCGTTCCGTGAGCGGCGCCCAGCGCGATGGTACAGTGAAATTTAAGCTTCCATGTTTGCCACATCCCAGCACGTGCACTTTATCGGGATCGGCGGTATCGGCATGAGCGGTATCGCCGAGATACTGCTCAACCTTGGCATGAAGGTCTCCGGCTCTGACCTGCGCCGCACTCCCGTGACGGACCGCCTCGCCCGGCTTGGCGCCACGGTGTATGAGGGCCATGATGCCGGCCATGTTGACGGCGCCACCGTGGTGGTGACCAGTTCCGCCGTCGGTGCGGGAAACCCTGAAGTGGCCGAGGCCCGCGCCCGCAAAATACCTGTGATCCAGCGGGCTGAGATGCTGGCCGAGCTGATGCGTCTGAAGTATGGCATCGCCATCGCCGGCATGCATGGCAAAACGACGACAACCTCCATGGTGGCCAGCGTGCTTGCAGCCGGGGGGCTCGATCCCACGGTGGTGGTGGGCGGACGGGTCAACGCCCTGGGATCGAACGCAAGGCTGGGCACCACGCAATATCTGGTTGCCGAAGCGGATGAAAGCGATCGCTCCTTCCTGAAGCTCTCGCCCATTCTGGCTGTTGTCACCAATCTTGACCGCGAACACATGGACTGCTACCACGACATGGCCGATGTCGAGGACGCCTTTCTTGCCTTCATGGATAGAGTTCCTTTCTACGGCGCCGTGATTGCGTGCGCCGACAATCCTCTGCTGGCAGCAGTTTTGCCCAGAGCGCGCCGCAGAGTGTTGACCTACGGCGCTTCAGCGCAGGCTGACTACCGCCTTGAGAGCCTGCAGACGCAGCCCGGCTGCCATGCGCGCTTTCTGGTTGCGTCCAAGGCCGGTCCTCTTGGTCCCTTTGATCTGAATGTGCCGGGACGGCACAACATCTTGAACGCCGCCTCGGCGGTGGCCGTCGCTCATCAGCTCGATGTGCCCGCTCATCGGATTGCGGAGGGCCTGCGCCAGTTTCACGGCGTCGACCGGCGCTTTCAGCAGTTGGGCACGGTTCGAGGCGTCGCGGTGGTAGATGACTACGGCCACCATCCCACCGAGATTCGCGCCACCTTGTCCGCTGCGCGCGAGTGCGGTTATCGCCGGATTCATGTGGTCTTTCAACCCCACAGATACTCACGCACCAGCGATCTGCTGGCGGAGTTCGGCAGCGCGTTTGCTGACGCTGACAGTGTTGTCGTGCTGCCCATCTATGCCGCCGGCGAGGAGCCCATTCCCGGCGTGACCGCGAACCTGCTGGTGGATCGAATCGAGGGACCAAAGGTAAGCTACTCCGCTGACTTTGGCGCCGCTGCCGAGTCGGTGACCGCCGAGGCTCGCGAAGGCGACCTGATTCTCACGCTGGGGGCAGGCAGCGTGAGCCATCTGGCCCCGCAGATTCTCGAGAGCCTGCAGCGAGCATCTTCCGCCGCCGGTCGTTGACTCCGCACTCGAAGCCGCAGGCACGCTTTACTCAAACGGTTTACTGTGCCCAATGGCTTTGTTATCATGCGGCCGGCGGGCATTGATACGCCTTGAGGAGCGGTTATGACGGCGAGTTCACGTAGAGGGTTTCTGAAGGCAGCGGCGGCCACGGCAGCGGCTGCAACCATGGTGAAGCGGGTTCCGGCATGGGCCGAGGATGCGGCGCCCATGGGTCCGGTGAAGGTGTGGAGCACGTTTCGCGACCGTAGACACGCAACGGACGAGTCCCTTGCGTGGAAGCCGGTCAAGCAGGTGGCAGCCGATGCCATCGCGCTTGATCCCGGCGCCACGATGCAGGAAATCCTGGGATTTGGCGCGGCCATGACCGACGCGTCCTGCTATGTGCTCAGCCGTCTCAACGACACCGAGCGCGCCACCGTGATGCACGAGATGTTTGCTCCCGAAGAGATGGCGATGAACGTCTGCCGCACCTGCATCGGCTCCAGTGACTACTCGCGCACTCTTTACAGCTTTGACGAAAGCGACACGCCCGATCCTGGGCTGAAGAAATTTTCCATCGATCACGACAAGGCCTACATTCTGCCCATGCTGCGCGAGGCGCGCAAGGCGAACCCTGAGCTGTTCCTGTTTTCGTCGCCGTGGAGCCCGCCCGGGTGGATGAAGCCCAACAAGTCCATGCT
>DASSHM010000303.1:0-4611 GCA_035692885.1 Occallatibacter sp.
ATGGCGGAGGGAGAGGGATTCGAACCCCCGGTACCCTTTCGGGTACAACGGTTTTCAAGACCGCCGGTTTCAACCGCTCACCCATCCCTCCGCGGGCACATGGGCGAATCCACTCCTTGAGTTTACCTCAGCTTCGAACCCTGGGCCGGGAACCCGGTCAGAGCGCCGCGTCCCTGAAGAACGCCGCATCCTTAAATATGGTTGAGGCTCGCAGCATCCAGGCCGCACCGCTTTGGCAATGTTCCTACGGGACGAACGCTCTCGATCATCGCCGGCGGTTCCTTCCGCGGGACCAGTCTGCTCCAGGCAACCTGTGACAGGGCCAGATGCGGCAAATATCAGTTCGCGCGCCTTCCTCAGCGAAGCATTCCGCGAGGGCAAGGCGGCGGAGCGCTGCTGTGAAAGTGCTTGAAAAGAGCGCACATGAGAGCCCGGAGTGTTACAACATGAATGCATGGTCAAGAGCGCAAAAAAGGGAACGGGCCCACGGCCGGGCCAGCCGATCAGCCTGCGGACGCTTGGGGAGTACCTGAATCTTTCGCCGGCGACGATTTCACTGGTCCTGAATAATGCGCCCGGGGTCCGCTCGATTCCTCAGGAGACGCGGGACCGGGTTCTTGAGGCGGCGGCAAAATTCGACTATCGTCCCAGTTTTTATGCTCGCTCGCTGCGCAAAAAGCAGACGTTTACGGTAGGTGTTCTGGCGCCGGAACTGGGGGACAACTATGCCACGCAGGTGATGGTGGGCGTGGAGGAGTTCCTGATGGAGGAGGGATATTTCTATCTCACCGCCAGCCATCGCCGCAAGGCGGATTTGATTGAAGAGTATCCGCGCCTTCTCATGGATCGGTCCGTCGAGGGATTCATCCTCATCGACACCATTCTGGAAAAGAGTCTGCAACTGCCAGTGGTTGCGGTCGCCGGACATCACAATTTTGAGGGCGTGACCAACGTGGCGCTGGATCAGAGGCGCGCCGCCGAGCTGGCTTTGCGGCATCTCTATCAGTTGGGGCACCGCAGGATCGCCTTCATGCGCGGCGGCAGTTGGAGTTCGGACGCGGACGACCGCTGGGAGTGTCTGATGGCGGTTGCGCGCGAGATGAAGATTGCGGTTCCCGAGGAGCTCACGATCCAACTGCAGTTCGGCGCCTCCACGCCGGAGCTCGGCTATGAACCGGCAAATGAGCTGCTGCTGCGCGGCTCGGATTTTACCGCCATGGTGTGCTACAACGACATCTCGGCCATCGGCGCAATCCGCGCCATCATGGATCACAACATGACGGTTCCGGGAGATATCTCGGTGGTCGGCTTTGACGACATTCAAAGCGCGGCGTTTCACAACCCCAGCCTGACCACGATTCGCCAGCCGCTCAACCAGATGGGCAAGGTGGCTGCGCGGATTCTGCTGCAACGCATCCGGGGGCAGGCCACATTTCCTGATGTTGTGCCCATTCATCCGGAGCTGATGATTCGCGAGTCGACCGCGCCGCCAAGCGCGCGCCGGGCCCGCGCCAAGCGAGGCTGACGTTCCAGCCAGGCTATACTTCAGCGCCGGAGCCTCCAGTAAGCACAGAGTGGCATACATGGCATCCTGCTCAATTCCACGAGGAGCCGGCCCGGGTGTCACAGGCCATATCATGCGTTGACTATGGCTTGCCTTCGATTTCATCGGCAAGCGCGCCGGCGTTGTAGAACTTGCGCATTCCCTCAATCATGCCGGCCGAGTCCACGGCGACCGCGCGATTTTTTGTTCCGTCGTATTCAAAGTTGCCGGCAAGCGACTCGATGTTTCCGTCGAAGATGACGCCGACAAGCTCGCCTTCGCGGTTCACCACCGGCGATCCCGAGTTGCCGCCAATCACGTCGCCCGTACACACAAAGTCGAGTGGCGTGGCCAGTTTGAGCCTGCTCAGCCCCGCCTCCTGCTTCGGAGTGAGGTTGTACGGCGGCTTGTTGCTGAAGCCGGCTGAGCGGTCATACAGGCCATAGTAGGTGGTGAACGGCGGAGCAACGGTGCCGTTGTACGGATACCCTTTTACCGTGCCGTAGCTCAGGCGAAGAGTAAATGTGGCGTCAGGGTATGTGTCCTTTCCATAAACGAGAAATCGCGCCTTGCTCAGCTGTTCAGTTGCCGGGGTGAGCACGCTGGTCACGGATTCGCGGATTCGCGTTCGCAGTTCGCGAACCACGGGGTCAACGCGCCGCGCGGCAACAATCATCGGATCGGACGATGCCTCCACGGCTGCCTCGCCGCCGTCCAGCAGCGCCTTGCGTACTGACGGGTCGGCGAGCCGCGTTCCATCCACCAGCGAGTCCACCACCCGGTCCACATCGCCGCCCCGCACAATGGCCTGTACATAGGCGTCGTTTTCGCCGAGCTTCTGCTGCGCCTGCTTGAGCGCGCTGATCATGAACAGCTTCTCGGTCGATGGATAAATGCGAGCAGGAGAAAGAAGGTTGAATCGCGTGGCCTTGAGCTGCGCATCATGAAAGCCGGGCAGGCGTTCGCCGTCCGGCTTATTTACTTCGGCCACGTACTGCACAATCTCCAGCGCGATGTTGAACAAGCGGCTGTCAGTTCTGCGAAAGAGTGACACCTTGACCTCCGGCTTCATGCGCTCTTCTGCGCCTGCAACTGTGTTCCAGGCATCCCCGTAAGCTGCCTGCCACGCTGGGTTGGCTGCAACCTTCTCGCGAAATTCCTTCTCTTCCGCCTCCTTCTTCGCAATCAATGCCGCATCGGTCAGCGCCAGATGCCGGCCGCGGTAGACCTTCAGGCTGTTCTGCAGGCTGAAGATCGTGCTGCCCACAAGGCGAGACTGCTCCTGTCCGTTCGCGGCAAACTCCTGCGCAACCGCAATGCGATGCTCGAGGTAGTCAATCACCTCAGGCTCGCGCACGTCCCGCTCCAGCAGAAGCTGCGTCATGGTCTCTTCGCGCGCCGTTGAGCCGGGATTGCCCGAGATAAAGATCAGTTCGCCTGGTTGGGCGCCCTTTGCGCTCCATTTCAGATAGTTGGGCGTTCGCAGGGGCTTGCCGTGGTCGTACACGCGAAACAGGGCCATGTCGAGGTCGTAGCGCGGATAGGTAAAGTTGTCGGGGTCGCCGCCAAAGAAAGCTGCCTGCTGCTCGGGAGCGAAGACGAGCCGCACGTCCGTGTACTCCCTGTACCTGTAGAGCCAGTACTCACCGCCGTGGTAGAGAGAAACCACATCGGAACGCAGCCCCGTTTTGTCCTTGCTCTGTTTTTCAATCGCGGCTATTTCGGCATCGCGCGCCTCCTGCGCCTTCACCGCGTCTCCTATGCCCTTGGTTGCATCCTGCACGCGACCCGTCACGTCTTCCATCGACTCCAGCACGTCAACAGAGAGGTCCGGAGACTTCATTTCCTGGCTGGGCGTGGTTGCATAGAAACCGTCGCGGAGGTAGTCGTGCTCGGCGGTTGAGTTCTTCTGCAGTTGGCCCCGGGCGACATGATGATTGGTAAGCAACAGGCCGTTGGGGCTCACAAACGAGCCCGATCCGCCATCGTTGAGCCGCACGCTCGAGAGCCTCAGATGGTCAAGCCAGGCCCTGGTCGGGTGAAAATCATACCCGGCCGCCAACTGCTTGAGCGGGGGATTGTCGAAGGTCCACATGCCCTCCTCGGCCGGGGCTGAACAGATTGCGAACACGGATACGGCGCTAATCAGCACGAAAGTACGGAGTCTACGGATCAACATAAGACCTCATAAAGGGTAAGGATCAAGGCTGGGGCATCACCAGCACCTCGACGCCTGAAGCTGCGTTCTTCTGGTGGAATACCGTCTCGGTGGCCTTCCTGAACTGCTCCGGCGTGGCGTAGGGGATGTCGGTAAAGGTCTGCGGATTCCGGTCAGTCAGCGGGAACCATGAGCTCTGGATCTGGATCATGATGCGATGTCCGCGCCGGAAAGTGTGAAAGAGGTCAGGCATGGAATAGTCAACTTCGGTCTCTTTGCCGGGAACCAGAGGTTCAGGTTTCTCAAGGCTGTGGCGGAATTTGGCCCGGAACGGCTCGCCGCGCAGCAGTTGCTGGTAGCCGCCCATATGCAGCGGCGGCGCCCCCAGAATGCGCTTGTTGCTGTGCGAGGTGTCAGGCGGATCAGGATAATCCTCAGGATAAACATCGATCAGCTTCACATCGAAGTCTGAGTCCGTGCCGGTGCTGGCTATCTTGAGCCGGGGCGAGATGGGTCCGGCGATCGTCACATCTTCAGTGAGAGGATCGGTCTCGTAGACCAGCACATCGGGCCGGTAGCTGGCAAAACGCTGGTCATCCACCATGTACCGCTGCGGAACGGTGTCGGTGGTGTATCCGACGAACGGAACAGGATGATTCGGGTCGCTCAAGTACTCATCCTTGCTCTCGGCTTCAGTGGGCGGATTGAAGCTGAGCCCGCCATTGGCATGGAAGTAAAGCGTGCGGGGTTGGGCGGCCTTGGGCGGCCAACTGTCAAAGTACATCCACACATTGGTGCCCGTTTCAAACACCACCGCTCTGGGCAGGGCCGTGCCTTTGCCCTTGAGATAGTGCTCGAAAAACGGGAACTGGATGTTCTTGCGAAAGTACTCGCTGGTCTTCGAGTTGAA
>DASSHM010000304.1:0-2250 GCA_035692885.1 Occallatibacter sp.
GGCTGTGCATCAAGCGGGAGATTGCGCCAGGCAGCGCCCGGTGATGCGCATCCGCAAGGCACGTCGGGGAGTGGCTCAGCCTGGTAGAGCACCTGGTTCGGGACCAGGGGGTCGGAGGTTCAAATCCTCTCTCCCCGACCAATAAGAACCATTCCTATATAAGAGTGCCGTGCAACAAAACGCGCCAGTGCACGCGTTTTTACGCCTCACGGTTCCCCGCCATATTGAACCAGATTGTTGTACCCAACGGCATACCGTTTGCTTTTGATTGCCGCCATGATGTCTCGTCAATGCTTAAAGCCTTAAAGAAGGCTAGTGACTCGCACTTCCCCTTGTGCGCCTCATTCATCGCCGTTGTATCGCGATCAGGGTATTGGCGTGTTTGTGTCTACGAAGACCAACAGATGAAGCGGCAACCTTATGCCACGATCCACGCTGCTTTGGAGCGTGAGATGGCCGTACCACGCCTCGCGCATGAATAGAATAAAATGGCTGTCGAAGATCGTACCCCGGAGGAGCTTTATGAGCATGACGCGCCGTTCATTCCTGCAGACCGCAACCTGCGTGAGCGCAGGACTGGCAGTGGGTGGTGCAACGCCCACCATGCTGTTTGCTGCCGAGCGGGCGAATGAACTGACGCCTTACCTTACCGGCATGGAAATGGCATCAACCCCGGCGACGCTGTACCGCGCCTATCGCTCCAAACCGGTGGCGGACCCTGAGACAAGCACCTGGGTGCAGATTGACCTGGGGACGCGCGCCGCCATTGATGCAATCCGGCTTTTTCCGGCATCGGAGCGCATGTATCCGGGGCGCGACCAGTATTACTCCGGCGAGGGGTTTCCTCTGCGCTTTCGGATTGAGGCCTCCGACGATCCGGGTTTCGGCCAGTCCAGCATCATCGTGGACTTGACGCGCACGGACTTTCCCGATCCCGTGGGCAACATTACGCAATATGATGCGCGCGGGGCGCGCGGACGGTACGTACGCCTGACAGCGACCCATTTGCGCCCAGTCAAAGTGGGAGTGAAGGGACAACCCCGCGACGTGCTTGCAGACAGCAAGGAATTCACCTTGACGCTCGCCAAGGTGTCGGTGATAGCCGCCGGCCGGGATATTGCGACAGGCCGCACCGTGACCGCGGATGCCGAATACGGCAACCCGGACCTGACGCAGCAGCTCACCCGGCAAGCCCGGGAGGATGGCGAGCAGATTTACATGGACCGCCGGCATCTGGTCACGGATCCCTCGACCTGGAAACGCGTGGCGTTCCAGGCAGAGGCGCCGCGATCAGGCGTCACGCTCGAAGGCGGCATCTTTGAGACCACCATGCGGCACAACATCGCCTACCTGCTCAACTCCTACAGCACAAGTGAACTGCTTCGCCAGTTCTATGAACGCACCGGAGAGGTGACTGACTTCAAGCCGACCGGGACTCAGGTCTTCTGGGAGGAGGACCTGGCCGGCTCCAACGCGGGCCGGTTCCTGATGGGCGCCGGAAATACGATTCGCTGGATTGACGACCCCGCGCTGCGCCGCCGTCTGAACGAGGTGGTTGACGGAATTGAAGAGTGCCGCGAGTCCAACGGGTACATCATGGCGTATCCCGCTGACACCATCTTCTACTCGGAACGCGCCGCGTACACGCGCGCGTGGCTCACGCACGGCCTGCTCGAAGCAGCGTATGCGGGCAATGCAAAGGCCCTGCCCATGCTGCGCGGCTACTACGACTGGTTCAACCGGCAGCCGTTCCTTCCCCGCATGCTTCGTGGAGCCATCCAGGGCGGCCAGGGCATGATCGCAAACACACGGGTATGCCTGAGCCCGGCCGGCAAGCCGGATGATGCCCTTGTCATCCAGCGCTACTACCAGGAAGACGCGTGGCTGGCCGGCCTGGCGCGGCGGGAGAAGGAGCAGGTCTGGCAATATCCCTATGACCGGCCGCACTGTTATCTGCTCACCGACCTCGAAGCCTACCTGGATATGTACCTTGCCACCGGCGACACACACTACCATGATGCGGTGCTCGGCGCGTGGCAGCTATATCGCGACCACTGGCAGCAGGCAGGGGGCAGCATCTCCATCATTGAGTTTGAAAAGGACCCGCCAGACAGCAACTATCTTCAGCAAAAGCTCGGCGAGCTGTGCGGCAGCAGCTTCTGGGTCTTCCTGAGCCAGCGCTTTCAGCTCCTTCATCCGGATGAGGAGCGCTACGCCGGCGAGATCGAAAAATCCATCTACAACATTGCA
>DASSHM010000305.1:0-4053 GCA_035692885.1 Occallatibacter sp.
GCTTTATGCGTACCACTACACGACGCTTCCCGCTCCGGCAGGGACAAGCTCATCCCTGGTCTCAATCATTTTTGAATTGAAGATTCCATTTGTGCTTGGATTGATTGGCAGCGCGGCGAGCCTAAGCCTTTTTGTTGTGCCTGCGGCACTCCTGGGGTTGGCGGTGTGCATTCTACTGGTCTACCTGGGGGCAAGAGGACACATAAAACGAAACCCGCTCATCTGGTACTGCCTTCTGTTCCTCATCCTCACGGTCTTCGGCATCACGGGAATCCGCACAGATGTGGGCCCGGGACAGTTGCTTGCATCCCGGTATGCAATCTATTCCGCTCTGTTTTTGATCTTCGCCTGGTTTGCGGTGGTTGAAGAGTTTTTGGCCGACAGTCAAGTGCGTCTCATTGACAGTGGACTTTATGTTGGCACCATGCTGGCTGTCATCATCTTTTCGCTTGCCATGGACTTTTCCGGCGCAAGAGCGGTGCATGAGCGCCATGATACGCTGGTTGCCGCGATGTCCGCCTTCGAGCAACCGGCGGCATCCGACCCGACGCCATCGCCTGCTCCCGCAGTGAAGCTTCGCCTGGACCAGGATCCCGCACAGTCATTCAACGTGCGAGCGCGGAGGGAACTCATCAAATCAATGCAACGAGGCATCTATAAACCGCCGCGGCGATAAAATTCGCTGCGGCTTCGACTGTCAGGACAACTGGACGAAAGCAGGTCATTGAATTCTTCCAACCCGGCGAGGCTCGCAGCTGAGGCTTTGTAAGGGCGAATGCTGCCTCAATGAGATCGTGGAGAAGGCGGGCTGAACGATTGGATGCACGGCCGGCTGCCCCGGCTGTGCGGAGTGACAGATGAGCCATCAGGCCGATCACGTCGTATCGGCGTCAAACCCGGATGCCGGACAGCCAACCCGAGTATCGCGAGTCAAGCTCGCCATTTGCGCCCTCTTCGTAGCGTTTCCTCCAATCATCTTTTACTCCCTCCTCACGGCCCGAGGACTCGATATTCCCTATCTTGACGACTATGACGGGGTACTCGGCTTTCTGAACAGGATGGTTCAACTTGATCCATTTGGCGCGAAGGTCTCATACCTCATTGCCCGGCAGGACTCCGAGTTCAAACTCGTGCTGATGCACGGCGTGGCCTGGATTCAATTCGCACTCGGAGGACACGTTGATTTCAGATTGCTGGGAGCGATAGGCAACGTAACTATCCTGCTGCTGGCCATCGTGCTCTGGAAACTGTTTCTGCCGGGACAAAAGGATGCCGCTCAACGTCTGGCGTGGTTCATCCCCGTTCCATGGCTTCTGTTTCAGCTTCAATACTGGGATGCGCTCAACTGGGCTACACCAGGACTGCAACATCTCCCGGTACTGCCATTCGCTCTGGGCGCGGTCTATTTCCTCCTGCAGCCCAAGCGGGCTTCATTCTGGCTCGCCCTTGCATGCCTTGCGCTTGCAGCTTCGTCCGATGGAAATGGACTGATCATGATTCCCATTGGCATGCTCATCCTGGCGTTACGCCGGAGATATGCCCGGCTTGCCGGTTGGGTTGCCGTGTCAGCAGGATGCATTGCAATGTACGCCTACCATTACCACGCAATCCTGTCAGAAGCGTCCGGACATGGCACGGCGATCATGCTTTCGAGTACGGCAGCCCACCGTTCGCTGTTCTCGGTGATTCTGCGCATGCGGCCTCTCTATGTCGTTTCGTTTATGGGCAACGCCGCGGGATTTGCTTTCCTGTTCAAAACCAGCAGTATTATCCTCGGCATTCTCCTCTGCCTGTTCTTTGCCAGCCTGGTGTTCCGCGGGTACTACCGGCGGAATCCAGCCGTCTTCTACAGTCTGCTGTTTCTTCTTGTAACATCGATTGGCGTCGCAGGTCTTCGATCGGATTTCGGGCTCGAACAGAGCCTGCTGCCCCGCTATACCATCTATTCCGTACTTTTCGTCATTCTTGCCTGGTTTGCAATCGTTGAAGAATTTGTCCAGCCCAGGCGAAGACCACTTTTGAATGACGGGATCTTTCTTTCAGCCGTCGCGGCGGCAATTCTCTTCTCCCTCTTCATGGACTTTGCCGGGGCACACGCCATCGATGTCCGCAATCAGGTGTTGGTTGAAGCCATGTTGCGATTCGAGCACCCGACGCCACAAGATCCCGCGCCTTCACCGTCGATTCCCGTCATAGGGCCGTGGCCGCTGGTAACGTCGAGTCCCTTCAACCCGCACGCGCGAGAAGTCCTTCTCGAATCCATGAAGCTCGGGATCTATTCGCCACCGGATTTGCAGCGCGTGGAGCCGCACTGATGCACCGGTCGCATCCTGCATGAGAAGTGGGTCAAGTTCAAACAGGCTGCCGGGCGGCCACGAGGATAAGGACTAGAGCCCTCAAGCGCGACTGGGCGGCTTCAACCCCAGCTCATGCATGGCGATCTGGAGGTCGGCCCAGGCTTCTTTTTTCTGGCGCGGATCGCGCAGCAGATATGCAGGGTGATAGGTGACAACGAGCCTCGCTCCACGAAAGGAGTGGAGCCTGCCGCGCAGCGCGGCCAGAGGCTGGCGCTGCCCCAGCAAACAGGTGGCCGCCGTGGCCCCAAGCGCCACCAGCACCTCGGGACGCACCACGTCAATCTGGCGAATAAGGAAAGGCGAGCAGGTGTTGGCTTCCTGCGGCTCCGGGGTGCGGTTTCCGGGCGGACGGCACTTGACCACATTGGCGATGTAAACCTCTTCGCGTTTGAGGCCCATGGCGGTAATCATGTTGTTAAGCAACTGCCCGGCACGTCCCACGAACGGCAGACCCTGCGCATCCTCATCCGCGCCCGGGCCTTCGCCCACAAACATGAGACGCGCATGGGCAATTCCGTCGCCAAAGACCAGCTTGTTGCGGCCTTTGTGCAGCGCGCAGCGCGTACAATCGCCAATGTCCTCAAGAATCGCACGGAGCGCGTCCTCGCGCCCGGCCTGCGGAATCTCCGGCGCAACGGCCAATGATCCAGTGAGCGGTTGATCAGGTGGAATTGGCTGGACTCCCTTGAAATCGACTTGCTCTGGGTTTCGGTTCATCTGAACGGATGGCGGGTTTTCCCCCAGCGGTTGGGTGCCCACTCTTGACTGCAAATCCAACATATTGGAGCGCGGCATATCCCGCTCTGGATCGTGTTGCAAGGTAAGCGCCGGATCGACGGGGCGGCGGTAGAACTCCGTCAGGCCAAGATCACGATAAAAACGAATTCGGTCTGCAAGGGCCTGCCGGGTCTCAGGGTCGAGCTGTCGCGTCACCCCTCAGCCCTCCACAATCATCTGGCGGCGCGTTGAGGGCGGCGGATCAGACTGGTTCCGCACGCGCTCCTGCTGGGTCTGGGCGTCAGCACCGTGATCAGCCTCAACCACGAGCGGCCGCGGGCGGCGCAGGGTGAGAATCTCGTCGAGAATCCGGTCGGCGAGCCTTCGCTTGGGCATCTCTGGCAACTCGATGGCTTTGGAAGCTGTAAGAAATGCAGCCGCATTGTTGTCAGCGTCAATTCCAACCGATTCGCCGGAAACATCATTCACCACGATGGCGTCGGCGCCCTTGTGCAAGAGCTTGGAGCGCGCGTTTTCTATGCGGTTCTCAGTCTCCGCGGCAAACCCGACAATCAACTGACCGGGGCGGCGGCGGCGCACAACTTCCGCCAGAATATCCTCGGTGGGCGCCAGCTCAAGCATGAGTGGGCCGCTGCGTTTGATCTTGTGACCCGACACATTCACGGGACGATAGTCCGCCACGGCGGCGGCCTTGATAATCAGGGTGCACTCCGGCATGCGATCAAGCACTGCCTGACGCATCTGGCCTGCCGACGTAACCTTGATGAACTCGCAGTTTGCAGGCGGATGCAGCGAGGTGGGGCCACTGACGAGAATGACCCGGGCGCCACGGCTCAGCGCGGCATCTGCCAGCGCATAGCCCATCTTGCCGCTGGAGCGGTTGCCTAAGAATCGGACCGGATCAAGCGCCTCGCGTGTTCCGCCGGCGGTGACAAGCACGATTTCACCGGCCAGATCG